>NZ_JAGKJL010000220.1:0-600 GCF_020329495.1 Bradyrhizobium australafricanum | reverse complement strand
CGGAGCTGCGTCGTGTGATCGAAGCGATCCTCTATATCGTTTCGACCGGCTGCCAGTGGCGGGCGTTGCCGCAGGAGTTCCCGCCCTATTCGACGGTGCAGGGCTATTTTTATAGATGGCGGGATACAGGCCGGTGGCAGAGGATTGTCAGCGTGCTTGTCCGACGGGCGCGAAAAAAGCTTGGACGGACACCGAAGCCGACGGCAGCCGTGATCGACAGTCAAAGTGCGCCGACCACGCAAGCTGGCGGACCGCGCGGCTACGATGCAGGCAAGCGCATCTACGGCCGCAAGCGGCACATTGTGACGGATACCAATGGCCTCCTCCTCGGGGTTCATGTTCATCCCGCCAACGTTCAGGACTGCCATGGCGCCGTACCGCTGCTGAAGAACGTGCGGATGAACTTCCCCCGGCTGCGCCACGTCTTTGCCGACCGGATCTACCGCGGAAATCAACTCCTCGACGCGCTCTCAGACTGCGGTCCATGGACTGTCGAGATCGTCGAGCGGCCCCAAGGCGTCAAAGGCTTCCAGCTTCTGCCGAGGCGGTGGGTGGTTGAACGCACATTCGCTTGGTTCGGCAGATGCCGCCGCCTCGCCA
>NZ_JAGKJL010000219.1:0-610 GCF_020329495.1 Bradyrhizobium australafricanum | reverse complement strand
GTCACCCAGCGCGCCGACTCCTTGTCGGCCAAGGCGCGCCGCTCATGCGGGATTTTTACCTTGCCTTTGCGCGTCCAAACGTTGCCGCCAGTAAGGCCAAGACAGACCCCGCTGTCGGCATCCACCGCCATCATCGCATGCAACAGCACGCCGCGAGCATTGCCCTTGCCGACTTTGCCCAGCCCGCGCCGCCGTCCCGCCTGGGTCTGGAACTTGACCTCGCTCGTATCCTGGATCGCCAGCACATGACGCCCGCTGACCGCAGTCCGCGTCTGCGCGCTCCAGCCCTCAATCAATTATCGATCGTGACTTGGGGGTTGTTCACAAACCGCCAGAACGCCATATTGGCAGCCCAATCGCCCCGGGCCATCTGGCGCAAGCAGACGCTGCGCGTGCAAAGCATAGCCCGGAGAAGCGTCGCCCCCTTTTGTCGAGACGAACGTCCCCGAACTCACCCAAAGACAAATCCGGCTGCATCGCTGGCGCTCCTTCGAATCAAAGCGCCAGTGAGAGAATCATACAACATGCTGCAGAGACGCCACTTCTTGCTGCACCGAGTCAATCTGTCGCGCCCCAAAACCGTGTAGACACGCTAGTGCGAAAGCAGGGA
>NZ_JAGKJL010000218.1:0-618 GCF_020329495.1 Bradyrhizobium australafricanum | reverse complement strand
TCCTGATGCATTCGAGTCTCGCCGTGACGACCGAGGGGCTTCCGCTCGGACTGTCGGCAATCAAGTTCTGGACCCGCAAGAAGTTCAAGGGGACGACGGCGCTGAAGCGAAAGATCAATCCGACACGAGTGCCGATCGAGCAGAAGGAGAGCATCCGCTGGCTCGAGAATTTACGGCAATCGACCGACCTTCTCGCTGCTCCCGGGCGATGCGTTCATATTGGTGATCGCGAGAGCGACATCTATGAGCTGTTTTGCCTGGCCGAGGAGGTCGGAACGCATTTTTTGGTGCGAACCTGTGTTGATCGGCTTGCCGGGGATGGCAATCATACAATTGCCGACGAAATGGACGAGGTTACGATCAAGGGTGTACACCGGATCAAGGTCAAGGACGACAAAGGCGATCCCGACGACGCCGTTCTTGAGATCAGGTACCGCAAGATACGCGTCCTGCCGCCGATCGGCAAACAGACGAAATATCCCGCACTCACTCTGACCGTGATCCATGCTCGAGAGCGGGGAAGGCCGAAGCGGCGAAAGAAAATCGAGTGGAAGCTCCTCACCGATCTCCCGGTCCGATCGCGCAAGGACGCCATAGAGAAGATCGAATGGTACGCGT
>NZ_JAGKJL010000217.1:0-621 GCF_020329495.1 Bradyrhizobium australafricanum | reverse complement strand
GTGCCAAAAGCTGTGCGCGAGGCTCCGGAACAGGCTGATCTCGAAGCAGGCGGTGCCGTCAGGCGCGTCCTCGCGTCGCCAGATCGTGGCGCCGATGTGGGACACGATCGTGGTGGCGGCGTCGCCGCTGTTGAATGCGCGTCCGTCGAGATCGATCGGGACTCCTTTGGCGAGGGTGTCCCGGATAGCCGAGCCACCGACCCGGAATACCGTATAGCCGCCGCTCTGATCGGATACCGACGCCGTCCCGCCTACCAGCGACCTGAAGGAGGCATGGAAAGCCGGCGTGTCGGCCTCGGCCCGCAAATCTGGCTCGTCATGGGCGAGGCCGACGAATGCGATGTCGCGTCCTGTCACGAAGGCAGGGCGCTCGGGCAGATCCGTCTGGCAGGACTGTGCGATGCGCGAGCGCAGCGCTTGCTCCTGTCGCCGGCGGGCCTGCATGGTCATGAGCGCGAGACCGCGACGCTCCGTGATTGTCACCCCGCCGCCTGGCGCGCCGCGCGGGACTGAAGATAAGGCGGATGTCCGCGACAGCTCAGCCATGGAGATTTTTTCCTTCGGGGTCGAAGAAGACCGGCGGCACCACCTCGACCAGGGTGTCGCCGTTCCGGACCGGAT
>NZ_JAGKJL010000216.1:0-621 GCF_020329495.1 Bradyrhizobium australafricanum | reverse complement strand
ATCCGGTCCGGAACGGCGACACCCTGGTCGAGGTGGTGCCGCCGGTCTTCTTCGACCCCGAAGGAAAAAATCTCCATGGCTGAGCTGTCGCGGACATCCGCCTTATCTTCAGTCCCGCGCGGCGCGCCAGGCGGCGGGGTGACAATCACGGAGCGTCGCGGTCTCGCGCTCATGACCATGCAGGCCCGCCGGCGACAGGAGCAAGCGCTGCGCTCGCGCATCGCACAGTCCTGCCAGACGGATCTGCCCGAGCGCCCTGCCTTCGTGACAGGACGCGACATCGCATTCGTCGGCCTCGGCCCGCAAATCTGGCTCGTCATGGGCGAGGCCGACACGCCGGCTTTCCATGCCTCCTTCAGGTCGCTGGTAGGCGGGACGGCGTCGGTATCCGATCAGAGCGGCGGCTATACGGTATTCCGGGTCGGTGGCTCGGCTATCCGGGACACCCTCGCCAAAGGAGTCCCGATCGATCTCGACGGACGCGCATTCAACAGCGGCGACGCCGCCACCACGATCGTGTCCCACATCGGCGCCACGATCTGGCGACGCGAGGACGCGCCTGACGGCACCGCCTGCTTCGAGATCAGCCTGTTCCGGAGCCTCGCGCACAGCTTTTGGCAC
>NZ_JAGKJL010000215.1:0-635 GCF_020329495.1 Bradyrhizobium australafricanum | reverse complement strand
AGGGTTCTTCCGCGTATTTGGTGCAGCTTGAGCGACTGGGGGCGGATTGTTTGTCGGGTTGCCCTCAAGCAGCCAAGAGGACGCGTCGACGCAATAACGGGTAGCTTGCCCGACCATACATTTGTCGTTTGATGGCCTTGATCTTGTTGATCTGGCCTTCGACTGGACTGGTTGTCCAGGATGTCGTTATTGCCGCACGGACGGCATCGATGTCGCGCGTGATGCCGTTGGCGAAGCTGTTAAGCTCGCTGTTGGTTGCTTGTTCGATCCATTCATCGAGCGCAGCGACATCGTCTCCATTGAGAAGGGACACAAACCGCTTCGCCAGATCGGCCGTCGTGGCGAGTTCCGGAGCTTGTACAAACAGGTGGCAAAGAAACAGCCTGGTTTCAGCATCGATCTGATCTGAATCCTGGCTCAGATACCAAGCACAGCGACGACGCGATGGAGCTTTCCAGGCCGAGCGTGGTTGCGTTGCTCCTTCCGAGTCTGCACATGCAGATCTGTTTGCGGCCCATCGTGCGACGGTCACCCGGCTTCCGGTATAGCCTTGTTTCTGGAGTTCTCGCCACAATTGCTGTTCTACCTGACAGCCGGACGCCCATTGCGCTTCGAGCCATGCTTCAAAGCGCGCG
>NZ_JAGKJL010000214.1:0-643 GCF_020329495.1 Bradyrhizobium australafricanum | reverse complement strand
GCGCACCACAAGTGCGCGCGGGTTGTCCATCAGCACTTCCTCCGGGACACCGCTGAAGGTGGTGAATGTGCTCTCGAGCCCAGCGAACCAGTGCTCCTGCTTCTCGGCCCGGAACGCACGCACATGTACCCGCCGCGAATGTCCGAGCGTCGCCACGAACACGAATGCTTTGATCTTCGCGCCGCCGATCTCGACCAGGCGCTCTCCGAAGTCGATCTGCAGCTGCCGGCCAGGGGGCGTCTCGAACCGCATCGTCGCCAGCGCCTCCGCCTTCAGCGCCTGACGATAGGGCTGCACCGCGCGTTGCAGCGTTCGCCGGCTGACTGTCACGCCTTTCTCGGCCAGCAGGTCCTGGCGCACCACGTCCGCATTGCCGCGATGGCGAATGAACCTCTCGCGCAGCCAACCCTCAAGGCCGTCGAGCCGCTTCAGCCGCTCGGGCGACTTGAACGGCTTCACCCCGCCCGCCGCAATATAATCCTTCACCGTGTGATGGCTGCAGCCCAGCTGGCGCGCAATGCGCTTCAGCCCCCATCCGCACGCCCTCAGGCGCAACATCTCCGCCACGTCATCCGGCGTCTTCATCACCTGCCCCCGTGGATCACTCCACGACGAGCCTCTAGTGATTCGTTCCTGCTTCATT
>NZ_JAGKJL010000213.1:0-643 GCF_020329495.1 Bradyrhizobium australafricanum | reverse complement strand
CAGGCAGCTTCTTTTCCGCCTCGGCCTTGTCTTGCGCATCTTGCTGCTGGGCAGCCTCGCGTCTTGCGACTTCGACCTGTTCGAGTCTGGCGAGGCGTTCCCTCAGCGGCGCGATCTCTCGCCGCAACGCGGCCATGTCCGACTTCAGCGAAGAGAGCTGACCAAGCGCAATCGCGGCGGCAACGCAAGCGACGACCGAGATCAGGCTGAGGCACGCTACCGCCAGCCCCGTCAATCCGCCTCGACGATCGGCACGACGATCCCCGACATCCTCCGCGGATCGCCGTTGCCGCGCGGCTGTCCGGTCTGGTCGGCTTCCTCGGCACGATCAAGCCGAAATTCGCCGCCGCGCGGCCACCACGCGGTTCGTCTCTTGAAAGGCGCCGAATGCAGGCGCCGGGACGATCGGAGAGTGCGCCGAGGGGATGCCGGGAGCGGTAGCCGAACGGCCCGCGCCGGATGGCTGGCGGTCGTCGTGGTCCTCGCGCGTCATACCGGGGAGCTCGAGATCAACGTCGTCGGGACGGTCGATCGCAGTATCCGCAACGTAATGGCGCGTGTCGGCCGTAGCGGCGTCCAATCGCTCCGCTTCCTGTCGATCGGGTCCTTGTTCGATGCGGGCGGTTTCAAGCGAGCGCCACAG
>NZ_JAGKJL010000212.1:0-651 GCF_020329495.1 Bradyrhizobium australafricanum | reverse complement strand
CCCCGAGCACCGCGACAAATATCTGCGCCTGACGGATCTCGCCGGTTTGCGGATCGATCACCTCCACCGTCGGACCGGCATAGTCGGTCTGCATCACTGCACCCGCCGCGTGGCGATGACGGAAGGTCGGGTTCGCCCGGCGCCGATAGGCGTCAAACTTCTCGCAGAACCACGTGTAACCATAGCCGTCGGGATGCGCCGTCCGGTATTCCTGCCACAGCAGCGTCAGCGTCACGCCCTTGCGCTTGAGCTCCTGCGCCACCCGTGGCCACTCAGGCTCGCTCAAGTCCTGCGGGGGCCGCCCGACCCGCCGGAACAGAGCCCGCTGCAACGCCGCCTCGCTCGCGTAAATCCGTAAATCGGCGGTAACGGCCAGCTTAAGCCCGCCTCGCGTGCTCGCAGCAGGTAGGTGGCAACCGAGCTCTTGCTGATCTGCAGCCGTTCCGAGATCTCCCGAACCGACAGGTCCTGCTCGTACGTCAGCCTCAGGATCGATCGTAGGTCCTTCACAGTGGTTCGTTTCGCTTGCTTCCGTCTCGGCATTGCCCCTCTCAAACTCAGCTTGAGAGAGAACATTGCCTGAACGGCGCTCCCGAAAACCAACCTCCCGCAACTGTCCGCGATTTAGCGGAATCCCTGTCCCGGAATTAC
>NZ_JAGKJL010000211.1:0-659 GCF_020329495.1 Bradyrhizobium australafricanum | reverse complement strand
GTTCGATTGCAGAGGCGCTTCAGATCAGCCCGTCCTGTGTAACGAAGTGGAAGAATCTGAGACGGGAGACTGGGGGCGTTTCGCCCGGCAAGATCGGCGGTCACAAGAAGCCGGTTCTGTCCGGTGCCAATGCTGATTGGCTGCGTAAGCGCGTTCTCTCGGGACCATTCACTTTGCGGAAGCTGACACAGGAACTGGCGGCGCGCGGGATCAAGACAGATGTGCGGGCGGTGTGGACGTTTGTGCATGCCGAAGGGCTGAGCTTCAAAAAAAAACGATCCTGCCAGTCGAACATGATCGTCCCGACATCGCCCGTAAGCGGACACGCTGGAAGGCCCATCAAGGCAAGATTGACGCTGCACGCCTGATCTTTATCGACGAGAGTGTGCTGCAGACAGCGGAAGGAGTTCAACATGAACTAAGACCGATGGTGAAGCTGCGGGAAAGATGGGGGCTGGCCCCCGTTCTCCAGCACGGAGTTTGAATCAGAAATCGCTCCCGCTGGGAATCCCGATTCTGCGAAAAAACAACATGCTCTAGTGTTGCTCGCTTGTTCACCGACAACTTGTCGAGATTTTGCTGTCGCCAACGCACGGCAGGAAGTTCGGCGGCCTTCGGTAATCCCAGCAGGTTCCAGTCGGGTTCGCCTCGTTCGAACG
>NZ_JAGKJL010000022.1:0-136010 GCF_020329495.1 Bradyrhizobium australafricanum | reverse complement strand
CTTGATGCTCCATCGACTGAAGCGCCGAAACACGCTGTTCCAGTCTCCAAACACCTCCGGAAGATCACGCCAGGGAGAGCCAGTGCGCACGATCCAAAGTACGCCCTCCACAAACATCCGGTTGTCCCGTCCGGTCGAACCCTTCTGGTCAGGCCGGCCGATGATCAACGGCGCCATCCGCTCCCATGTCGCGTCGCTTAATACCAAGCGGTCCATCACACCCAAGGCGGCCTCCCCAAAAGCAGCCTTGAATCTGATTTGCGCCTAAAAGGGAATCCTTAGAGTCCACACCACCTAGCGTCTTCGCCACAATGCGCGAGCCAGCGGCTCGACCTCTCTCTACCCATCACCGCTTTGCAGCCGTCACACGTCAATTCAAGGAGGCCCTCAAGACTTGACGACGATAGATTTTTCTTGATCTCCCGGTGCACACGCGGCCTGCTATCTTTTTTCAAGACTTGAACTCTCGCTCCATCCATCATGGGCTGGTTTGCGCAAGCTCCAGCCAAATTGCGGCAGGTCGCCCCAAATTGCAGAAAATCAACGGGCGGGCACCGCTTACCATCACGGCTTCGCTGATCGACACACACAGTTCGTTCTTGTCCGGCTTAGCGCAATATCCGCAACAACGGCTATCAATCGTTGGCTTCGCTCAGCTCGTCGTTGCCGCACTTCGCTCGAAAGGTTTGTTTTCTGCGATGAACCTTGCCGCCAGCACGAGAGCGCCCATAGAGAACTCCTTGCCATGCGCGGCGATCATCCGCTCGGAAAGCTCGGCCAGCTCCTTGAAGTACTGATCTTTGCTGTCGGCTTCATTTAGCGATCGAGTAGACGTCATGGTACCCCTCCTAATGACAGCGGAAGACTTTCGCTCTGGCGCGGACCCGCTATTTGAAAATGTGGGAAGGAAACGTAATGATCGCCGCCTCCCCGTTATCCGAGCCGAATGCAAGATGCTGGCCATCGGCCGACCACCGAAGTGCGTGGACCGCGCCCCCGCCAGGTGGCTTGACGACCAGTTCGTCCGATTCCCCCATCTTGGCGACAACCACCATGCCGTCCCGGTACCCTGCTGCAATCAGCTGACCCTCGGGGTGAATATCTATTGCATCCACGAGTACGGGTCGGGCATGGCCTGTCGAAAGGCTGGCCGGCCGTTCGCTGTCGTCGCTCAGGCTGGAAATGTCCCACGCGATTATTCGATAAGCTCCGCTCGTGACAAGAACGCGGGAGTCCGTGCTCCACGCCAGGGATGAAGTGTTCCCAGGATAACTGGAAATCCGAACGGTCCGGGCATCGGCAAGGCGGACCAAGACGACGCCAGTCCCCTCGATAGACGCGGCCAACCAGCTTCCATCGGGACTCCACGCCAAATTGGAAATTGAGTCGAGCTCGAATGAGGCCACCGGCTCTGGTCGTGCCCCGAAGGCACGAACAAGCACGCAATCGTCGACTCCCATCGCAAAGCGCCGACCATCACTTGATACAGCCAGTGCCGATGCATTCCTGCCCGCGCGCTCCTGGAGCCAGCCGACTTCGCCATTGGGATCGTAAAATATGACCGATCCACCGGAAGCGGCCAGAATGCCCCCGGCCTGCACCGGGGCGACGAGATCGATTGCGGACCCATGGTCCGCGATCAGATGCGTGACGCCGGATGGCGACACGCCGAGCAGCCGGCTGCGCTCATTTGCGACAAAGCCCGACGACCCGATCGAGGCGAGATGAAGCGGTGCGTCGCTAATGACGACCTTCGTCAATGGGGGCACCGGTTTCCGCCGCGGCGAGATTGTGGCGCGGCCTCCGTCCAGCGCGATACGACAGCGATCCTGCGGCGGCTCGATATCGGTCAACGGAGCGATTGCCAGCGCGCCATCGGTGAGCGCAAATGCGACTGCGTCTCCAGCGAAGGCCGTACTGGTGACGGGCGCCCGCACCGTCCAGTGCCGCCCGAGCAAATCATAAAGCGTTGCAGTCTCTGCTTCCATCGTGTCCATCGAACGTCTCACCTGCCGGCGGCAATCCGCCTGTCAAGATCGTCAAGGCGTCGTTCCAGTACGGCGCATTGAGTGTCGCATGCTGCCATGCCGGCGGTTGCGCTTTTCAGGCGCGCCCGTGCTTCCTCAAGCGCCTGGGCGAGCGCATGCGAGGCGCCTGTCGTGGCAATCTCACGCTCAATCTCCTGAATCTCGAATTCCGCACCACCGCCAAGCTGGAAGTTCAGAAGATTGCGCGATTGAGCGGCCGATATCTCCTGAACGACAGCCAATCGTTCCTTCAGCACTTCGATCAGGATCGGAGGATCGTCACTCATGAGTCCGCCTCGATCTGAGTCAGGATCCGCTGCAGGCCTCCGACACTAGATACAAAGTGTTGCTGCGCGTCATTGATGTGAGATTGCAGCGAGTCCCACAGATCGACCCTTAGCAACCGCGCCGGATCGCCGGCCATCGTCTCGATGACCTGAAGGCCGAACTGGTGCCGTAAGCCGATTCCCTTCAAGACGAATTCCGAAAGCTCGCGTGCATGCGTTTCGACGAAGGGACGCAATAGCGGATGCGCACCGTAACTGATATCGCGCTTTGCGAGTTCGACCTCGATGAACACGATGAAATGCCTAACGAGCAGATTTTGGCTTTCGCCAAGCAGTTGCACCACGAAAGTGACATCGCGGTCTGCGCGTGCAAGGATCTGCGATGCGATTGTCACAGCGTTGGTCGCCCCCTCGCCGCCGCTCTGCTCTTTCCAGACAGCCGCCATGCCTCATCCCGCCTTCAGGTCCGGGAACGGTATTGGTGCAATTTTCGATACAGCGTCGCGCGCGAAAGCCCGAGCTTCTCGGCAGCGGCGGCAATGTTACCACCTGCATTCGCGACCGCCCTCTCGATGGTACGGCGTTCCACTTCGTCGAAACGCGCAATCTCATCGCCTCCTGATCCCGTCGAGCTCTGCCCCGCCTGCACGGACACCGAGGAGGGCTGAGCCGACGCCATTTCCACGAAATCCTCCGGCAAATCCCGGGGAGCGACGATGCCGGTGATCGTCATCAGCACGAGGTTCTCGACCAGATTGCGCAGTTCGCGAACATTCCCCGGCCAGCTATAGCGCCGCAGCAACTCCATCGTCGTTGCCTCGAAATGTAGCGGTTGGGTGCTGTAGGTCTCCGCAAACTGCCTGTTGAAATGATCGATCAGGATATCGACATCACCCAAACGCTCACGAAGTGGCGGTATGGTGAACTTGACGACACCGATCCGGAAGTACAGGTCCTTGCGAAAACGCCCCTCCGCCACTTCCTGCTTCAGATTCCGATTGGTCGACGCTACGAGCCGGACGTCCACAGGTCGCGCCTTGCTGTCACCAAGCCTGTACACCGCGCGCTCCTCCAGCACACGGAGCAGGTAAGGCTGCAAGTCCATCGGCATCTCGCCGATCTCGTCAAGGCTGAGCACGCCGCCATTGGCAAACTCAAACCGTCCGGGCCTGCCCTCGCGCGTCGCGCCGGTATAAGCGCCCGGCGCATGCCCGAACAATTCGCCGCCGAGAAGCTCCTTGGAGACCGCACCGCAATTGAAGGCAATGAATGGCTCCTTGCCCGTATTTTGGCTGGCGGCGTGAACCAGACGGGCGAAGAGTTCCTTGCCGACGCCCGTCTCACCCTCGAGCAGGATTGCCGTTCGTCCAAGCGCCGCCCGCTCAATCTTCTCGATCGTTTGCACCAGCGCGTCACTGCATCCAACAATCGCTTCCTTGGCCGAGACAAGTGCGGTGTGGGCTGCTGGCGACATCTGGGATCGGGCAAGCCTGGCGCGTGGCTTCGCCGCGAGCACAAGCATCGCGCCCTTCACCACGCCGTCGACCACCAACGGCTCGATCCGCTGCTCGCGCAGTTCCTCGGGCAGCCCTTTGGCGAGGTCTCTCGCCAAAAAGCCCTCGTCACTTGGGAGAAGCTGCTGCCCGATACTCAAGTCATGCGACTGCGCAATCCGGTGCCAGCGGACGGATGCCATGTCGTTGTGGTGAATGACCCGGCCGAACCGGTCGAGAATGACGACCCCGTCAGCACTATTCATTCCCGGCATTCGGGAAATGCTCGCCTCGAGAAGCCGTATTCTCTCGATGCGGACCTTTTCCGAGAGCGCCAGTTCGATGTGATGGGCCGCGACCACCGCCAGGGCCACATTGTGCCGATGAAAGATTGCCTGAGGTCCGGAAAAGTCTACGATGCCGATGATGCTGCGGTCTATCGGACTGCGAATGGGGCTACCGACACAAGTCCATGCCTTGATGCCCTCCGAGAAATGCTCGGCCGCATGGACATGAACCGGCTTTCCCGTGACCAGCGCTGTGCCAATGCCATTGGTGCCGGTGACCGCTTCGGCCCAGGCCGCGCCGGCTTCCAGGCGAATATCGTGCCCTGCATCAATGGTCCGCCGATCGCCCCCGACCTCCAGCACGACGCCGTTCCTGTCGGTGATGACGACCATCGTTGCGGCGTCACCAAGCACCTCGGCAATGCGGCGGAAAGTCTCGGCGCTCGAACCAAGCAGGTCATCGTTCTTCAAACGCAGCTCATAGAGATCATCCGGCGAGGCGAGGAGATTACTGCCCTTGCCACGAGCATCGACCCCGGACTTGACACTGCGTTGCCATGACTCCTCGATGAGACCGCGCACCGGAGCGTTTTCGCGCCTCAGGTCTCCGAAGGTCAGGAAATTTTCCCATGCCTTGTTGGTTTCGCCCTCATCGTATGGCCGCCCCTGCTCCGCGTCCGAAGCTTTGTAGCCTTCCAGGGAAAACGGCGGCTTGGCCATGAGCGTTTCCGTCAGCATTGGAGCACCATACGTCCGTTGGCAAACAGCAACCCGATCGGCAAACACAAGCTGAGCCGGAGCCCATCGGGATCACTTTCCCTACAGGCTCCGCTCACGCAGATCATTCGACGCTTCTGGAGATCGCGTCCAGGCCGAGGCGACCTGAGATGACCTGTTCAAGGTGGGCTTCCGACGTCTCGTCGGGCACACTCACTCCCTCAAGGTCGGCCAGGACCCTGTACAATTCGTCGTCTAGCGGCTCGAAGATCCCGTTCTCGCGTGTCGCCAGAGCGAAGTATCGCGATTGGCCGTTGCCGCGCAATTCGCCGACAAAATCGAGCTGCCGTCCCGATGCAAGATCGGCGATCACGACGCGACCGTTATGGCTGATCCGCACATAGGGCTCGGCCTCCTTTGGACGGGCCGGCGGCGTGGACCAGAGTTTGCTCGATGGCTGCGGTTGCGGAGGAGGCGTCGGATTGCGCAGCTGCTGCCAACGCCCGAGTGTCAGATGATTGGCGAGCGCGTTGATCGTGGTGCGGTTCTTCTGAAGGAAGTCCTTGGCCGCCACCTCTTCCCGGTGCGGACCGTCGCGCTTGGAGATGATGTAGACCATGTCCCTTTCCTCCCGCCCGGCTGATCGGATGAGCCTGGAGGCTTGTTACACTGCCTCCTTCGGCTCATGCCGGGACTTTCAAGATTGTAACCCGTTCCGGATCGTTGTCACGGTGCAATCAGTCATACGATCGCGAACGTCACGCCGTCGCCACCATCTGGCGCGTCACCCCCGCCTTGAAGACGTAACCGGACAGTGCGGCCCCCAGGCACGGCGCTACAAAATAGAGCCACACCTGTGACAGCGCATCGGAGCCAGCAAACAATGCAGGCCCCAGCGAGCGCGCCGGATTGACCGATGAGCCCGACACGGCAATGCCGGCAAGATGGATCGCGACCAACGTCAGACCGATCACCAACCCGGCATAGGCAGACGCCGCTCCGTTTTGCGTCGCACCAAGGATCACCGTCAGAAACAGGAAGGTTGCCGACGCTTCGAACACAAACGCGGATAAAACACCGTACTGGCCCCAGCCATTCTGGCCAAAGCCGTTCGCCGCAACATCGTAGCCTCCGACCTTGCCTTCGGCGATGAGGTACAGCACGGCTGCAGCCGCGATTCCTCCGACGAATTGCGCAACGATATAGCCGGAGAAATCCCGCGGCGACATCCGCCCGGCGACGAGCATCCCGAGGCTGACGGCCGGATTGAGATGAGCACCGGAGATATGTCCGATCGAATAGGCCATTGCGACCACGGTCAGGCCGAATGCGAACGCGACGCCCAGCAAGCCGACCTCAGCTCGCATGAAGATCACGGTCGCACAGCCAAAGAACACCAGCGCGAACGTACCGATAAATTCCGCAACATACTTCTGCATAGCTCCCCCTCCCTGGTGATGGATTCGATATCGAGGCCTCTGTCCCCCTGGTCGCGGCCAGCATCGTCTCCTGAGACGGTGCGGTGGAACGCGGACCGCGTGCACGTGCCTCATGCGCGGCCAAGCTTCTCCGCTCCGCCGCCCAATGCCGGCCCTTGTGTCGGATCGATGTACTCCGGCACATCGGCAATCAGGGTGTTGGTGGTCAGCACGAGCGTGGCGACGGAAGCGGCGTTTCGAAGTGCCGTATAGGTCACCCGGACGGGGTCGATGATGCCAGCCGACACCATGTCGATGAATACGCCGTTGGCGGCATCGAACCCGACCCCTGCCCGGGAACTCTGCAGATCGGCTATGACCGTCTCCGCATCATGGCCTGCGTTCCGGGCAATGAAAGCGGCGGGACGCGACAGGGTTTCGCGCACCAGCTTGATGCCCTCACCCAGATCGCCATTGATGTTGCCGAGTGTGCGCGTCACCACCGGCGCGCACTGCGCCAACGCCGTGCCGCCACCGGGCACGATGCCCTCCTCGACCGCGGCGCGGGCCGCGCTGAGCGCATCGTCGATCAACTGGATCGTCCGCTTCTGCTCGACGGGAGTGACGCCGCCTGCAAGGATCACGGCGGTCCCGCCCGACAGCTTCGCCAGCCGCTCCTTGAGCTTGTCCTGTTCGATGTTAGGCGGTGCCAGATCGTGCTGCTTGGCCACCTGCTGACGCCGCGCCGCAATCGCCGCATCGTCGCCGCCACCGCGAATGATCACCGTGTCCCGCGCGCTGGCCCGCACCTGCCGTGCGGTCCCGAGATCGGTCAGGCCGGTTTCTTCCAGTCTGCCGCCAAGCTCGCGCGCGATGACCCGTCCGCCGGTGATGATGGCGAGATCGTCCATCATTGCCTTGCGCCAATGACCATAATCAGGCGGATTGACCACCAGGATCTTGCCGCGATTGTCATCGCCGAGCAGCGTGACGACCACTTCCGGCGCAATCTCCTCGGCGACGATGACGAGCGGCCGCCCGGTCGCGGCAACGGTCGCGCGCACCGCCACCAGCTCGGCCGGCGTTTTGATCTTCAAGTCGGTCAGGAGGATGTACGGCTGATCGAGCACCACCTCCATCTTTTCGACATCCGTCACCATGTGGTGGGAGATGTAACCGCGATCGAACGACATGCCTTCGACGACTTCGAGCGTCGTGCTGGTCGTCAACCCGTAGTCGGAACTGATGATGCCATCCTTGCCGACGCGCTGGACCGCCTCCGCAATCAGACCGCCCAGATGGGCGTCGGTCGACGCAATCGTGGCCACCGCCTCCAGCGTCTTGCGGTCCGATACGACGATTGCCGAGCTCTTCAAAGCATCGACAACGACCTCGACGGCCCGGTCGATCCCTTTGCAGAGATCGACGGCCTTGGCGCCCCGCTCCAGTGCTGCAACGCCTCCCTGGATGAGGCCATTTGCAAGCACCATGGCGGTGGTCGTGCCGTCGCCGGCGACCTCGTTGGTCTGCATCGAGACCTCGCGCACCACCTGCGCACCCATGTTCTCGAAGCGATCAGGCAGTTCGATTTCGGAGGCAATGGTGACGCCATCGCGCGAGACGATGGGCGTGCCGATCGGCCTGTCGACCATCGCGTTCATGCCCTTGGGACCGAGGGTCGATTCGACCGCCGCTGCAAGCTTCTGGACCCCGCGCGCGAGAGCACGGCGGGCTTCGGTATGATGTAGTAATACTTTCGGCATTGGCTTCACTCCCAAGCGGTCGGATCTTGTTGTCTGATTGGGCGGACTTGCTGACCGCTCCGGTTCTTGGCGCTTCCGGGCAGCGCGCAAAACGCACTCCCACGCTTCTAGCTCCTCTAAGGTCAGGGGCTGCCCGATGAAGCAGCACAGCGGCTGCCACAGCCTCCGCACGGTGACGGCGTCCGTCCAGGATTGCCGTCGCTGAGTCCGCGATCGCGGACAGCAAGCAGGCCTCTGCACAATGAACTGTTGAACTCCATATTGATGCGCACTCCCCGCAGCCGCTGCAGATAAGACGCCAGTTCGTGCCGTTTGATGGGGGCCCCCTCGTAGGTGACAAACGTGCGATCCTCCGGGAGGCAGGCCAGGCCTGCTTCAATCAGAAGCTCGCGATAGCGGGGCTTCTGGCGCGCAACATCCGGCGAAGCGAACTCGACCTCGTCAAAGCTACGCAGACTCATCCGGCAGATCTCCGGATCCTCATAGCCCAGCCCCCGCAGGGCCAGTATCATGACCTCCTGGCGCCGCTCGAACGCCTTGCGGCGGAACTTATCCCGCAATTCGTCAAGCGAGCCTCCAGGCGCAAACTCCTTGAGTGCATCGGCAAACGACCTCCCTTCGCGGACACCAAGGTTGATCTGCTCCGCGACCATATGGTCCCGAAGCTGCGGCCGCGCCTCGCGAACCCACGACAGCGACGACACCGCCCGGCACATGTCGTCGGCCATGAGGAATGCAAAGTTCGCCGAACACCAATATGTCGGCAACCGAAAGACGATATCGACATCACCATCGTCGTCGACGGTGACATGCTCGACGAATCCGAGATCGGTCACCGACTCGTCGAGTTCGGGGTCTGTGACCAACGCGAGGCGCTGCCACACCTCGCTGGTCCTTCGGTCATGCTTCAAGAACGGCGCGTTCATGTGATGTCACCCCGCCGCGGCCGCGTAGGTACCTTTGGCAAGCTTCGCCTTCTGCGCCTCGACGTCCACGCCATAAAGCCGCGCAGCGTTGAGACCGAGGATCTTCTTCTTGGCCTGCGGCGTCAGATCGACACCGTGCTCCTGCTTTAGATCCTCCGGCAGCTCGAAGTTCCAGAACTTCTCGACCAGCCAGCGGGGCGTCCAGATGGCATAGTCGCTGCCGAACAGAATCTTGTCCTCGCCGACCCAAAACAGCAATTCGCTGATCACTTCCGCGAAATACCGGGGACGTCCGTGAATGAACGGAAGCGCGACCGCAAGGCCGCCATAGACGTTGGTCTCCTGCACGGCGATCCAGCAGAAATCGTCCAGTCTGGGCAACCCGCAATGCTCGATGATGAAATTCAAGCCCTGGAAGTCGGTCGCCGCATGATCGACGTCGTGAACATCGAATGCATCCTTGTCCAGCGGGATGATGGTCGGCCCCTTGTGGACGTGGATGTTCGTGATACCGAGCTTCTGGCAGAGCTCGAAGCAACGATAGGCGTTCGGATCGGTGAGCTTCCAGCCCCGCGACTCGCCCTTCCACTCGGCGGTGTAGAGCTTGACGCCCTTGATGCCGAACGTTTCTTTCATGTAGTGAATATATTCCAGCGCCCGCTCGCCGTCGCGCGGATCAAATGCGCCGTTGACGATGAAGCGGTCCTTGTACTTCTTCGCCATTTCGGCGTTGCGGTCGATGGTGTTGAATCCATTCTTGTAGAATTCCGTGAGGTAGGTCGACTGCACGATGGCCATGTCGTCCGGACCGTCGACGAACAGATCGCGGTACATCTGCTCTGCGCTGTACTTCTCGAACTGCTCTTTGGGCCATAGCTTGTCCTTTGGACTGAGCGAGCTGTGGTAGGCATAGAAGCAATCAATGAACTGCTTGCCGTGAATGTTGAGCTGGTTCGCCGGACTGCCGTCCCAAAAGTGGGTGTGACCGTCGATGACGAAGACTTCCTCGCCCGTGGGAGTTATGAACATGATTGTCTCCAGGAATTTGATTAGCTCTGTTCGATCAATCCACGCGTCGTAGCTGCGCGAACACCTTGGAAGCGGCGGGGCCACACCTTTGAGGATGCGGCCCCCAGTGAGTGAGCTTCACTCGATGTATTCGAAGACCTCGTCCATGTTCCCGAACAGCGTCACCGTATTGTCGTCGATGCGCACCA
The DNA here is from genome assembly GCF_020329495.1 of Bradyrhizobium australafricanum. Classification (NCBI taxonomy): domain Bacteria; kingdom Pseudomonadati; phylum Pseudomonadota; class Alphaproteobacteria; order Hyphomicrobiales; family Nitrobacteraceae; genus Bradyrhizobium; species Bradyrhizobium australafricanum. The sequence continues at coordinate 125,875 of NZ_JAGKJL010000022.1, read as the reverse complement.
TCCGGCCGTAATGGGTCGAGGTATTCACTTCGAATATCTCGGCCGTCATGTCCTTTCCGAGGATGTCGCTGATCTCGTCCATCTTGAAGATCAGCTTGCCCTCGCCGTCGATGCGGATCAGGGCCGGCTGGTAAGTCACGGTCACGTTCGGCTTCTTGCCCATGAATTCAGCGATGGCGCGCGCCTCGACGCTGTCGTTCATAGTGACGCCGCACTGATGGGAAATCGTCTGTTCGAAACGAAGATCTCCCATCTTCTGGAAGATGTTCTGGTTAGTCGCACTTCTTGAAGCAACGGACATTGCAGTCTACTCCTTGGGAAGGACGAGACCGAGCTCGCCGAGAATCTTCTTGATGCGCTCGACCGACTGCGCGCGGACGTCGGCGTACTGCACCGGCTTCGAATGTGGCTGCGACCAGATCGGCTGCAGTCCGGCGGCCGCCTTGCTTGCCAGCGCCACGTGCTTGTTCACCCAGCCCTGGAACAACTTCTTGTTGTGCGCGGCATACTGATTGTCGCTCACCAGCAGATGCATCAGATCGATCGTGTTGGCGAGATTGCGCTCATAGTCGGCCTCGGCCGCCGAAATCACCGTCGGCGTGATGAAATCACCGTTCGGCGAGCCGACCTGCATCAGGAAGCCGCTGCGGAACAGCTCGCCGACCAGCGGCTCGAACACGATGTTGGTGGCGAAGTACTGTTCGAGATAGTCGGCCGACCCCATGATCGACTCGATCGCTTCGCGGGTGCCCTGCCAGCCTTTGTCCTCCAACCACGCCCGCTTGCCTGCGGCGTCGTCGAAGCCCGGAATGTCCATTCCGATCTCGGCGAGATAGAGCGTAATGTCCTGGGCCAGACGAAGCTTGTAGGACGAGTTCGTCAGGGTCGCGTTGTTGATCATCTGGGTATAGCCGTAGCGCTGAGCCTGCATCAGCGACGTGCCGAGCCCGAACTCGGCATGTTTCCACGCGCCGAGATGGTTTTGCAGGATCTTGACCCAGGCCTTGTCGAAACCCTTCGGCGCGCCGGACTTGCGGCCGTTGGCGATCACCGATTGGACCATCGTCTCGATCTTGGACTGGCGCTGGTAGTGGGTGCGCTCCCACTCCTGGTCGGGCGCACGGAAGGCGTGCCAATTCGAGCTCAACGCGGCCGTGTTGTCCTTGGTGTAGGCCCCCTTCCCGTTGGGAAAAGAGATGATCCAGTCCTGCAGCAAATAGCGCTCAGGATCGGGCTGAACGTCTACGGTCACGTCCTCATAGTGCGTCGCCCGCTTGCTGCGTGGCTCGAAATACCGGTACTTGCGGCTGTCCGAATCCGGAAATACCGCAGCTCCTGCTGCACCGGATTTCGCTAGAACACTTTGAACGGCAGTCATGGTCGTCTTCCTCCTCCCTTGGTGGGCTCTACAAAAGGCACGCTCGCTAGTCGGAACTCTCAGTTGTTGGCTGGTGTGAACTTGTCGAAGAAGATGCGATCCGACTCGACGTCGTTCATCTGCAGCACTGGCACCAGCGCCTCGATCATCGGCGACGGTCCACAGGCATACACGTCGACGTCTTCGCCATATCCCGCGCTGCGAAGATGCGCTCCGACAGCTTCGTGCACGAAGCCCTTTGCTCCATCCCAGGCCGTGTCATCGGCCGCATGGGAGAGCACCGGAACGAAGTGGAACTCCGGATGCCTGGCGGCGAGCTCCGCGAAGCGATCGAGATAGAAAAGATCGTTGCGCGTCCGTGCTCCGTAGAAGAAGTGTACCGGGCGTTCTTCGCCAGACGCGATGTGATCATGCAGAATCGACCATAGCGGCGACATTCCCGATCCGCCGCCGACCAGGACTATGGCTCCGGTTCTGTTTTCTCGCCGGAAGCAGGTCCCGTAGGGTCCGCGGAGTCCGACCGCGGTTCCGACGGCGAGGTCTCCGTCGAGCCGGGAAGAGAAGCGTCCGTTCGGGTACTTCTTGATGATGAAGGCGAGCTTTTCGCCCTCGATCGGCGAATTTGCCATGGAAAACGAGCGCGTAATCGTCTCTGCCCCCGAGAGCGTGATGTCGACATATTGACCAGCCCAGAACTTCAGAGGTTGCTCGAGCGAAATCTCGAGAAGCCGGATGTCATGGGTCAGTGCGGAGACGCTCGTGACTGTGCCCGTGAAGTCCCTGACCGGGATCGATTTCGACAGCACCTCCTCGTCATAGTTGAGGAGCTCCACCTCGAGATCCGAATAGGCCAAGGTCCGGCACAGCAGGATGTAGTCCTGGCCTCGCTCCATCTCGTTGAGGGCGAACGTCGAATACTTCTTGAGTTCTACTTCGCCTCCGGTGAGAACGCATTTGCACGCCGAGCACTGCCCCTCCTTGCAACCATGAGGCAGTGCGATGCCCTGGCGGAATGCGGCGTCAAGAACGGTCTCGTTCTCCTCGACCTCGAATTCTATGCCTACCGGCTGCAGGCGAACGACATTAGCGGGCGTGCCCATAGGGCCTCCTCAAACCAAGGCTTGCGTATCTTCCGGAGATCGATCGGGAAGAGCCGGCCGGAGCCGGCTCCTTCCGTCTCGGTTAGTTGCAGGGATTGATGGTGAATCCCTTGCGGTACTCGGCGAGGTGCTTCTCCCGGTCGGCCGGGCTCATCTCCCGCAGCGTGAGCAGCGGGCTCTTCAGGATGTGGCCGCGGACGTCGTCGAGCGTCCACATTTCCTTCTCGTCGAAGCGCAGGTGCGGCTGGGCGACCAGGGTCTTGCCGTCCGTGCGCACGAAGCCGAGATCCTTGATGGCATCGGCGATATCCACGTTGTGGTAGACGCTTTCCCATTCGCGACGGCCGCTGAACCGTCCCATCGCCGGGGTCGGACGCCCCTGGTACTCGCCGGCGAAGGCTTCGACGGCCGTCCACCGATCGAGCTCATGGGCGAACGTGTAAAGCTTGCCGTCGATCTCGCCCGTGACCATGTCCTCGCGGATCAGGCAGGGCACCAGGCACGACCAGCAACGATGCGGATAGACGTAACCGACATCGCTGTTGAAGAGGATGTTGGTCTGTCCGCGGTGCGACAGCTTCTCGTACCATTTCCAGAAGTCGCCGAACTGCGCATACCAGCCAGGATACTTGTGCTCGAACCACTCGAAGTCCTTGTCGGTCTGGGCCTCGATGCGCCAGAAGTTGGCCGACCAACCGACCGCGAAGAACTGCGCGACCTTGTGGACGTAATGCTTCTCGGTCAGCCGCTTCCAGGCAGTCTGAACGTCGTCATGATGGATCTTGATGCCATACTTCTCGAGCGGCAGCATGTACGTGCGATAATAGTCCTCGAAGATCCAGCGGTGCCACATCTCCGCATAGGACTCCTTGGCCTTGTCGCGGTTCGTGGTGCCGTATTCGATGAAGGTTCCGATCGCCGCGTCGACGATGGCGTGGTTCTGCCAGAACGCATAGCGCATGTCGCGCTCCAGCAGCAGATGGTTCTCCGGCTCCTTCAGCATCGACATCAGCATCGAGTGGCCGTTGCCGATGTGCCGGCTCTCATCCGACTGAACTGACAGGAACACCGTCGGCAACGCATAGTCACCGTTGCGTGCGGCTTCCGACGGCATGGCGACGAACAACGTGTTGGTGAACGCGGTTTCGGCGACCACGGTCAGATACACGTTCGCAGAGGTGATTGCGTCCCCAGTGATGAAGCCCTCACCGAACTGCCTGCCGATCGTGGTGGCGTAGCACTTTCCGAACGCTTCCTCTGTGATGTCGAAGCCGGCCGGATCGATGTAATTCTCCATGTACCACTTCTTGAGATTCATCTGGATCGTCGAGTGACGGAACTCGTCGACCATCTGCATCGTGAAGCCGGTGCGAAGATCTTCACCCGGAGCAAGGCGGCCAACCATGGCCATGGATCGCGCTGCGGAGATTTCCGGGAACGGAATAATCGCCAGGAACAGCTTCATCCACTCGACCCAACGTGGCTCGACGTTGCGGAACATGTCGCCGCGCAGCGCAGCGTCGAGCGCACCGTAGACGCGGTTGTCCTTCTCCTCCTGCATCGGAAAATAGGAGCGGAGGACCTGCTTCATCGGATCCTTTGGCGCCTTCGCAATCTTGTAGTCCGTGGGAAAAGTCATCGCTTCCTGGACGTAGGAAGGGTTCCATCCGAGATCTGCAATCTTCTTTGCAGCATCACCGACGGATATGCCGCGCTGAGCGGTGATCTTGTTGAGTGTTAAAGTTCCAGACATCTCGTCTTTCCTCCTGATCGGGTCAGAAACCACATCGATATTCCGCCTGCCTGAGCCTTCGAGGACCGGGCAGTGCTTACCCGCGCGTTACGGGCCACCTCGCGACCGTTTGCACGGCCGGACGCTTGATATCGGCAAGGGTTTCGGGAACGACTGTGGTGCACCGCAACGATGATCAGGAGCGATCTTCCGAACCACGGTCCTTCGATCGCAATGCTTCATCCCGCACATCATGCGCCCTCAGCCAAGCGTCCCCTTCCCTCGTTCTTGTCGCGGCTCGCCCCAGACGGAGCAGTCGGCATTGTTGTGAGCAGGAGCTTTGCAATGGGCGTGCCAGCGCGTTGGAAGCACTGGCCAGCACGCTTTCAGAGGCGCTGATGCTGATATTGAGTGGACGGAGCCGTCACATCCGCCCGGCTTGCGGGTGAAGGAGATGCAGATTGCGACGGAAATTGCAGAATGAGAATCTCGACAATGCAAAAGCATCGGCGTGCGCAGCAATTTTTGCACCGCAAAAGCGAAGTGGCTTCGTCGGAAGCCGCAGCGACCGCACGTTGGATGCCGCGATGTTTCGGGATCTCGACCTGGATGGCTTTCTTGCCCGAACGCTTCCCCCACACGGTTGGACGAGCTAGCGGGAGGTGTCCGCAACGGCCGAGTGCTTCGTCTGCGCCGCCTTGGAGATCCAGCGGTCGCAATAGAGTGCGTAGCAGTCATGACCGCAGAAGGACAGCCCGGTGCTGAATTCCTTGAGATAGCTCGCGCCGATTGGCTCACAGCAAAGCATGCAGAGGGTTCTCGGGCGCAGCCTCATGCCGTTCACCAGAATGAACCTCATGTGACGCCTCTCAATGCGAAGAAACGATGTCACTGGCAATCGCCCCAAATCATCCGCGGAACCGCGAAGCATCTTGCAGTCGGCTCCCGGCGTTATTGAATCGATCAATGCGTGCTGCGATGGGTGCCTGCGCATAGTTCGTGCAACGGCCGTGCCAGATCATCCAGAGTCTCCCGACCACCGCTTCCTGAACAAAGTGATCGCCGGTGATCCTGGATGACCGCGCCGCCCCGACTTGAGAGCGACCGCGACGCAAATTGCGACAACGATATGCAAATTGAGACTCGCTGCGAACTTCCGTTGGTGTTTTTGCGATGCAAAATGAGCATCTGTTGGATGCCTGGAAGCCGATTTGATCGACTGGCTGCTTCCGCCCGGTCCTAAAAACCTCCTTCCTTCAAGCCATCTCCGGCCTACACAACCGAACGAGAGCTCCTTCGCTGTGACAGGTGGCCGGGCCCGTGAAATCCACCACGAGCAAATGCTCGCGGTGGACCACGTTCGACTTCACGGAATCAATACGGCGCGTCCATGAATCTTGCCGGCATTGAGATCATGCAAGGCCTTGTTTGCATCGGCGAGGCGATACTCGGCGGTCGCCAATTCAACCAGACCGCGGTCTGCGAGCGCCATCAACTCCGTCAGTTCGGCCCATGTGCCAACCAGATTGCCGATGATGTTCTTCTCGGTGATCACCATGTCGACGGTCGGAATGCGGATGTCCTCGCCATAGCCGACGACATAGTAGCTGCCCATCGAACGGGTTATCGCCAGCCCCCTGGATGTCGTGCCCTTTTCGCCGACGAAATCGATCACCGCCTCTGCGCCGTTTCCGCCAGTCAGAGCCAGAACGGCAGCCACTTCATCGCCGTCGGCTTTCACCAGATGGTCGGCACCTGACTTTTCGGCTAGCTTCAGCGACGCTTCGGACTTGTCGACGACGATAATATCGGCGGCGCACATTGCCTTGAGGCACTGGATTGCGATGTGGCCCAATCCACCTGCACCGATAACGACGCAAGACTCGCCGGGCAAAAGGTGACGCGTCGCCTTCTTGACGGCGCGATAGGCGGTGAGCCCCGCATCCGCGTAAGGCGCCACCTCCTTGGGGGCAAGCGTCCGTGGCAGCGGCACGATATTCCGCTCCGAGGTGCAGAGGAATTCTGCATAGCCGCCGTTGCAATCCAGACCAGGAAATGTGCCGGGGCCATGCATGTCGAAGCCGCGACGACAGGCGAGACACGTCCCTCCGGTGATCTTCGGATGAACGATGACGGGGTCTCCCTTTTTCAGTCCCTCGACTTCCTTGCCGACCTCCTCGACCCAACCTGCATTTTCGTGTCCCATGATGATGGGGAGGAGTTTGTCGCCGGACGGATCCATGTGCGGCTTCCAGACGCCTTCGATGATATGGAGATCGGTCCTGCATACGCCCGCGCCGCCGATTCGGACGATAACGTCGGTCGACTTCGCAAGCTTGGGATCAGGTACGTTTTCTTCGATGACCCAGCGGTCGTTGGACAGCTTCTCGTCATACGCTCTCAATACTTGGGCTCTCATGTTCTCCTCCGTCTGCCCAGCGAACCTTGCGCTCGCCGTCGCGGAGGCGCCTCAGCATTTTTTGTGCCAGCACAATTGCTATTGCAGCGCGACGCAGGACTCGGGGTGCCTGTCGGGAAACTTGCCCCGATCAAGATGGTGCCCGTCACGCCAATTGGATGACCCAACGCGATCGAACCTCCTTTGACGTTGATCTTGTTTCGATCGATCCGCAGGTCGCGGATGTACTTCTCCACGGCGACGGCGAACGCCTCGTTGACATCGAACAGGTCGATATCATCGAGAGTCAGTCCGGCCCTGGCGAGCACCTTGAGGGTTGCGGGAACAATATCCGCGGCCGGCGCGACAATCTGCACAGTGGGAAGCGCTTCGTAGCGCCCCATGCTCGCGCTGCCTGTCGTGAGATTTTTCTTGATCTCCGGGTGCACACGTCGTGCACACGCGGCCATCTAACCAACTGAAAATCTTGAACTCTCGCTCCAATCCATCATGGGCAAGTTTGAGCTAGCTACAGCCAAACAACGGCCATTCCAGCAAACTATAAGAAGCTTCGGGGCCTGTGTTCGGCGCGGCGTTGGGATCGGCTGTCCAGTGGGCCAATTGACGAACGCAACCGGAGCGGCGACCTGCTACTTGCAGCCGCGGCAAATCGTGAGCTTGCCCTTTAGTTTGTCATCTTCCGTGGGATCGACCGATTGCTGCCCAGAGACACGATCCGCTTCTTGACCACGCTTGGACTGCTTTGCCGGGTGCGACCTGACGGGTCGCGTCGTCCGGCTTGACGCGTCATTGTCGTCGACAATGCCGACGCTAAAGCCATCGTAATCGGTGCCCGGCTTGGCCAACGGCCGCTGCCTGTCGATCACCGGTCCTGGCGAAACGTCGTCGGACGCCGACGGCGTGTCCTTGACAGTGGCAGATGGTGGGGCGCCCGCGCCGGATGCCAGTGGCGGCGCATCTTTTGCGGCTCGGGGTGGAACCGAACCCCTGGCGGTCTCCGCCGGCGGCGGAACGACATCCGTCGCCGGTGACGACCCAACATTGCTCTTTGCTGATGGCGTGGGACGTTTGCCAGCCGCTCGCGGCGGCGACACGCTGGGTGCCGCCATCGGCGGCCAAACACTGTTGGTGGCGGCCGGAGGTGCCGCCTCCTGTTCACTCAACGGCGGCGGCGGAGCAAGCGAAAGCGGCTGAGCCAGCGACGTCTGACATCTCGCGCTGTCGTGGAACCAAACACTCGCGGCCAACAAGCCAAGGGCAAACAGCGCAGCGCTTTTCATCGGCGTTCTGCAAATCACTTTGACTGAAAGAATTGATCGCGTGACTTCCCTCGCCACGCTTCGGCAAAAACATCCACGCCTGACATGGCGATCAAAATTGACGGAAATGGGGAGTCGTGGGCGGAGACAAGCGCGCTTCGGTCCGCTTGTGGCCTTTCGGCAACCCTCGTTATCAGCCCCTTGGGGGTCCTCGGAAGTCCATGCGGGCCGACGGGATGTCCCTGTGGTCTCGCAGTCGTGACGATCATCAGCGCTTCCGGTGCGCAACGCGCTGTACCTCCGGCACAGTCATCGCCATACCTTCGTATAGCTCCTTTCATCCATTTTCATGGCTTGGGCTTACGCTCGTACAATTGAGCGACCGCGGAGGATTCTTATACTTGCGGCTACTCCGACCGGACGCGCAAACGTCTGCAAGAGCGCGAGCCGGACACCAAGCAAACAAGTGTTGCCGGAATGGCTCTTCGAGGACCACACATGAACGTCTTCATTCAGAAGCTCAACGGCCTGTGGCACCTCGTCGTCGGGTCGTGCAAGATCCGAACACCGTTCCTTGAGACCTAGGACCGGGAGTTGTTTGTTGCTTACGCCAGGCGTGTCTATCCCGGCGCCAAGATCTTCGAACGCGACTGACTCTCGCATGAGAGACGGCGATCGTGGCCCGCAACTGCGAGGGTGCGCCTCCTCCCCGCGCCTTTCGAATGCGGATGCCCCTAAAGCGCGATGAGATTGGGATCAATCATCATCGCGCTTTAGCTTCTTGCTTGGTCTCCACCGTGAACTTTGGATCACCTCACGTGCATCAACAGCACGCGCCTTAAGGATCGATCAGGACGCCCGGGTTGAGCATGCCGCGGGGATCCAGTTCACGCTTGGCGGCCCGCAACGCGGCGGCAAAAAGCGGTGGCCGCTGCCGGTCGTACCAGGGCCGATGATCGCGGCCAACCGCATGGTGATGCGTGATGGTGCCGCCTGCCGCGATCAGCGCGTCGCTCGCCGCGTCCTTGATGGCCTGCCACTGCGCGAGCAGCGCACCGTGCCGACCGCGCGCGTGGAAGGAGAAGTAGGGCGCGGGCCCGTCCGGGTAGACGTGGGTGAAGCGACAGGTGACTTCACCCTTCACCCCGGTCGCTTGCAGAATCGCGCGTTCGGTTGCTGCCTTGACCTGATCGTGGAAGCTTTCGAACCGGTTCCAGGTGATGGCAGTCTCGAACGTATCGTTGATAAGGGCAGCGGGCGTCAGGAATTCGCGCGCATAGGGCATGCGAATGAACGCGTTGCGCCAGATGCCTGCCGCGCCTTCGAGATGCGCGTCGCCGGTCTCTGCGGGCTCTGGTGTCCCGCGGTGGTCGGCGCAGCATTCGAGCGCACGCTTGAACCAGGCGTCCAGGGGATGATCGCCCGATTCGAATGCCAGCACCATGATGGCGGAGCTGCCGTCGGCCGCACCGGTGTTGAACGCCTCCTGCGGGTCCAGGATGCGGCAATTGGAGGGATAGAGGCCGGCTTGCGCGACCGCACGCACCGCGCGCGCGGCATCGAAGAAAGTGCGAAAGCGAACCGATGCGCCGGCGCGGAATTTTGGACGCGGCTGCAATCGCATCCATGCGCGCGAGATCACGCCTAAAATTCCTTCCGAGCCGATGAACATGCGGTCGGGAGAAGGCCCCGCACCCGAACCGGGAAGCCGGCGCGTCTCCACGACGCCAACCGGCGTCACGACACGCAGGCTTTCGACGAAATCGTCGATATGGGTGTAGAGACTGGCGAAGTGGCCGCCCGATCGCGTCGCGATCCAGCCGCCCAGGGTCGAATATTCAAAACTCTGCGGAAAATGCCGCAACGTGACCCCGTGCGGCTTGAGCTGGTTTTCCAGCGATGGGCCATAGGTGCCGGCGTCGATCAATGCGGCGCGCGAGACCGGATCGACCTCGACGACCTTGGAGAGATTGCGCAGGTCGAGCGTGACGGCCGCCTTGTGCTTGATGCCATCGGCCTGCGGCTCGACGCCACCGCATACGCTCGATCCGCCTCCGAACGGCGTCAGCGAAGCGCCGACGGACCCCGCCCAGTCCATGACAGCCGATATCTCCGACTCGTTGCGTGGATAGGCCACGACATCGGGCGCGCAATCGTAGTCGCCGAGCATGGCCCTGACGTAATCCGGATAGGACTTGCCGTAAGTGTGCGCGGCGCGGTCGTAGCGTTCGGTGGTGCAGAACGGCGTAAGCGAACCTGGCGGCACCACGCGCGGCTCCCGCAAGGACAGCTCTTCAAGGCCGGGAACAGTGACCGTGTCGAATTCGACGGCACCAAACTTGGCATGGTGACGGCCGAGGACAAACGCCTGCTCATCCGCGCTCATGCCTTCGCCTTCCCGTCCCCAGCCGTAATGTTTCAGCCTTGTGCCGGTCATGAGCGTTCCCCGTGTTTCGTTTCGAGAGTTTCTTGAATCGAAGAACAAGATACACTCTGAACGAAAGCGCTGCAGAGTGAGCTCGTTCGATCGGAACAATACGCTTTCGAGCGGGAGCATGAAAGACGGCGGCGGGGGGCAGTTTCTTCAGCAAACGGCGCCGCAGCAGCCGCGGCACTCGGCTCAGTCTTACCCGCATGGGGTACGACCAAATGCCAGGCCGCCGTATTCCGCGCGGGTGGAGATCATGCGACAATTTCGAGAGAGCCTTGGCTTGCTGAAAGACCGGTGGAGTCTGCTTCGGAAGGTGCGCATTTGGTCTCCGAAAGTGACCTCGAGCTTGCTCTTGATTTCGTCCGGGCTCGGGCCGCCGGACCGGCCGAGGGCATTTTTGGTCCAGGCTCGATAACCTGGCGGATCGACCGGGAAGCCATCACCTTTTTGGGCGCCGGCCGCGCCTTGCTGCTTCAGCTGGCGCATCCCTGGGTCGCCGCCGCCGTGGCCGAGCACTCGCGGACCTTCGCGGATCCGATCGGTCGCTTCCATCGAACCTTTGACGTTGTGTTTACGATGGTGTTCGGCTCGCTCGATGCGGCCCTTACCGCTGCCCGGCACCTGCACCACCGCCATACCATGATCGTCGGCCGCCTGCCCGAAGCAATCGGTCCGTTCGAGAGCGGCTCGCCCTACCGCGCCAACGAGGTCGCAGCGTTGCGCTGGGTTCACGCTACACTCGTCGACACCGCTCTGGCCGTCCACGACCTGATCCTGCCTCCGTTCTCGGTCGAAGAGCGCGAGCGCTATTGGGCCGAAAGTAGGCTGCTTGGGGCATTGTACGGGCTGACGTCGAGCGACTTGCCGGCTGATTGGGATTCATTCGCGGCCTACACCGCCGCGATGATGCAATCGGATACATTGTCCGTCAGCACCGCCGCGCGCGAGGTGGCCCGACAGATCTTCGCCGGTGGACGGCCATGGTTGCGGCCGCCGCGCTGGTATCAAACCCTGAGTGCCGAGTTGCTGCCGGACCGTTTGCGCACCGGCTTCGGATTTGTCTTTGACGAACGCGACAGGAAGGCCGCAGAGCGTGCCGTTGCGCGGATACGACGCATCTATCCCAAAATACCGACCCAGCTTCGCTACGTCGGCCCCTACCAGGAAGCTCAAGCCCGACTGCTGGGAGCGCCGCAGCTGGGCTGGACAACCCGATGCCTGAACAGGGCCTGGATAGGACGACCGCGGTTGGATGACCGCTGGAACAGGTGAAGCTGTCCCGGGCAGCCGCGGCCGTTCGGATGCGGCCGACCACCGCCTGCGGCGATCCCAATCTCACCAGATCGAGAACGGACTCCTCGTCGGCGAGCCCCAATAGAGCTGGCGATCGCCCGGACGCTCGTAGCCGTACGCGACCGGTGGACGGCGCTTTCGGAACTTGATGCCGCCTTGCGGCTGGTCGCTCAACACGATCACGAAGCGTGGCTGCACCGCTCATGGCCTTGCCCGGCCCCTTTGGAGTACCAAAATTTGGGCCCATCCTCTTGAACGGATCCCCTTCTTCATAAGTCGAATTCGCCCCAGGGCCGGTTTCCGGCTGCTATCCTGTGACGGCTAATCCCTCAAGGAGGATATGCAAGCAGTTCCGTCCACTGAATGAGCGCATGCCCGTGCACCGCACGTATGCCGAATGGGCGGCTTAGCGCGAGACGGAGAAGATCATTTCAGGGAGAAGGAGGTTCGCATCATGGTTGCCAAAGACGTGAAATTCTCCACAGAGGCGCGCGAAAAGATGCTGCGCGGCATCGATGTTCTGGCCAGCGCCGTGAAGGTCACGCTCGGTCCCAAGGGGCGCAACGTCGTTCTTGACAGGTCGTTCGGTGCGCCGCGCATCACCAAGGACGGAGTCACCGTCGCGAAAGAGATCGAGCTGGAGGACAAGTTCGAGAATATGGGTGCGCAGATGGTGCGCGAGGTCGCCTCGAAGACGAGCGACGTCGCGGGTGACGGCACCACAACAGCGACCGTGCTGGCGGAGGCCATCGTCAAGGAAGGCACCAAATCGGTCGTCGCAGGCATGAACCCGATGGATCTGAAGCGCGGCATCGACCTTGCCGTGGACGCGATCGTTCACGACCTCAAGAGCCACGCCAGGAAGGTCACCGCCAACGAAGAAATCGCCCAGGTCGCCACCATCTCCGCCAATGGCGACGCTGAGATCGGCAAGTTTTTGGCCGATGCCATGAAGAGGGTCGGCAATGAGGGCGTCATCACGGTGGAAGAGGCCAAGAGCCTCAACACTGAGCTCGAGGTGGTCGAGGGCATGCAGTTCGACCGCGGCTATGTCTCGCCCTATTTTGTTACCAATCCCGAAAAGATGCGGGTCGAGCTCGAGGACGCCTATATCCTGATCCACGAGAAAAAACTGTCTGTGCTGCAGAGCCTGCTGCCGCTGCTCGAAGTCGTGGCGCAATCGGGCAAACCGCTTCTGATCGTCGCCGAGGATGTCGAGGGTGAGGCGCTGGCGACCCTTGTCGTTAACAAGCTGCGCGGCGGCCTAAGGGTCGCTGCCGTCAAGGCGCCGGGATTTGGCGATCGGCGCAGGGCGATGCTGGAAGACATCGCGGTGCTGACCGCCGGCACGATGATCGCCGAAGATCTCGGCATCAAGCTCGAGAACGTCATGCTCAACATGCTTGGGCGCGCCAAGAAGATCGTGGTCGAGAAGGAGAGCACGACCATCGTCAACGGTGCCGGCGCGAAAAAAGACATCGAAGGCCGTATCACGCAGATCAAGGCGCAGATCGAGGAGACCACCTCAGATTACGACCGCGAGAAGCTGAAGCAACGCCTGGCAAAACTCGCGGGTGGTGTCGCGGTGATCCGCGTCGGCGGCGCGACCGAAATCGAGGTGAAGGAGCGCAAGGACCGTGTCGACGACGCACTGCATGCGACCCGCGCGGCGGTGGAAGAAGGCATCCTGCCCGGCGGCGGGGTGGCGCGGCTCAGGGCGCAGAAGGCGCTCAAGGGCATCAAGACCGCCAGCTCTGACCAGAAGGCGGGCATCGACAACGTGCGCCGCGCGCTCCAGGCGCCGGCGCGCCAGATCGTGGAGAATGCGGGCGAGGACGATTCGCAGGTAGTCGCAAGATTGCTCGAGAACGAGAACTGCAACTGGGGCTTCAATGCTGCAACTGGCGAATATCAGGATCTGGTCAAGGCCGGCGTGATCGATCCCGCAAAGGTCGTCCGCACCGCGCTGAAGGATGGCGCCTCGATTGCTTCGCTTCTGGTCACGACCGAAGCCCTCGTCGCCGAAAAGCCGAAGAAGCAAGAAACACACGCGCCAGCTGCGTCGCCGATGGATTTCTGATGAGCGCGCCCGATCGCCTTAACACCGGGCGTTCCATCATTGATGGTCACGGCGGCATATCGACGAGTCGGCCTGCTCCCGACGAAGCCGTTCAAGCCCTCGTGGACGCGGGTGCTTCTGGCTGCAAGAACGCACAGAACCCGCAGACTGCGCACCATTGAGCGCCGGACTGGCTTTAGCTGCCAATCACACGCCGGATTCTCGCCAGTGCCTGATCGAGGTCCGCTGCATTCGTGCAAATCCCGAAACCGAAGCGAAGGCGGTCGCCGCGGTGATCGCAGTGCACATGGACTTCGGCAAGTTTTGCCTCAATCTCGCCTGCACGCCGCGTCCGGAAGGTCAGAAAATTGCCGCGCTCGGCCTTAGCACCCCATGGCGTAATCAAATCTGCAAACCGCAATCCCTCAATGTGCTGAAGCGCAAGCCCCTCGATGAATAACGTCATCAATGCCTGCGCGTGACGGTGGATTTGCTCAGCAGTCAAGCTCTCACGGGCAAGCCAATCGAATACGGCGACAAGCCGGTAGAGACCCGAGGGATCGAAGGTCGCCCCCAGGAAACGGCCGGCATCCCGAGGATACCCGACTGATTTCCCCGGAAGCGCTGCAAGCGAGCCGAAATCGGCGAACCAGCCTGTGTCCCGGGGTCTTGGCCCGTAGCCAGGCGGGCAATGCAGGAAGCAGCATCCCTCCCCTGCCATCGCATATTTGTAACCGCCTGCGAGATAAAAGGCGCGGCCCGCGATCTCAGACAGATCGGTCGGACGGGCCATAAAGCCGTGATAGCCGTCGATTACGATGAAAGTATCGCGCGAAGGTACCGCCTCGACCAGGGTCTTGAGATTTCCCGACGTTGCTGACGAGGTGAAAAACACCTGGCTTACAAAGACAAGGTCATGTTCGCCGTTCCCGCATGCCGCATGAAAGCGTTCAGCAAAGGTCTCGAATGGCTCGGCGGATATGCGCGTGACAGCAACCAATCCATCCTCCTCCAGGCGGTCGAGCTGACGCCGTGCGGTATGGAACTCGGCGTCGCTCGTCAGGATACGAATGGGCCGATCCGACGGAAAGCAAGACAACAACCTGCGCAGGAATTCGTGCGTGTTAGGCGCAACGGCGATGGTCGATGGGTCGGGTAGTTGGAGGTGCTTGGCGATCCCGGCCTGGACCCGCGGGATCAGCTCACCGAACACCAAGCCCCATTTTTCGCCGGCGAGCCGCGCCGCATCGTGCCAGCACTGCTCTTGCGCGGCGAGTGTCACGTCGGGCCAGTCGTGGTGGCTGTGCGCCGCGAGGTTGATCCGCTCAGGCGCCGCGGCGCGAAACTTGGCAAAATGAGCGGTAAGATCGAGCATGGTCATGACGCGTACACGAACCTCATCTGCTCCAGGATCGGGGCCGGGAGCTCAGGCACAGCTGAACGCGGAATGAGGAAAGTGGACAGTCGGAACAGGTCAGAGAACATGCGATGTCGCTCGGCCGTCATCCGAAGATAGGCGTGACCCGAGGAGCCGCCAGTACCGATCTTCAAACCGATCATGCGCTCCACCATGAGTGCATGCCGATATCGCCACAGAGTTAGGGTTTCGTCGATGTCCATGAGCACAGTCAAAAGACGGAACGCCGGTTGCACGGCAGGCTTGTCACGATAGAGAGTGATGAAAAGGGCAGCCTGAACTGATTGCGGCAACAGCCGCCAACTACCCCCCTCATCTGTTTCCGAGAAAATTTCCGAGAACGACGCAATCGCCCGCTCGATATTCTTCAGTTCGCGATCGCGCTTTTCCGGCGGGATCGCAGGATCCGCGCGCACCAGCTCAGCATCGCGAGCCAGATGTTTTTCCACCGCAGCGCGATAGGCCTCGCGGAATGTCTCCCCTCCCCAGTCAAGAAATGGCGTTCGCGCAAGCCAACGATTGAGCAAGTCAAATAACGATGGCCGAACGCCGGCGGCTCGAAGGGCATCCCGATCCGATTGGGAAAGACGCTCATCGATCGCCTTTTCATCAAATGGAATGCGCGTTTCAGGCGGCAAGCCAAGCCGCGTCTCGATCAGCCGAAACTGCAGGGACTGGAAACCCGAAGCCGGCATCAGCAGGTCGCGAAAGTCCAGGAAGTCAAATGGCGTCATGGTTTCCAGCACGTCAAGCTGGGCCACGACAAGCTTGAGGATTTCATGGACACGATTGAGCCCGTGTACGATACGGGCCATGGCATCATCAGTGACCGGGATCGCGCCAAAGTCTGCCTCAACCCGGTCGAGCTCATGCAAAATCTGCTTGAACCACAGCTCGTAGGCCTGGTGGACGATGATGAATAGCATCTCGTCATGGGCGTTGATGCCGATTCTGGCACTTTCGGGCTCTTGCGATGACAGGAGGCGGTCGAGCCGCAGGTAATCGCCATAGTAGACCGGTACGCGCATCGCTGATCTCCATCGAAATGACGGACGACACCAACTCTTGCGCGGCATCATCCTCTCAATGCGGGTCCGCAGCAAGTGCACAACGAACGTCGCCGATCTGCGCCTGAAAACGAGCCCGGTACTGCATGGCCATCCCGATCACTGGCCCGGACCCAAATGGCTTTACGTTCAGCCAGGCCCGGCAACTGCAAGCTGTCCTTCTGAACCAAGGACGAGTCTAGCTTCGAACTTTCGACACTCCCGATCCAGTGTCTGCCGGATCCATTCGATATCCCGCCGCGCCGGAATGGAGAGACGGAAGTTCCTGATCTGGAGCGGAATCAAGTTGAGCGCGTGAAGACAGCCGTCGGTCGCATCCAGGTCGGCGAAATACATCAACACCAGGTCGTCCCGGTAGCGCTCGTAACCTTGAATCCCCTCATAGTCGTTCAGAAAATCACCGCAGCCATACAGAATGAGACGATCCCGATAGATTTCGATCGCTCTCGGATGGTGCGACGAATGCCCATGAACGATCGACACGTTCGCCTGGTCGATGAGTGTTCGGGCAAAGACCATCTGTTCGTCCAGAATCTGATATCCCCAATTGGATCCCCAATGGATCGAAACGACGATCAGATCACCCGGCTTCTTGAGCGCCACGATTCGATCGGCAACCTCTGAGGCGCTCGCTTCGGACAGGTCAGGCAGCAGGTTGACGCCTGGAGCGCCCTCGGTGGCGGCCCATTCCAGGGGAATGCCGCTCGATGTCGAGCCGAACGAAAAGATCAGAAGCCGGGCATAGGCAAGATTGAGCACGGCCGGAGCGCTGGCTTCGCGATCGTTGCGCCCCGCGCCAGTCGCCCTGATGTCGAGCTTTTGTAAGGTTGCCAGCGTCTCCTCCAGGCCTGGGCGCCCATAATCGAGCACATGGTTGTTGGCAAGCACACAGCAGTCGATCTTGGCGGCCGCCAGACAATCTGCATTCTCGGGGCTCATGCGGTAGTTGACGCCCTTGCGCGCGCGGTCCTTGCTGCGGGTCACAGCCGTTTCGAGATTGATGATCCGCGCGTCCGGCCGCATCCGCGCCAACTGGTCCAGTGCGGCGCCCCAAGCATAGGACGGCCCATGGCGCCGTGGAATCCACCCGTTTTCATGCTCGGCGAGCAACACATATTCCTCCGCTGATCGCGCGGATTGTTCGTGAATTTCGGGGCTGCACGGGTGCGCCAACACTTGGTCGATGCCACGACCGCACATGACGTCTCCGCATAGAAAGAGCCGGAGCGATTTTCGATGTCCAGCGGGCAAATAGATTTCCTCAGGCATGGTCTAGCAGTGAGCCCCCCTGAACGCCGCCATCACCTCAGCAAGCATCCGTTGCTGCTCCCCCACATAACGTGGAGAGAAGTGAAACGGCTCGACGCGACGCACGTTGGCTTCTCGAGCAATTTCTCCAGCAGCTGTGGTCGTGAGATGGGCCCGGTGCCTCGCCAGCGCATCGTCCGCTCCTGCAAACGCGGCTTCGATGAAGAGGATATCCGCGTTCTGCACGAGCGCTACGATGGCGCCACGATTGGCCGGCGTATCGGCGACGTCGGTGACATAGCCAACTTTCTGTCCGGCCGTGACGGTGAGGAGATCACGCAAGGCCCCAAGTGGAACGAGCCGATTGTCCGAAACTGCCGATCCATCGATCTTGATCAAATGATCGTCCGCGCGTCGTTCGGCCACGGCCTGCTTGAGCGAGCGCAACCACGGACCAACGGGCAGCCCGCGCTCCAACAACCGGTTCTTCCAGACATTGACATGCGCCGCCTCCTGCAGCGCAAAGGCAAGGCAGGGCGTACCGTGTTCAAGGATCACGGCTGACACTTGATGGGTCGGTTCGTCGCAGATCACCCCGGCAACGGTCTTGCGAGAGACTGAGGCCTCTGCGACAAAAGCCTTCCTCAGCCTGAACCGCGTGCTCAAGATGGAATTCGCCGCTGCGAGCTCGCTCACGATGAAGACAAGATCGCTAGAATAGGTTTCGACCAAATTCCAGCGATAGGCCTGAAGCTTGTGAAAGACCCGCTCGGTAAAGCCGGATGGACCAAAGAGCTGCACGGACTTCTCGTGCCCGACCAGCAAGCGAAGCAGGTGGTCGAATCCAACGAAGTGATCGATATGCTCGTGCGAGACGAAGACCTGGTCGATGCGTCGTATCTTCCGCGGCGACAGCGAAAAAATCTCTCCGATATCGAACAGCAGGCTGCGCTTCTCGAACAGCGTCTCCACATATACCGTCGGGTCGCCGTAGCGGCCATTGACCAGGTTCGGATGAAAAAGCGGTCGCATAGCAAGCCAACCTGCCGCAGTTGCCCGACGGACTTCCTGATCTAAGCAGACTTTATGGATTTCGCACTCGCCAAAATCGAGCCACACGGCCGCAATCTGGTCGCGCTCGTCCGCCGATCCGGCGAGGTCGCGCCGGCTCCGTAGGAACTCTCAGGCCCGAGCCCAGGTCCGAAACCTATGTCCCCTGCAAGAAAATGGAGGGAGCCATGAAACTCGTTTCAAGCGCCTTCGCCGACGGAGCGCAAATTCCGAGACGGTTCACCTGCGACGGAGAAGACCTCTCGCCGCCTCTGCAATGGTCTGATGCGCCGGCGGGAACAAAAGTTTTGTCTTGCTCTGCGACGACCCAGATGCGCCCGCCGGGACGTGGCACCATTGGGCGGCTTACGATCTTCCGGCAGTCCTAACGGAGCTTGCGGAAGGCGCCGCGCGGAACAAAAATGTGAAACAGGCGGTCAATGATTTCCACAAAGTAGGCTATGGCGGCCCGTGACCGCCTCATGGCCATGGGCTTCATCATTATCACTTCCGGCTGATTGCCATCTCCACCGACCTGCTTCAGGCAAAGGCCAACGTGTCCTGCCGCGACATCGAACGAGAGGCGCGCAAGTCCGGAATCGCGGAGGCGACCCTCGTCGGCTGGTATAAGAGATAGTGACAACGGGAGTTGCTCGGGCCACTTTCCGAGGCTTTAGATGTGATCAGTACGACCTGACCACTTGCCCTCTTTCCATATACCACCGTCGCAACACGGCGGCAGCCAATGGAGTGCTAGGCCATTTTCTTGTCCTGCAGCGATTCATCCGGGTGACGACGATCACGGCGCCGATTCGATTTGCGGACATATGTGATGAGTGCTTCGGGGTTCTCAAGCTTCATCTTGAGAGCTGCAAGTAATGCGTCCTGAGCTTCGATGGTGAGCGCCTTGGTACGCGTCGTCGCGAGCTTCAGTCCGACCGTGTAGTCGTCATGGCAGTTTCCTTACCTCTAACAATACCTCAGGCGGCGGACCGTGGAGCCGAGAACGTGAGTTGCCCCCACAGACCGATCGGCGATTATTTTGGGATAGTTGACGCCGACATTTAGCAGTTCGACTACCGCGATCGCGCTTGTGAGCTGCCAGGAGGTAGCTGCGTCGATGTCGAACGCTTCGCCGCGCAGCCTCATGGCTTTGTTGCACTGCGTTCTTCTGCCGGCCAGCCATACGTGGATGCCGCGGCTCCTAGGTCAGGCCCTTCCCAGGCTCTGCGGCGTACAATTATCTTATTGAAATAAAAAATGATTTTCGACTATCGCGTCTGAGCGGGATCGGGCCACTTCGGAGCGAGTTCAGCCTAAGACGCGCATACCTTCGCTCTTTTGCGGACTTCCAAGAGGAGAAGAATTCAGCACAAAATAATAGAGAGGAGATACCTTGAGATCGGTACGACATACCCGCTTGGCGGCTCACCGAGGAAGGCCGCTGCGCTATTTGCTCCACCGCAACCCTGGCTTGTTCGAGGCACGCCCGGGCAGCTGGGGCAGCGGCGCAGCCTGATCAGGATCGGCAGGCGGGAACGCGCTTGAGTAAGGCTGATGGCGGCGTCGAGGCGCCTTACTGCCGGTGTTGGAGCGTGAGTCCGATTGGGAGGAGATCACGATGAAGATTGACAGCACCACATTTGGCACGATCACGATTGACGGAAAAACCTATGAGCACGACGTGGTCGTTCGTCTTTCCGGCGAGATTGTGAAGCGGAAAAAGAAGCTATCAAAGAACCTCTACGGTACCTCGCACGTGCTTTCAGAAGACGAGGCAAAATTTCTCTTCGAGAAGGGGTGCGACCAGGTCGTCATTGGCTCGGGTCAGTTTGGCAACGTGCACCTGTCGCCCGAGGCTGAAGCCTATTTCGAGAGAAAGGGCTGCGAGGTCCTCTTGAAGCCGACACCCGAGGCGATCGAAATATTCAACAGATCGCGTGCAAGAAGGATCGGGCTCTTTCACGTAACCTGTTGACCCAGCCGTTCTTACATTTCAGATGATTCTGATCGGGCGTGAGCTTTAGGCAATGCTGGTTGGGGTGAGAGGGATCGACCTCCGAATAGCGGGATCGGATACCCTGCTATCACGCGAGTAATCAGTAGAATTGCGAGGCCTTGCGACACCTCAAGCAAGTTGCCCCGCCTCGTTGCACGCGGAACGAAGAGATTTCGTGATCGTTCGAATCTGAGGGTGCCTCCTTCAAACTCTCCCTCGGAAATCTTGGCCGTGCACGTGCACGGCCCGAGCCGGCCCTGTCCGACTTCAAAGGGCCTGCTCTCGTTGGCTGTCGCAAGATTTTTCTTGATCTCCCAGTGCACACGTCGTGCACACGCCGCCCTCTAACCAACTGAAAATATTGAACTCTCGGTCCAATCCATCATCGGGGCGACGGAAATTTTCCATGTCATCTCAATTGCCTAGCCGCAACATCGGTTCAATGCAACATGATGTTTCGAAGCGCTGCCCGGCCGAAACAGGCCCGGCCCAACCAAAATATCGAAAACAACCCCATGCAAAGTAGCTTCGCCATTGCAGGGAGCTCAACGGAGGCGGTCAGAACTGTACCGGCTACCCGGGAAGTCGACAGACATCCGGATGCAGCAGCGGCGCCTCCTTGATCCAGATTTTCGCGCCCTGCGGGCCCACCGTCGCTTTCAGGTCGACGCCGTCGGGTAGCCGACCCCAGCCCTGCGGCTGCAGCGTCTCGCCCCCGATCGTTAGTCCCCCCGATAGAACAAAGAACTCGAGCCCGCGCGCGTTCGCAAGGCTGATGATCTCACCCGGCCGCCAGTCTTCAAGGCGGACCTGTTCGTGGCCGTCCTTAAATAGAATGCTGACGCTGCTTGCACCGGGGCGCGGCGCAACCTGTTGGCCCTCACCTGGCTGACGCACGACCTGGGTCCGGTCCTCGTCCCGGAACTGCCAGAGCCGCACGAAGATGGTGCAGCCGTCCTTCGAGGCGGGGACATGTGACGTCCCCGGAGGGTTGCGGAAGTAGCTGCCCGCGGGATAGTCGCCATGCTCATCCTGAAAGGTACCTTCAAGGACGACAATCTCTTCTCCACCGCCATGCGTATGACGCGGGAAGGCGCTACCGGGAGCGTAACGCACGATCGAGGTGGCGCGCGCGACCTCGGCGCCAATGCGGAACAGCATGCGCCGATCCACGCCGGCCGACGGACTGGCCACCCAGTCCAGCTTCGAGGCGTGAACGATAACAGGCTTTGACAGATCATCGTTGATGCGCATCGTTACTCTCCCTCAGGCGGCGCCATCCGAAACCCACCCCTTCGCCATTTCGGATCTCTTGACCAGCGCAGGTGCCTAAACCAGGACACGTTCAGATTCCCGCGAGCGGAACGCCACTCGCCGCATTCTGCGGTCGTCGTGACGCGATCAGCCGCCGCGCCTCTTCGGCTCGACCACTGCGCAGCAAGGCGCAAGTCACGGAATATTCCAGCAGGTCGCGCTGCGCGCGGCTGCCTCCAACCCTTTCATGGGTTGCCAGGACGGGCGTTAGCTCATCGACGACCCGTGTCCAGTCGCCCTTGGCCAAACCATCGAAGCCGCGCGCGATGGGCACCACCATGTCCGCGGCGGGTCCCTTCGGGTTCTCGATGATCCCGGCTAAGGCCTCCGCATCGCCGGCCATTGCAAAGGCGAGCGCGCTGTGCATGTCGGCAAAGATGATCCCCGAGTTGGGAAACCACTTCGCCGCATACTGGCTGATCTCGCTCCACAGTTCCGGATACCGCGGCTCGCCCGCCATCTCGGCGCGTGCAAGGAACGAGGCGCAATCGGTGAGGACATTGATTTGCGGCCCCCACGAGCCGCCCGGATGCAGCGCCTCACGATAGATTTGCCAGGCTTGATCCCGCCTGCCGGTCTCCAGCGACCACAGGGCAAGATGCCAACTGATATGGCAATGCAGTTGCGCCTCGCGTGGGTAAGCGGCGTTCCATTGCTCGAGATAAGCCAGCCCCTCCTCGCGCTGTCCCTTCTCATAGAACAGATGGGCCTTGATATGCGCAGCGTGAGCGTTGCGGGGACAACCACGAAGTGCGGTCTCGATATTCCTGAAACCACTGTCGAGCCTGTGCAGCTCGATTTCGGCAAACGCGAGCACGGTTCGAAACCACCAGTCATCGCCGTAATGGGTTGCAAGCGGCTCCAGCATCGCCAGTTGCTCAACCTCGCGGCCGGACTTGCCTGAGAAGCCGATCAAGCCGAAGACACCGGTGGCCGGTGCCAGCACCATGGCATCGCGCGGCCAGTGCTTCATATGTTCGGCGATCGCCGAAACCGCCGCAGCGCCTTGACCACTCAGGATCTTGGCAAAGATCGCAATATGACCTTGCTCGCGCGAAGTCGTAGCCGGCGCTAGCGCGATCGCGCGTTCGAGCGGCGCTTTGACTTCGTTGCCGCGACCGAGCAGTTGCAGGGTTCGCGCAAGCGCGATGTGTGCCAGAGCGAAACCTTCGTCGGCGGCGATCGCGTCGCGGAATGCCTGGTCAATTCCCGATCCGGCCGAGAGCAGCTTGTCGACGCCGGCGACATATGCGTCGCGGGCGGCGGCAGAGCTTGTGCTCAAGGGGTTACCGTACCGGTCTTCAAGAATGTGCACCCGATTTCCCATCGAACTCTCGGTCATTTTGATGACACTCCCTCCATGGAAACCTGCTTGGCCTTGGCTTGCCGCCGGCGGCGCTCATCACCCAGCTTGAGCAGCCGCTCGCGATCCTCTGGATTTACTCTTCCATACCGGGGCCGCCAAAGGGAACCCTCCTCCTTCCACACAAATGGCGCTTTCACAGTCGTTCGTGGCGCCGTCGCCGTGTCAAAAAGGGCGAGCGCCTGGCGCATGATTTCGCGCTGCATGTCCGGTTGCCAGGGATGCCCGCAAGGATTGCCCAGCGGGAAATCCGTGAAGTAGAACCGTGGCACGCCGCAGTGCTCCACGACATCCTGCGCCGAGCCGACAATGAGCGTCGGAATGCCGTTCGCTTCCAGATGCCGGGCCACCAAGCTTACGGTCTGATGACACACGGGGCAAAGGGGGCAAAGGATCGCAGCATCCGCCCCGTCTTTTCGAACCCGTGCCAGGATTTCAGGTGCATCCTCCGCGTTCGTTTTCCGTTGGCTGTATTCTGTCGGCACGCCGTGAAAGTGCCGGGTCAGTCCGACGAGGGCGCCTTCGCCGACCAATCCGAAAGCGGCTTCTACCGGTAGGAAGCTGCCCGGATCATTGGTGTGGGTCGACTCCTTGTCCCACGCAACGTTGTCGGTAAACAGTTTCCCGGGCGGCGGCGAAACCACACCCGACCATACCCGTTTGACGCCGTCAAAATCCGGCGGACTGGCCGTGGTAATCAGTGCGATACGCAGGTCCGATGATGGTTCGGCAGGTTTGATGAAAGGGACATCATCGAAGGTCGCCCAGACATAGTCGTTGTCGTAACCAAGGGCACGGTAATATTGGCGCGTTCGCTCCATATATTGAACTGGGGTCTCCGCTACGCTCATGTGGATTCTCCTCGAGACGCTAACTTGGTCGTGCGGCGGGCCGGTATGAAAAGCCGATGAGTGCCAGCAACGCGGCGAGCAGTGGTGCGAACGACAGCATCAGGACGGTCGACCAGCCGAAGGACGACAACAGCCCGCCCGAAAGAAAGGAGCCGATGGTCATCGTGCCGAAGACCACGAAGTCATTGAGCGACTGAACGCGCGCCTTTTCCTCGGGGCGATGGCACTCCAGAACCATCGCGGAGGCGCCGATGAAGCCGAAGTTCCAGCCGATCCCGAGCAGGCTCAGCGTCGCCCAGAAATGCACGACATCGATCCCGAGCAGGCCCACCGACGAAGAGGCCACAATCAGCACCAGCCCGACCGCGACGATCGCGGATGCACCGAAGCGCGTGATCAGGCGGCCGGTCCAGAAACTCGGGGCGTACATCGCGATGACGTGCCACTGCAGACCGAGATTGGCCGATTCCTGAGGCAGCCCGCAGAGCTTCATCGCCAGCGGGGCTGCGGTCATGAGGAAATTCATGAGCAGGTAGGAAACGACCCCGCAGATCACGGCCAGGACAAAGCGCGGCTGCCGGGCAATCACAGCGAGCGGCCTTCCGGCGTTGAGATGCGTTGCAGTCAGTGGAGGAAGCTCAACGCCCGCCAGAACGACCGCGGAGAGCGCGGCAACCGCCGCCTGGCCGACAAACGTCGCGGCAAAGAGGTACGGTGCCCACAGGTTCATGGTGTGCGTCACAAGCTGTGGACCGATCACACCGGCGAACACACCGCCAGCCATCACGGCCGAGAGCGCGCGCGGACGCCGTTCAGGTGCTGCGCAATCGGCCGCCGCAAAGCGGAACGAGAGCACCACGGCCGCGTAGACGCCGCCAAAGAAGGTCCCGGCGCAGAATAGCGGGAATGACGCGTTGAGTACCGCCAGGAGCGCAATCAAGCCTGCGAAGACGCCGCTGCCTGCACCAAGCAAGAATGTCGTGCGCCGGCCATAGCGCTGCGCGACAACGCCCGCCGGCAGCGTGCACAGAGCCATGCCGACGACAAAAACCGAGACCGGCAGCGTCGCAAGTGCCTTGGTGGGCGCCAGCATGTCGCCGACCACGGCCCCGGTTGCGTAGACGACCGTGGAATTGGCGCCCGCGAAAGCCTGGGCGACGGCCAGCCTAGCGACGTTGTTGCGCTCGCGGCGAATGACGGTCGGCGCCTCATGGCTGGGAACGGAAAAATTGAAGTTCACGCTGCGGCTTGCTCCGCCGTTGGATGTCCGTCGACGGGACGTCGCCGATCAGACCGGTGGCCGGTCCACCGGGCCGTGGATCACCGCGTCGGAGTTAAGAAGAAATCGCTGGACTTTTCCTTCTACAGATTGCCAATTTATGTCGATGAAACGTCACATGTCGCCATGGAATGCCGGCTGGAAGACGGTCGATGCCCCGCACGGCCTCGGATCACCGAAGCCTTTGATCGTTCGGGTGCAGTCTCTTCCTGCGAGGAGCTACTTCGCCGAACACAGTCACAGCTGGAATCAGCTGGTCTACGCGATCTCAGGCGCGCTCACCGTGAAGGCTGATGGACGAAGCGTCGTCATTTCACCGGAACAGGCCGTCTGGCTGCCGGCCGGTACGAAGCATTCGGTCGGCTCCCTGATGGGAGCGGAATTCCGGAGCCTCTGGGTCGCCAATGCTGCCAGCCAAGGCATGACTTCCGGCACGACCGTCATCCATGTGTCCCCGCTCCTGCGGACGCTCATCGTGGAAGCCGCGTCGCTGAAAAGCGAGGATCGTCGCTACGCCGATCGCGTTATCGCGCTCATCCTCGATCAGTTGCGGCGGGCGACGCCGATCTCGGCAGCGTTACCTTGGCCCACCCACCCGGGCCTGCTGGCCCTCTGTGAAACCCTCTACGCCGATCCAGCGAATCCTCGCCGCGCCGAGAGATGGGGGCGCGAGATCGGCATGTCGCCGCGAACCTTGACGCGACACTTCGAGCGCGAAGTCGGCATGAGCTTGCGTGCATGGCGTCAGCGTCTCCGGCTGCTCAAGGCTATCGAATTGTTGGGCAGCGACCTGCCGATCACGGAGATCGCGTTGCGGCTGGGTTACTCATCGGCCTCCGCATTCATATTCATGTTTCGCTCTGAAATGCGCGTTAGTCCCCTGCAACATCGGCGCAGTCTGGGCCACGCGGCCAGCAGAGGGACTTCATCAAGGCATCGATCCGGATCTCGAGATTCGCCCCGCCGGGCGCGCTGACCCTTCAGCCGTAGGGCGACTCTCAATGACGAGGTAGGCGCGAGCTGTCCCTGCCCCGTCATCCAGCGAAAACGACGACCATGATCGATCCCCAGGTCGTCAGCAGAATATTGGAGATCGGATAGGCGGGCGTGTAGCCAAGCACCACCACGGAGCTGCCCGAGCGCTCCTGAATGGCCGCCATCGCGGCCGTCACAGTCTGTGCGCCGGTCAATGCACCGAGCAAGAGGATCGGGTTCATGCGCAGCACGAAATGGCCGAAGCAGAAGCCGACGATCTGCGGCAACAGGGTGACGATCATGCCGCCCAGCAGCAGCCCGATGCCCGACTCGCGTATCGCGGAAAGGAAGATCGGCCCGGCATGAATCCCTGTCAGGCCGACAAAGGCCGCCAGTCCAAGCGACGTCATCAGGCTGATGGCGCCGTCGGGGATCCGGCCGAAATACGGCAGACGCGTGCGGAGATACCCGACCAGAAGTCCGGCGAGCAGCGTGCCGACGCTGGTGCTCAGCGAGATGGTGATGCCACTAACCGAAAAGCTTATGAGAACGCCAAGCAGGCCACCGAGGAAAATCGCGAGCCCCAGCACCACGAAATCGATCGCGGTGCTCGGCGCGACGATGACGCCGATGCTCTTGGCCGCGTTCTGCACCACGGCTTCGGGACCCACGATGCTCAGCAGATCGCCGCGCTCCAGAACCGTGCCCGCAGCGATCGGAAGCGCTTCACCGCCCCTGCTCACGGAGCGCAGATAAAGGCCGCGCGTCCAGTCTCGTTCAGACGCCCGCTGGAGGCTGCTGCCCGCGAGCTTCGCGTTGATCAGGAACACGTCCGCCGCGACCACGGGGATATCGAGGAGCTCCCGGTCCTCGACCTCGTCCCCGAGCGGTCCGATCAGTTCGACGATGATCTGGCGCGGCGCCGACAGCGCGACGACATCGCCTGCCGCCAGCACCGTTGCAGGCTCCGCCTCGAGGACGCGCTCGCCGCGACGGATACGGTGGATGAACACGCGCTGCCCGGGCACGCGCGTTTCGGCGGCCGCAACTGTCAGTCCGACGATCGCAGCGTGAGCATCCAGCCGGTAGGCGCGCAGTTCGAACTTGCGCCAGGCCGACGCGAGGCCGGGCTTGGCGCGCGTGATGCCCAAGGTCTGCTCTAGCTTGAGCGCCTCCGCCTTCAGATCGATTTTGAGCAGCGCCGGAACGACAATGGTGCAAAACGTGATCACGCCGGCATAGCCGAAGATGTAGCAGACCGCATCCGCGACCGCGATATGCGAGACAAACAACGCGCGCTGTGCCTCTGACACAGGCAGGGAATTGACCGCGTCGGTCGCCGTACCCATTGCAGCGCTCTGGCTGAGCGCGCCCGACAGGAGCCCGGCGGCAAAGCCGGGGTCGAGCCGCAGCACGCGTGCCACGACGATCGCCGCCGCAAGACCGGTGAGGCTCACGACAACGGCCATCAGCATGGGCTTCAGCCCGTCGCGCTTCATCGCCAGCACGAATTGCGGACCGACCGAATAGCCGACCCCGAACAGGAACAGCAGGAACAGGAACGATTTGGTCATGCTCGAGACGGGCACATGCGCGAAATCGCCGACCGCGAGTCCTGCGAACAGCGCGCCCGTCACCGGGCCGAGGCTGAAAGCGCCGATCTTGAAGCTCCCGATCCAGTAGCCCGCCGCGATCACCAGGAACAGCGCGAGCTCCGGATAACGAACGAGAAATTGCGCCAGCCAGCTCAACATCGTCTCAACACGGTCCCGGGCCGCGGCTATGTCATCATCATCACCAGCACCATGCCCCAGATCGTCAGCAGCGTGTTTCCGACCGCGTAGGTGACGGTGTAGCCGAGACCGGGAATCTGGCTCTTCGCGCGGTCGTTGATCATGCCCAGCGAAGCGGTCGTGGTGCGCGCGCCGGAGCAGCATCCGAGCAGGATCGCGTCGTGGAAGCGGAACACGTATTTGCCGACGAACATCGCCAGGATCAGCGGCACGGTGGTCACGACGACGCCCCAGAGGAACAGGCTGAAGCCGAGCTTTTGCAGGCCGGCGACAAATCCCGGGCCAGAGGAGATTCCGACCACGGCAATGAAGACGTTCAGGCCGACCGAGTTCATGAACCACACGGTGGGTGACGGGATGCGGCCGAAGGTCGGATGCACGGATCGAAGCCAGCCGAAGAACAGGCCGGAGATCAGCGCGCCGCCGGAGGTGGACAGCGTGAGCGGCACGCTTCCGATCTTGTAGACGAACGCGCCGACAAGAGCGCCGATCGCGATGGCGGCGCCGATGAACGCGACGTCGGCAACGTCTGTCGCGCGATCCGGCCGGCCCAGCAGCTTTGTGGTGGCGGCGACATCGGACGTGCGTCCGACCAAGGTGAGAATGTCGCCCCGATTGATCTTGGTGTTCGGCAGGATCGGAATCTCGGTCGCGATCGCGCCCCGGGCGATCCTGCGCAGGAATACACCGCGAGCGCCCGGTTCCTTCGCCAGTTGCTCCAGCGTCTTGCCGTCGACGTCCTTGCTGGTGACGTAGACATCGACGCCTTCGATCGGCACGGCCAGCAGCTCGCGATCGTCAACCTCCTCGGCCTGCTCGCCGATCAGCTGCACCAGCACATCGCGGCGCCCGGCGACGGCGACGACATCGCCGGCATGAATCACGGTGTGGGAGGTTGCCTCCACGATCTTCCCGTTTTGCCGGAGCCGGAGAACGAAGATGCGATGATCGGGAATCAGCGCCTCGGCCTGCTCGACCGTCTTGCCGACGACCGGCCCACGCTCGCTGACGCGGTAGGCACGCAAATCGAACTGGTGCCAGGCCGTGCCCGGGCCGCCCAGCTCCTTCTTGCCGCCATGCTCCTCCTCGTATTTCTTGCATGCGGTCTCGAGATCGATCCCGAGCAGCGCGGGCCCGAGCAGCGCCAGCACGATCGCCGACCCAACCGTGCCAAAAATATAGGTCACGGCATAGGCGACCGGCATGGCGTCGAGCAGCTTCTTGGCTTCGTCGGCGGGCAGATCAAGGCGATTGATGGCGTCCGTTGCGAGGCCCATCGACGCGGAAATCGTCTGCGAGCCGGCATAGAGCCCGATGGCCGATCCGACGTCGTAACCGGCGAGCTTGGCGCCGAGATACGCGGACAGCAGACAGAAGACGCAGACCACCGCCGCGAAAACCGCTTGCGGGACGCCGTCCTGCGCGATGCCGCGTACGAATTGCGGTCCGACGCCGTAACCGATTGCAAACAGGAACATCAGAAAGAAGAACGGCTTCAGCGGCCCTGATATGGTGATCCCGATCTGGCCGATGATGACAGCGGCGACCAGTGTCGCGGTGACCGCGCCCAGTCCAAGCCCCTTATAGGTGAAGGAACCGAAATAGTAGCCCAGGGCCAGCGAGAGGAAGATCGCAATTTCGGGATAGGTGCGGAGCGTCTGGAAGAGCCAATCGATCATGATGTCACCCGTTCATGCTGTCCCGGGGCTTCGGCGTGTGCCCGCTCCGATCTCGTGCGGGGTGCCGAAAAGGGCGAGCAACCGTATCGGTCGACATCAGACGGCGGTTGGCGAGCAGGATGTTGATCTATGTCAACCGCCGCTGCGAGAGCCTCGCGATTTCATGATCTTGCCGACACTACGCATGTGCCGCGCACTTGCATCGTGAGCGGCGATCCGTCGCAGCGATCGCATCGCGCTACGCGTGACCGTTGACATAGATCAAGGCTCGTAACCGGTCGCCGATCATGCTGCGCGCGATTGCGCAGGCAACATAGCCTGTCGCCTCCATTCCAACAGCCTGCATCGCCCCCGGGAGTGTCAAATGGCCGATCTTCTGACCCTGAAGAAATTCGAGGCGCTGAGCCCCTTCGAAATCAAGGACGAACTGATCAACCTCGCCAAGAGCAATTCGAAGCGGAGCCAGATGCCGTTCCTGAACGCCGGGCGGGGCAATCCGAACTGGGTGGCCACGACGCCGCGCGAAGGCTTCTTCCTGCTGGGACAATTCGCCATCACCGAGAGCAAACGGGTGATGGAACACCCGGCGGGCATCGGCGGCATGCCCCAGGCAAATGGCATTGCCGGACGGTTCGAGGCCTGGCTCAAACAGCACAAGGACATGCCGGGCGCGAGCTTCCTGACCGAGATGCTGCCCTTTGCGGTCAAGAAATTCGGCTTCAACCCCGACGCCTTCGTCCACGAACTGGTCGATTCGATCATCGGCGACAATTACCCGGTGCCGGACCGCATGCTAGTGCACAACGAAAAGATCGTGCACGAATACCTGATGTGGGCGGTTTGCGGCGAGCCCCGGCCGGCCGGGAAGTTTGACATCTATGCGGTCGAGGGCGGCACGGCGGCGATGTGCTACCTCTTCAAGTCGCTGAAGGCCAATCGGCTGCTGGTGCCTGGCGATACGATCGCGTTGGCGACGCCGATTTTCACGCCCTACATCGAGATGACGCACCTTGAAGACTACGACCTGAAGGTCGTTCAGATCAGGGCTCCGCAGGAGAACAAGTTCCAGTTCACCGACGAGGAGATCAAGAAGCTGGAGGATCCGAAGATCAAGGCCTTCTTCGTGGTCAATCCGTCCAACCCTCCGGGGATGGCGTTGAGCAAGGAGACGGTTGCCAAGCTGGCCAATCTGGTCAAGACCAAGCGCCCCGACCTGATGATCCTCACCGACGACGTCTACGGCACCTTCGTGCACGGGTTCCGTTCGCTGCTGGGCGAACTGCCGCACAACACCATCGGCGTCTACTCCTATTCGAAGTATTTCGGCTGCACGGGATGGCGGCTGGGGGCCATCGCCATCAACGAGGACAACATCTTCGACAAGATGATCGCCAGGCTTCCGGACGAGGCCGTCAAGGCGCTCGACAAGCGCTACGGGCCGCTCACGCTCGAACCGCGCAAGCTCAAACTGATCGACCGCATCGTCGCCGACAGCCGCGACGTGGCGCTCAATCACACCGCGGGATTGTCGTTGCCGCAGCAGGTGATGATGAGCCTGTTCTCGCTCGCGGAGATGATGGACGTGAACAAGGCCTATCAGGCGGCCTGCATGGAAATCGTCAACAAGCGCCTGTGGTCGATGCTCGACGGCCTCGGGCTGGCCGACAAGCTGAGCCCGAATCCCAACTATGATGCCTACTACGCCCTGATCGATTTCGAGTTCTGGGCCCGAAAGAACATCGGCGACGACGCGGTTGAATACCTGAAGAAGACCGTCCACCCGCTGGATCTGGCGTTCAGGCTGGCCGAAGCCCACGGGATCGTGCTGTTGAACGGCGGCGGCTTCGATGCCCCCGAATGGTCGCTTCGCGTGTCGCTCGCGAACCTGCCCGACGATGTCTATGACGATATCGGGCGCGGCGTTCGGACCATCGCCAGAGGCTATCGCGACGCCTACGAAGCAGCGAAGGGCGGAGCCGCAAAGCGCTGACAGCGGCGCCTGCCGCGCATCGAGCGTCTGATCCGGCAGTGCTGAAGCAAAGCAAGAGCCCCGGCGATGGTGCCGGGGCTCAATTTACATGGGATCGCGAAGATCAGTATCTCGCGACGACCGGCCCGCCGAACCGATAGTTCAGGCGTATCGTCAGCAGATCCACGTCTTGTCCGATCCGGTTGGCAGCACCCGCCACGATGGGATTGACGACCGAGAACGTGTTGTTCGCATCGCCCATGAACAGGCGGTCATATTCGAGCCCGACGGACCAGTTCGGGGTGAAGCCGTATTCGAAGCCGACGCCGACCGTACCGCCCCAACGGGTCGACGTTGCCGACGCCACCCCAATTCCGCCCACCGTGGTCCAGATGTCGTAGCGATTGCTGGTGACCGCGGCACCGCCCTTCACGTAGAACAGCGCGGCATCCCAGGCCCAGCCGAGCTGGCCGGTGAAGAGACCCAGTCCGTCGGTCTTCGTCGTCGTCGAGAACCTCGGATCGATCAGGCTAAGGCGCGAGCTCTTCAGGTCCGCCCAATCACCCTGTCCTTCCAGGCCGAAGACAAACTGCCCTGCCTGCCAGCGATAGCCGAGTTGTCCGCCGAAAACGCCACCCGAGCGCGAACTGCATCCGTCGGCCACGACACCTCCGAGGGCGGGGAGGAAATCCCAGCAGGTGCGGCTCTCACCCCAACCGCCATTCGCACCGATATAGAAGCCGGTCCAGTTGTAGACCGGCGGAGGGACCGGCACAGGCGCCGCCTTGACGGCCATGTCAGCCGACAACGCCGGCGTGGCCATGCCGACAATCGCGGCGACAGTAAGCAAAAATCTCTTCATGGAATGATCTCCGGGTCTCTTCGCGTTAATCGAGAAAAGCAGTCCTTGCGCTCGCCCAATCGGGGCAGTGGTCGAAGCCTAGATGTGAGTCACGAAAAGCCACGTGCCAAAATGGCAACACTCAAGGGCAAACGAACAGCGTGCTCGGGCTCTGCGTTCAACTTCGGTGCAGCACGAAGCTCGTCCTGCCGAACAGAAGCGCCGAGCCGGCTCACTGTTCGACGAGCCAATCGGCAATGTTCTGCGAGGGGATCAATTGCCTGGGGAGGTGCGGATTGATGGTGCCGGCAAACACGACCAGCCCTTCGTCCAGTTTTGACCGTGCAAACGCCTTGGCTTCCGATTCGCTGGCAAATGTCCTGGTCTCGCGAGGGCTGCGCGCCCTTCGAGCCAATAGACCACGTCGGCGAATTTCATAAGTGACATACCAGATGGCCGACACCGCGACACCGGGCAAGAGCAAACAGCCCTAGCGACACACCATCAGGCCGGTGGCCGCGCCTTGACCTTGGTCAAGGGCGCGGACCGTAAAAATACGGGCGCCGCGGCCCGAGTTGAGGGAGAAGCGATTCGATCGGAAGCGCGAGTGAACCACAAGCCTGCCGACCGTTGGCATCGCCGGCTTCACCGCCGCCCCGAGAAGGACAGGATGCCGTCCGCTGCCTGCGCGTTCGCAACGACGATGATCAGCGCCAGTTCTTTTGCATCGCATTCATTACGGTGTCCGCCTTGTGCGACTTGCAGTACTTGCCGATAACCTTGCCGTTTCGCTCGACGTAGCGAAAATCGACGACGGTCAGGTTCTTCGATGCGCTGAAATAGCCCGACATCCAGGAGCTGATCAGCGTTTGTCTTTCCTGGTCCGACTCCAGCAGTTGCTTGCAGGTAATGAGGGAGAGATCGACGACGACTTGCGCTTTGGCCACGACGCTGGTGGCGAGAAGTGCAACGGTCGCAACGGCAAGGATCGATGGTTTCATTGTTATCTTCCAACCCTGTTTGATCACTGGCCGGCCGTAGAGCGCTCGAGGCCGGCCATCACGGTCTGAGTGGGATTGGTCGCGCACCACGCCTTTACGCTTGCGACATTTCGCGCATGTGCGTTGAGATCGACAAAGACGTATCCCTTCTTTTGATTGAACCAGCCGCTCATCCAGGCAGAAAATACGGAAGAATCGCCCGGGGACATGGCGAGGTATTGCGAGCAAGTTATCCGCGCCATATCGATGCTCGTCTGCGCTTGCAGCGGACCCGACAACGCCGCACCGGCAAGAGCCAGGCACACAGTGATTTTGTTCATTCGATTTCTCCCAAGCTCCGTGCACAGTGATTTCTATCCAGCGATCTGCGCCCTCACTGACAGACAAGGACCGGAGTCTTTGCTTGCGCCAGCACCTTGTTTGTCACACTGCCGATGAGAAGCTTGGAGAGCCCGCTGCGCCCGTGCGATGACATAACGATGAGATCGCAGCCCTTATCCTCGGCTGCCGCGATGATGGCTTGATGGGGTTGGCCGCTCTCGACTTGGCTTGTCTCGCAGGGAACGCCGGCCTCCCTGGCCGCGTGTGCGGCACGATCCAGCGCGCTCGTGGCCTCTTCCTTGCGTATCTCGGCAAATCTCGCGAGCAGATCACGGTACCGCCCTCCAATTTCCGAAAGCGGCTCAACGACGAAGATGACCGATACTTTGGCTCCGACGGATTTCGCCAGCGCCAACCCCTGCTTCAACCCTTGCTCCGCCAGTTCCGACCCATCTGTCGGAATGAGAATGTGCCGGTACATGCCTTCACCTCCCGGTTATCTGGATGACGTATCGCCGCCCGCCGAATGCAGGCTGAACCTGAGCCTCGGACCTGGCCTTGAGATAGATCAATCCATCGCTCAGTGCCGCACCCCGGACGCTGGTCGTCGCGCGGCGGAGGCACCTTCCATTTGAGGCAGGGCGAATCGAGCCCGAGCTCAGCGCAGCGAGATCGTGAGCCCGCCCAGATTGGCAGCGAATTCCAATCCTGCCTTCGGCCCTTTGAGCATCAGAACCACGCCGTGTTCATTTCGCAGGCTCACCCCGCCTACGCCACCAGCCCATGCGCCACCTGCTCCGACCAGCGCGTAGCTGCCGGCGAAATCGTTGACGTCCCTGATCCCTGAGGCGGTGCCCTCCAGCCAGGTCACCGACGCACCGGCGGTCACGCCGAGGCTGAAGCCGGACGCGATGAACCGATAGTGCCGCCCGCGGTAGGTCAACGTGCCGCTGCCGCCGCCGCCGCCCACGACGAGCGCCGCCTTCACGAACTTGACCTGGACGTGGCCGACGGCCTGCGCGAAGCATGGCGCGACCAAGAGGACCATCGCCGCAAACGCCAGTATGACGGAACGGATCATGGATCGCGTCACTGCAGCCCCCTCCTCGCTCAGGGATTTGTCGGATCCACTTTCTTCCAGGTCTGATCCGGATCGAAAGCGATCATGCGCTTGGCGAGGAAATCGGTGCGTGAACCGAGATCCTTCTGATAGACCGTGCCTGCGTGGTTGACCAGGAAGGTCATGACGCCGGAATTGCCGTACTCGGCGGGATAGGCGACCAGCGCGAATCCACCGATCATCTTGCCCTTCACGACATAGTTCAGCGCGCCGCCCGGGGCGTCGGAGCCCTGTGCCTTCAGGATCCGATAGTAGTAGCCGTGGTACGGCATGCTCTGCTCGCCGACCTTGTAGCCTTCCGCGGCGGCCTGGGCCGCCAGCTCGCCGAGCGGGCTTGGATCCTTGTCGTCGCGCCAGAACAACCCGTCCGTCTTGCCCGGCCTGCTGACGATGCGCTGGGCATAGGCGCCCACACCCTCGCCGCGATCCTTCTCTGCGTATTCGTTCTGTGCGTCGACATAGGCAAGACTGGTCTGGATCGCGGCCAGCTCATTGCGGCCGATCCTGCGGTAGAGGATTTCGCGCCGCCCCGCGGCCGCGTCGAAACTCCAGCCGTCCTTGTTGTTGACTATCGGGATCGGGAACGGGAAATCGTCCCTCCCCAGAATCAAGGTGGCTTTCTTGTTGCCGTCAGCCTTGATCGAATGCTTGGCGTCGTAGGCAGAGAGAAAGCTCTCTCGCGCATTGGCGTCGGCGACATCGTCACCCGACTCGATGATATCGGCGGCATCGCGGCCCAGCACCTTCAGCATCGCCCGGCTGGTGCCGGCCTTGACGGCGGTTGCCAAGGCGGACGCCGCGTCTTCCGG
Organism: Bradyrhizobium australafricanum; assembly: GCF_020329495.1. Lineage (NCBI taxonomy): Bacteria > Pseudomonadati > Pseudomonadota > Alphaproteobacteria > Hyphomicrobiales > Nitrobacteraceae > Bradyrhizobium > Bradyrhizobium australafricanum. The sequence continues at coordinate 90,108 of NZ_JAGKJL010000022.1, read as the reverse complement.
ATTGGGGAAGCCTTGCTGGGCGCGCGCAGGAGACAGCAGCAAGGCGAGTGCTGTTGCCGCGGCCACGCCGATGAAGGCAATATGATCCAGTCGCGAGTACGAGGGGCCTGTCATCGTGATGCCTCCGACGGGGATGGAATCTTCGCGCCGGCGGCAAGCCAATCGTTGTAGCTGCGGAACTTGAGTCCGAGCTTGTCGTAATAGACCCTGAGATAGCCGTCGGCACCGCGCGTCACCGCCGCCGGCATGACCTGCTCGACCTCCTGCGCCATCACGCCGACATAGGCTTTGCTGCTGCCGAGATAGGAGAAGCGATAGTAGCCGAGGCCGTTGGCGAGATGTCCAAGCAATTCGATATCGTGCTTGAGCGCGATGTCGGAGCGTCGTCCACCGCCACCGCCGCCGCGGAAGCCGCCGCCTCCGCCACCACCGCGGAAGCCGCCTCCGCCCCCGCCACGGCCGGCAAAACTTGCGCCGCCGCCGCGCGGCATGCTGGCCATACTCGATCGCCCGCGCGCCGATGCCGCCGCAGCTGCCCGTCCGGACGATACGTTCATGGCGCCACCGCGACTGCCACCGCCACGATTCGCCGCAGCTGCGCGGTTACCGGCATTGCCGCGGTTGGCGGCCTTTGCGCGATCGCCACCGCCCTTGTTGCCGGCACCGGCGCGGTCGCCGCCCTTGGCGCGATCGGCGGCACCGGCACGGTCACCACCTTTGCCGCGATCGCCCGCACGGTCTCCGCCGCGGTCGCCTCCACGGTCTCCAGCCCGATCTCCGGCGCGATCACCGCGGTCTCCTGCCCGGTCACCGGCGCGATCTGCGCCCGGGCGATCGCCGCCGGGCTTGAGAACCTGCTGGCCATCGCGGCCGCGAAAATCCATCCGATCGCTGGCACCGGCCCGATTGGCGTTGCCGCCGAAGCGCTGCTGGACGTTGCTGTTGTTGTAGCGGACGCCCTGGCGATGCGCCGGATTATGCTGCCAGCTGTTCCCGATATTATTGACCCGGTTGAAATTGTTTACATAGACGTTGCGATTGCCCCAGTTGAAGCCGCCGCCCCAATAATTACCCCAGCGTCCGATCGCCCATCCGGCGCCGAAGGCAAGACCTGCCGCGATCACCCCGGCGCCGATATAGGACGGATAGCCGAAATAATACGGCGGATAGTCTGCATAGGGCCACGCGCCATAGACCGTCGCGGGATCGTAATAGGGAACGTAGACCGTGTTCGGATCGGTCTGCTCGATGACGATGACCTGCTTGCTCTCCTGGGTCTGGACGCTGACCTTCTGCTGCTTGGTCGTCACCAGCTTGTTGTTGGCCTGCGCCTTGCTGCGCAGCCGCTGGATCGCATCCATGACGTCGGGCTGCTGCGCCAGCACGGCATCGCCCAGATTCTTCGTCCAATCGATCTTGTCGCTCATCATCGCGAGCACGTCGGCGGTGCTCGCGAGCGCCTTCACGCTGTCATCCCAGGCCTGCTTGTCGACCTCGGCCTTCAGCGCATCCCCTTTCAGGCTCTTGCGCTCCTTGAGCCAGCGATCGGCTTGCACGACCTCAAGCGGATAGGTCGACGCCGCCAGCACGTTGGCGAGCAGCGAGTCCGGGTAAAGCGCGATCGGCGCCACCAGGGCTTCCAGCTGTTCCGGCTTCAGGAGCTGATCGGCAGGCTGCGTCGTCGCCGCGGCCGGCTGGCTGGTCTGGGCCGGCGGCTTGTCGGCGGTCTGCGCGAATGCGGCAACGGACGTCACCGACACCAGCAAAACCGCCAGCAGAGTCTTGCCCCAACGAAACATCGCGACCTCCATCGACACCAACGGTCAACAGCATCGGCCACGGTCCCGTCCCCTCCTTGATCAAGATCAAGGAAATGCCCTTCCGTTCAGCTTTCGACTTGCCCCGGCTGTCGCGACGCAAGGTGGATGCGGCGATCGTGAATCAGGTTCTCGAGCCGATGGGCCGCAACGTTCACCGCCGTGACGGCGCGCTCGGCCTTGTCGTCCGCGACCGGCTGGTCGCGCTGCGTTCGCAGCAGCTGGTCGATTTCGCGCTCGATCTCTGCCAGCTCCGACTCACGCCCGGCCGCCCGGACCCGAGGCCCCAGCGCGTAAAGCGTGTCGAGCGCCTCCTCGCGGCTCGGTGTCTCGACCGGTCGGAGGAATTTCCACGCTGCCGCAAGCACGGACGCAAGTCCACCGGCGATCATCGGCGCCAGGAAGATCGCATTGCCCCACTGGTCGAGAAAACTCTCCCTGGTCCCCTCATAGACCGCCGCCGCCCCCGGATGCACCGGGATGTAGGCGCCTGCGTCGGTATCGGGCGTCGCGATCTGGGAGAGTGCCGGCAGCTCGGCAAGCAGATCCCGTCGCGCATTCATGATCGACTGCGTCAGGTCGCCGATCAGGTCATTCCCGAGCTTCTTCTGTGCCACCAGATAGAACGACGTCTGCAGCGTCGTCAGGTCGTCGGCAGGAACAGGCGGCGAGCCGCGCAAGGTCCCCTTCGGTACGTCGAAGCTTTCATAGGCGCGTTCTCTTTCGGCGATCGCTCCGGCGGACTCGATGGCGATCATCACCGGGCCGGCTCGCGTGGTGCGCGAGAAGACATTGCGCAGCAGCGAAAGATACTTTTCGGTCAAAGGTATGACGAGCAGGATCGCCCGTACTTCCTTGGCATCGAGCGCCCGGCGCGCGTCCGCGGGAGCGAGCGGCTTGAACGTCACGCCCGCGCGCGTCAGATCGTATTCGTCGGTCAGCACCTTGATCAGCTTCTGATTGGCTTCGGCGCCGATCACACCGATCGCGGTGCGTTTCAGCTCCGCCACGTCGGATATCGCAGCGCCGGGCGGCGCGACCAACAGGACGGTGGCGTGGGCCAACACGATGACGGCCTGGGCCTGCGAGAGATCGCCGACGTCTCCACGGACGACCGCGAGGTCCACCTTTCCGGACGCGAATGCCTTTGCGGACTCGAGCGGTCCCGGCGTCTGGACCAGGCTGAGCCGAACTGGCGCTTTCGACTGGGCGAACTTTCCAGCGATCGCCGAGACCAGCCTGCCGGCCTCGCCGTCCAGCGACCCGACTGCGATCGTCAAGGTCGTCGGCCGCTCGTACCAGCGATAGGCGAACAGGCTCGCACCTCCGGCCAAAAGCACAAGGCCGGCCACCAGGGCGATGCGCAATGACCTCGGCAACCTGCTGGGATCCACGGCGCGCTACCCAATCGGTCCGGCGTCAGCCGACAACGGTCCGGTGGCACTGAGCCAGCGCGGGGAGCGGACGCCACTAGATCTTGCAACGATGATAGTTGACCTCCATCCCCTCGATGCCCGGGAACTGGCGCGTAATGGTATCGTCGTCGACGGCCTTAAGGAAGAACTGCACATTCGATACCATGATTCCGGACGCGCAGCCGACGATGATGTTGATGGTCTGGCCGTCGTCCTTGCGCGATTTGATCTTGCAGTTCTCGAACTTGCTCCGGAGGCGATCGGGCTCGGCGATGAATCCGCCGCCATAGACGCCTGAGAAGTTCGTGAAGGTCAGCTGGTTCGCCCTGCCCTTGTGGGCGAACACCTTTCGGCATTGCTCGGCGCTCGTGGCCCAGGCACCCGTGAGATCGAAAGCGTGCGCGCAACCCGGCAATCCGAAGATCATGCCCGCCGCCACGATTGCGCGAAGCTTGCAGTCCGGTTTCATATGCTGTCTCCCTGTTCGCGCCCGTCAGTGACCGCTTAACACCAGCGTCTGGATCGGCAGCAGCAGAGCTTGAATCCGAAGCAGCAAGGCATGAACGAGTGCAGTCGCGTCGACGGCGTGCAGGGCAAAGCCTTTCAACGCGCCGGTTTTCGGATCGGAAATCTCGTCATGGTTGCTCGTGTAGGCATTGACGATACAAGTGCTGCCCGGTGTCACGCCGTCAAGGCCGCCCTTGTAAAGCGGCTCCAGGAACACGAGGATCGAACCTGGCTTTTGCAGGCTCTGGGGGTCGATCAACAGCTCGCTGGTCCGAAACTGGCCGGCGGCGATGAAGTCCTGCACGCTGGTGACGACCAGCGGAATGATCACCCAGGGTTTCGACATGCAGGTGGCTTCCGCGACCATGCCGGGCTTCATCACCTGGGCCTCGATCTGCCCGAATCCCGCCTGCAACCTGTTGCGGCCCGCTTCGTCCGGTATCAGGATTCCGGCCGGCCGCATGATCTGGGCGACGAGGTCCCCGGGGCGAACGAGGAATTGCTCGACGCGGCCATCGACGCCGGCACGGACGAAAGTCTTGTCGAGATCCACCTGCGCCTGCGCCCGCGCGGCCTCGGCGCTCGCCTTCTCGGCCGGCAACAGCGTGGAGACCCGCAACGCCGCCGATTCCCTGGCGGCGCTGGCGGCATCGACGCCCGACTGCCGCTGATCAACCAGCACCTGCAGCTTCTCGATGTCACGTTGCGGCACAATGCCGGGATTGCGGCGCTGCAGCTCGCTCTTCACCTCCAGCTCGTCCTTGGCCTGCTGCAAGGAGGCTTTCGCCTCCCCGATCTGAGCGTCCGCCTTGACGACGTCGGCCTGCGCCGCGATCAACGACGCATCGACCTCGGCGATCTTTCGTTTGGCGGTCTCGAGCGCGGCCTCCTGCTTCGAACTGTCGAGCCGGAACAGAACATCCCCCTTCTTCACCGGCGCGGTGAAGCCGACATTGACCTCGACGACACGTCCGGATCCTTCGGGCAGGATCGGCACGGTCCTGAAGTAGATCGCCGCCGAGGTTGTCGAGGGATGAAAGTAGAAGATCATCGTGATCAGCGAGATCGTGAGCATCAGGCAGCCGGTGATCCCCCATCTCAGTTCATACCAGACAGAGAAGAACGTGATTTCCTTTCCGAATCGCTTGCCTTGCCGATAGCGGCGGTAGAGGTAATCCGGCAGGATCGTCACCAGCGAGCAGATCATCAGCTCAAGCATGGTTGTGCACCTCTTGCTTCGCGGGCGTCCGGACGTCGGGACTGCCGTCCGGTACGGATTCGGCTTCCGGCTCGGCAGCGCCCGGCGTGGCGTCTGCTATGCGCTCGACGGAATCGGCGATGCTGCGCATCGGCGTGCCGAAATCCGGCAGGTCGATGAGTGCCAGCAACAGGCCGGCGACCCAGAAGATATGCATGTGGGTGAAAAGCGATATCAGGCCGAGGACGGCGACGATCTCAAACTGAAGTTTCTGGCTCTTGTGCGCCATGCGCTCCGGCAGGCTGTGCAGCTTCCAGTACAGAGTGCCAACCCACAAGACGGTGGCGACGAGGAAAATGCCCATCACCACCATCAGGGCGTCCGACCCGTCGGCGCCGGGAATGAAAAACGGCAGATGATGGGGGGCCGCCGGATGCATCTGTTCGCTCAAGCCAAGTCTCCCGGTCGCAATAACACCGCAAGCGAATCTTGATTGACACTGCTGACGATCCTATCGCGCTTGCTTGATCTGGATCAAGGAAGCCGGTCGGCTCATCCCTACCGTTCCGGGGGCAAGGTGGAAGATCGGGCTTAGGAGTCCCCAGCCATGCGAGACAAGATCGATGATCTGATCCCCAAGGCACACGAAATCCAGAAGCAGGCGGCGCTCAAGGAAGCGGAGAAAGCCGAGGAGCACGCCAAGCGTGCGGCTGCCATCGAAGCCGAGAAGCGCGCGTTGATCGAGCGGCTGAGCAAGCCCTCGGGGCTTACCGAGGACGAGAAGGTCAAGCTGGCGTCGACGGTGATTCAGCGGGCGGTGCGCAACGGGTTGAGCGAGGTGCAGGTCTATCGCTTTCCCAATACGCTGTGCACCGACAAGGGGCGAGCCATCAATCAGATGGAGTCCGGCTGGGAGAAGACGCTGACGGGTATCCCTAAGGAAATATACCAGCTTTGGGCTGACTACCTGCAGCCGCGCGGCTACCGCATCCGCTATCAGATCGTCGATTACCCCGGCGGCATGCCCGGCGATATCGGAATCGTCATTGCCTGGGGCGACTAGTTGAAAACGATGGACGGATATCCATGGCGAAAGACAAGCCCGCTGGGAAGATGAAGCGCAAGGACTATGAGGAAGAGCTGAACAAGCTGCAGATCCAGCTCTGCCATCTCCAGGAATGGGTGAAAGCGAACAATCTCAGGGTCATCATACTGTTCGAGGGACGCGATGCGGCCGGCAAGGGCGGAACGATCAAGGCCTTGACCGAGAAGGTCAGCCCGCGCGTGTTTCGCGTGGTCGCCCTGCCCGCGCCCTCGGATCGTGAAAAGTCTCAACTTTTTATCCAGCGCTACATGCAGCAGTTTCCGGCGGCCGGCGAGATCGTGATCTTCGATCGCAGCTGGTACAATCGCGCGGGCGTCGAATATGTGATGGGGTTCTGCACGCCGGCGGAGCACAAGCGGTTTCTCTCGCTCTGCCCGCAGATGGAGCAATACATCATCGAGGGCGGCATCATCCTGATCAAGCTGTGGCTCGAGGTCGGGATGGACGAGCAGGAGCGCCGCTTCAGGGCCCGGATCGACGATCCGCTGCGGCAGTGGAAGCTGAGCCCGATGGACACGGAATCCTACCGCCGCTGGTACGATTACTCCCGCGCGCGCGACCTGATGTTCAAGGCGACGAGCTCGGAGCACGCGCCCTGGAACGTCATCCGTTCCGACGACAAGCGGCGGGCGCGGCTGAACTGCATCTCGTTCCTGCTGAAGACAATTCCTCACGGACGGGTCAGGCGCGACAAGGTCAAGCTCCCCAAGCGCTCCAACAAGGGTCGCTACAACGATCAGGCCGGACTGCACGGAATGAAGTCCGTCGAGGAACGCTACTGAGAGTACGGGCCGCGCAGGGCGCGCGGCCGGCCTCCTAGACCTACTTCAAGCGGATGGAGACCCCGCCCACGGCGGCCGAGACTTCGGCGCCCACCTTCGGGCCGCTGAGCTGCAGGATCACGCCATTGGCGTTCTGCAGTTGCACGCCGCCGGCGCCCGCGGCGATCGCCCCACCGGCACCTGCCGCGCTGTAGGAGCCTTCGATCGAGGCAGGCCCTCTGAGATTGAGGGCGCGCCCGACCAGCTTGGTGGTCGAGGCGCCGATCGTGAAGCCGACGCTCATGCCCGACACCGTGAACGGATAGTGCTTGCCGCGCAGCGTCAAGACGCCCTCGCCGCCTCCGACACCAACGATGAATCCACCCTTGGTGAAGATGACGGCGACCGAGCCGGTTTCAGCCAGCGACGGCGTGCTGAAGCCGGCTAATCCAATCGCCAGCATAGCAAGAGCTCCGATCAAACTCACTTTCCTCATCACGTCCCTCCAGGAACCGGTTGCGTTACGCCTTATTACGCAAGATTCATCGCCACAAGAATGCGAAGACACCTTGCGGACTCTCCTTCGTCTATGATGCAGCCTTGAACTTCGGCGCGGCCGCTCGCGGCTTGCCCATCCTGGCCAGTGCCTCGGTCGTCACGAGCTTCAGGCCCTCGGCCGCGTCGTAGCCATGGATCTCCTTCACATCCAGCTTGCGCATGAAATCGATGGTCTCCTGCGTGATGACCTGGCCAGGGACCATGATCGGGAAGCCCGGCGGATAGGGAATCACGAAGTTGGCGGAGACGAGAGCGGGCCCGTTCTTCAGACGCCTGTCGATCTCGGGATCGTGCAGGCGAATATATTCGCATCCTGCCGCGTCATAGGCCGAATAGAACCCACCGCGGATGTCGCCCTCATTCGTCTTCGCGCCGGCATCGCCGCGATAGGCGTCGTGGAAATGCGAGAAGTTCGGCAGATCGGGTACATCCTTCATCAGGCTGTTGACCCGCATGTCGAAGTCGACCCTGGCGTTCGCGCCGCCCTTGGTCAGGCCGCGATCGATTTCGCCGGAGATTTCGGCCAGCACCCGGACGAGATGCGCGACATCGCTCCGGGTATTGTTGATGTTGGACTGGATCAGGACCGAGTTGCGCGAAGTCTTGTTGACCTGGATGTTGTAGCGGCTGGCGAGCAGCCCCTTGAACGACGTTCCGTCGTACCCGGCGGTGCCGCAGACCAGCGTCATGCGGGTCGGATCGAGGCAGAACTCGTCGTCGTTCAGGCTCTTCAGGGCGCTCGCCCAGTTGGTCCCGGCCGCCAGATAGTCGGTGAATCCGCTCTGGCGGTATTGCTTCGGCACCATGGCATCCGCGCCGAGAACGCGGAAGTATCTCGAAATCAACGGATTGGTGTTGACCGCGTTGCGGATGGCGAACGCGATCTCCATGGCATTGGCCACCAGTCCATACCCCTCGAGCTCCATCTGCCGGCGCGAGACGTCGAGGCTGGCGATCAACTGCTGGTTCGGGCTGGTCGAGGCGTGCGTGAACACGGCCTCCTTGAATTGCGCTTCGACGGTGTGGAATTCGATGTCCTTGACCGCCAGCATCGAGCCCTGGCGGATCGCCGACATCGACTTGTGCGTCGAGTTGGTCTGGTAGACGCGCAGCCGGATCTGGCGCGGATCGGGGATCAGCCTGGTCTTGAGCAGAACCTCGTCGGACGGATTCTTGCCGAGCTCGGCCTGCTGTTTCTCATAGGCGGCGACCGATTTGGGATCGCGCATCCAGGCTTCGATCTCATTCGCCGCGCCCATCGCGGTTCGCCGCCTCAGGAACGGCGAAAACCGCGCGAAGCCGAACCAGGCCTCGTCCCAGAGGAAGATCAGGTCAGGCTTGATCGCGAGGCATTCCTCCATCACCCGCCGCGTATTGTAGATGTGGCCATCGAAGGTGCAATTGGTCAAGTCGATCAGCTTGACCCGGTCGAGCCGGCCATCCGCCTTCGCGTTCAGAAGCGCCTGCTTGATCGTCTGCAGCGGCACGGCGCCATACATCGAGTATTCCGTCATCGGGAATGCCTCGACGTAGAGCGGCTGCGCGCCGGCCAGCACCATGCCGTAGTGGTGCGACTTGTGGCAATTGCGGTCGACGATTGCGATGTCGCCGGGACCCAGCAGCGCCTGCACCGCCATCTTGTTGGATGTCGAGGTGCCGTTCGTCACGAAGTAGACGCGGTCGGCGCCGAGCGCGCGCGCGGCCTTCTCCTGCGCTTTCTTGATGTTGCCGGTCGGCTCCAGCATGCTGTCGAGGCCGCCGGTGGTCGCGCTGCTCTCGGCAAGGAACAGGTTCAGCCCGTAGAATTCGCCCATGTCGCGGATCCAGTCCGACTTAAACACGGACTTGCCGCGCGCGATCGGCAGCGCGTGGAAGGTGCCGATCGGCCGCTGCGCATATTTCTTCAGATTGTCGAAGAACGGCGTGTCGAAGCGATCCTGCACGCCCTCCAGAATTGAAAGGTGCAGTTCGAGGATATCCTCGACCGAGTAGAACACCCGGCGCACCACATCGGCTTCGGGATTGCCGGCCAACTCCTCGACGTCGCGATTGGACATGAGGTAGAGGTCAAGCTCGGGACGGACCCGCTTCAGGATATGGGCCAACCGTAGCGCGGACGCATCGGACTCCTCGCTGAGCCCCATGGCGCCGGTCATGGCGCGAAGCACCGGCGCATCGTGGCGCGAGCGCAGCCCGAAGCCTTCATTGATCACCACCGCCGCAATATTGGGGTTCAGCATTGCCGCACAGAAGGCGTCTTCGAGGTTGCCCACCACCACGGGCTCATAGATGAAGGCGTCGACCGGACGCCGCAGCTTGCGCCACTCCGACAGGAGTCCCGGCCAGTTGCTGGCTGGCACCCCGGTCACGATCAGGGTCTCGAAGTAAGGACGGCGCGCCGCCGATTGCCCCAGAGTTGGCGGAAGCAGATCGGGAACGTCGCCATTGCCCTCGTCCTGCGTGCTCCAGTCACCTGCATGCTGGCGGAAGGATTTTGTCTGAAGCGCCTGCGCGATCCGCGTCGCAAGCATATGCGAGGTGGCGGCGTCGCCCGCCGCCGCGGCTTCCTTCAGCGCCGCCATCAAACGAAGGCCCGGATAGCCGTGAAACTCCTCCGTCACCGCAAGCGCCGACAGCGCCGCGTCATACGCCGCACGGTTGCCACCCCTGCTCCACACCTTCGCCGCCTCGACCAGATCGCGCCAATTGTCGGCGCGTCCGCCGGGCCCGGAGAAGAACTGGTCGATGCGCTGCTGTGCCGGCTTCGCGTCGTTGGCCATGAGTGTCTCCCGATCTCGTGATCTCAGCGCTGGTTCTGTCCAATCGTACAAACCGGGCCCATTGCGCCCTTTGATCCAAGTCAAGCTGCAAGCTGGATTGAGACAGCTCCCCAAGCGCGCGTGATCGCGACGTCTTGCGACGCAACAAGGCTGGAGTGTCGCGGCAGTCCGTACGGCACGCTAAATGCTTGCCTGCGGCTTCCTGTTGCTCAATACGCTGTCGAGCGTACGCGTCCAGTCGCCGCTGTCGGTCTTGTCGGCAAGACCATCCGCCCGAAGCAGATCCCGCAACTGCGCGTGCGCGCCCACGATGCAGAATGTGATCTGGCGCGATGCGAGCTCCTGATGAAGGTCGTGCAGCATGCGCGAGCCCGCAAGATCGATGAACGGCGAGGCCGACAGGTCACAGGCCACCAGCTTGACGTCCGGCGACACCCGAAGCGCCGCCAGCACCGTTTCGAAGATCGTCTCGGCATTGACATAAAGGAGCGAGGTCTCCGGGCGGAACGCGATGATCCCGGTCAGGGGCTCGACGTCACCGTGTCGCGCCCGGTCAGAATAGCGCCCACTGCCGGCTTGACGGCCCAGAAACGCGATATTGGGCTGCGACGCCCGCAACAGCAGCAGGAAGATCGAGGCGACGGCGGCCAGCAGCACGCCCTGCAATATCCCGAGGAACAGCACGGACACCAGCGCGATGATAGCGGCATAGAAATCGATCCGGCTGATCCGCCACATCCTGGCGAGCGCCGCAATATCGACCAGTTTGTAGACGGCTGAGAAAACGATCGCGGCGAGCACGGTCTTCGGCAGATTAGTCAAGAGGCCCGTGAAGAACAGCAGGCAGAGCGCGAGGGTTGCCGAACAGAACACCAGCGCCAGCGGCGTGCGTGCGCCGGCGGCGTCATTCACGGCCGACTGCGACAACCCGCCGGCGACGGGATAGCCATGCCCGAAGGCTGCGGCGAGATTGGCCGCGCCGAGTCCCAGAAACTCCTGCCTGACATCCAGCGGGTAGCCGTGCTTTGCCGCAAAGCTGCGCGCGGCAGACACCCCTTCCACATAGGCCAGCACCAGGCATCCGGCAGCGATCGGAAAGAGATCGTCAAATTCGAGCAGACCAAATGTCGGTAGCGACATCGTCGGCAACCCGGTCGGGATCGGCCCGGTCACCGGCAGTCCCATTTGCGCGAGCCCGAGCGCGGAGACCATCAGGATCGAGAGCGCGACCACCGCCAAGCCGATGGGCTTTCCCGGCAGCCTCTTCTCGCCGAGCAGGAGCAGCACCGTCGCAACCACACCGAAGGCGAGCACCAGCGGCCTGGTATCGCCGAGCTGGCCGGCAAGCTTGATCACGCGGTCGAAGAAGTTGTGGCCGCCTCCAGCGACGCCGAACAGGCTGGGCAGCTGGCTCATGATGATGGTGAGCCCCGCTCCGGCCTTGAAGCCCACCAGAATACTGTCGCTGATCAACCGCACCAGCAGACTGAGCTTGAACAGCCAGGCAATCAGGCAGAGCACTGCGACGCTGAAGGCCGCGAGACTGGCAATCTGCCCGTAACGCGCGGCGTCGCCGCCGGCCAATATGCCGACAGCGCCGGCGATCATCAGCGAGATCGCCGATGTGGGTCCGACCGCGAGCTGCCGGGACGAGCCCAGCAGGGCGTAGCCCACGCCGCCGAGCAGATAGCCATAGACGCCGATCTGCGGCGGCAGACCCGCGAGCCCAGCATAGGCCAGCGACACCGGAATCGCGTAGGCCGCCAGCGTGACCCCGGCGATTGCGTCCGCCCCGAGCCAGGATGCGCGGTAGTCGGCGAGCCAGTTCGCCGGCGGAAACCAGCGCATCCAACTCGTCTCTGCCTGGATCGACATCAAGCCCGCCGTATGACGCACAATGGTCGCATGTGGTTGCGCCGGCGGGCCCGATGCGCGTTGATTCAGATCAAGCCTTGCAGTCCTCAATGTGCTTCTGATCTTGCGCGGCTCGATCGCCGTGACCTGCACATTTGCCAAATGACTGCCGGAGCGCATGGCATGCGTCAGCACCGCTTACGGACCCTCGCAACCGCAGCGCTGCTGTTGCTTGGCCTGATCGCTCCGGCGCGCGCGGCGGACCAAGCCACATCCCAGCCTGTCCAGGAAGAGATCTGGGCGTTGCCGACCCCGCTGCCAATGTTCGCTTATCTGGTCCGTCCGCTCGGCGATGGCCCTTTCCCACTGGTCATCATGAACCACGGCGTGTCATTGAACGCGAGGGATCGCAGCTTCTTCCCGCTGGTCGAATTTCGCGATGCCGCAATGTGGTTCGCGCGGCGCGGCTACCTCGTGGTGGCACCGGTCGGGACCGGCTATGGCGCGGCGGCCATCGATATTCCCGAACGCGGTCTTTATGGCCCGTTCTTCTCCAAGATCGGCAAATGCACCAATCCGAATTTCCTCGATGCGGGCCTCGCCGTCGCGCAGGTCGATCTCTGGATCATCGATTACATGGCCGCCGAACGGCGCACCTTGCCGAAGGACGTCATCGTCGTCGGACAGTCGGCCGGCGGCTGGGCTGCGATCGCGTTATCGAGCCTCAACCCGCCGCAGGTCAAGGCCATCATCACCTTCGCGGCAGGCCGCGGCGGCCGTGTCGATGGCAAACCCAACAACAATTGCGGCCCCGACAGACTGGTCGAGGCCACCGGCATGCTTGGCCATACATCGCGGGTGCCAATGCTGTGGTTCTACATTGAGAACGACACATTCTTCGGCCCGGCCCTGTCGAAGCGAATGCACGAGGCCTTCACCCGCGCCGGCGGTCGTGCCGAGTACCATCTTTTGCCGCCGTTCGGCGACGAAGGGCATTTCCTGATCGGCTCTCCCGATTCGATTCCCACATGGTCGCCTTTGGTCGAACGATTTCTCGACAAGGTTCGCTAGGCGGCCGTTCCCGCTGGAGGAGCATCCATGGTCCGATATGGTGCCTTGGCGAAGTTGGCGCTGTTTGCGGCCGGCATCAGTGCTGCCCACGCTCAACAGACGTCCTCACCGCCTGCTACGGTGAAGGACGGCGGCGAAGTAGCCCCGCGGGGGGCACGTCAGCCGGTGCGGGACATCAAGTATGGCGAGTGGCGAAAGGTCTGCTTCAACGCCGCCGGCGCCAAGACACTATGCCGGACGACGATCACCGGCACCTTCCCAACCGGCCAGACGGCCGTTCGCGTCGATCTGATCGAGCGAGAGGACGGCAGCGACCGCGTCCAGCTATTCCTGCCGGTCGGGATGTATCTGCAGGCCGGCGTCAAACTATCGGTAGACCAGAAGCAAGCCTATCGCCTGCCCTATACCTGGTGCGTGACCAACATGTGCATCGCGGCGGATGTCGCCGATCCCAAGCTTCTCGAGGACATGGATGGCGGGAAGACGCTCTCGATCGAGGTCGTCGACACCAGCATTCTGACGATGACGACATCGGTCCCGCTCGACCGCTTTGCAAGCGTGCGCAAGGGGGCACCCGCGCTGACACTCGATCAAGTGATCGATGAATGATTGAGACCGGCAGCTGCTAGACCACGCCGGCCAACAGCCGTTCAATCGGCTGGATCAGCGAATTGGCGGTGAATGGCTTGGTCAGATAGGCCACGCATCCCGATGCCGTTGCCGCCATGCGCGTCGCCGGGTTGTCATTTCCGGTGATGTAGATGACGGGGATTTCGATGCCCTGATCCGCCAGGCGGTGCCGCAGTTCGATCCCGGACCCATCGCTGAGATTGATGTCCAATATCAGGCAAACCGCGCTGTCAAAGCTGCCATGTCTCAGTAACGCGCTTCCGGTCTCGAATAACCTGGATGCAAATCCACACTGCCGTAGAAGCCGTCCGATTCCACGGAGCATGGAGGGATTATCATCCACGACGAAAACGAGTTTCGCGGTCGGCAAATCCTGAAGCCTCTACCTATCGCTGAATGACCTTCGCCCGCGTATGGATAAAGGGCACGTCAAGCGGCTACCGGCGCGCAATATTCTCGCGGCCAAGATCGGAGATACGCCGCGTCACAGAGCTTTCATATTGTACCATGGGACAGGAGGGGCAGAGCTCCCCGGCCGATCAAGCCTTGACCTCGCCACCGGATGCGCGCGTCCCGAGCTGCTCGGCGATCGAAACCAGCTCGGCAAGCGACTGCACCTGCATCTTCTCCATGACCTGGTGACGATGCGCCTTGATCGTGCGTTCGGTCGTGCCAAGCTCGTGAGCAATCTGCTTGTTGATCCGGCCGCACACAATCAGATCGAACACCTGCCGCTCGCGCGGGGTCAACTTCGCCAGCAGCGCGCGCAATGAATCGAGCCTGGTTCGCCGGCCGCGGGCCAGTTCGTGCCGTGCTAGAGCGCGATTGATCGCCTCGATCAGCTGTTCCGACGCGATCGGCTTGGTCAAAAAATCTTCGGCACCTGCCTTGATCGCCTGGACGGTCGTCGCCGTGTCGGCATGTCCGGTCAGGAATACGATCGGGAGCGTCGACCCCAGCTCGTTGAGGCGGCCCTGCAGCTCCGGACCGCTCATTCCGGGAATCCGGACGTCCAGCAGGATACAGCCGGCCCCTTCGTCGTCGGGCAATTGGTCGAGCAATTCCCGGGCCGATGCGTAGGTGGCGACGCGATAGCCTGCGAGCTTGAGCCGGCGCTCGAGCGCTGCGCGAAACGAGGCGTCGTCGTCGACTATGTGCACGTAAGCGTGCATTATTGCTCCACCGGCCAACATCGCCGCTACCTGTAGAATGACCATCAGCGGCGATCTGAAAATGCTGCGTTCGTCGTAAATTGAACCTTGCAATAAGGCAAACAAGACCCAAACGCGCTACGCGGCCAGCGGCAGTGAAAGGTGGAATACCGCCCCTCCTCCGGACTGATTCTCGGCCCAGAGCTGGCCGCTATGCGCAAGAACGATCGTCCGTGCGATGGACAGGCCGATGCCCATGCCCTGCTCCTTTGTGGTGAAGAACGGATCGAAGATGTCGTTCAGCCTGTCCTGCGGAATTCCCGGCCCGGAATCGCTGATGGAAATCACCGCCGACGCGTCCCCATTGACTTCCGTACGGCCGATGATGGTGCGCCCGTAGGGCATTTTGGCCATCGCGTCCATGCTGTTGACGACGAGGTTGAGAATGACCTGCTGCAACTGCACCGGGTCGCCCTTCACCCGCAGGGTCTGCGGTGAGGTCTGCAGATAGATTGCGACGTTGCGCGTCGAGGCCTGCAGCTTGAGGAAATCAAATGCTTCCCGCATGGTCTGGTTGAGGTCGATCTCCTTCTTCTCAAATGGCGCACGCTTGAGCAGGCTGCGCATCCTGCGGATCACCTCGCTTGCACGCAGGTCATCGCGCTTGATGTCGGAAATGATTTCCCGCACCTCCTGAAGGTCGGGCGTCGGCGACGCGAGGATCAGCTCCGCGCTCTCGGCATTGGTCAGGATCGAGCCCAGCGGCTGGTTGAGCTCATGGGCGATCGAGGACGAGAGCTCACCGGCAGTCGCCTGCCGATTGATATGGGCGAGTTCGGACAGGCGACTGCGGGCTTCGACCTCGGCACTCCGCCGCATGTGACGCTCGTGCAGCAGGAACGCAATGAGCGCGGTTTGAACCAGCAGCGCCACTGCCAGGGCAACGGCCCGCCAACGATATTTTTCCAGGAAGGACGGCTCACGGAAGCGAATTTCGTTGCCTCTTGGCAGACTGGCTTCGCTGACGTTCCAATGCTGCATCTGCCGCCAGTTGAAGATCGGCTTCACCGCATCGATGACCGACGGTGGCAGGCTTTCCGGCGCCTCGCCATCCAGAATGCGCAGCGCCCTTCCCGCAGCCTCGGCACCGATCAGCGACGGAACTATGACGAATCCGCCGATGCCGCCCGCCCCGAGGAAGGTCTCCGCGGCGACGACAATCGGACGATTGGCTCTTGCCGCGACAAATGCGAGGGCATCCGACGGCGGATAATAGTTGCCTTTGCCGTCGCTATAGAGGCCCGTGTAGATGATCGCGCTATGATCGGGGAGCGCCGCGACCCGCTCAACGATCTCGGGCATCGGACGTCCGATGATCTCGACGATGTCGAGGCCCGGAATGCCGGCCGCTGCCTGGTCTTTCCAGTTGCGAAACAGAACTTGCCGGTCCCAATCCGCGCCAACCAGCACGACGGTCTTGAGGCCCGGCAACACGGCGCGGGCAGCCGTGACGGCATCCTTGAGTTTCAAGTTCACGATGCCGTCGGTAACATAGGCCGGCGGCTGCAATCGCTTGAAATCGGCCTCTTCGACCAGCGAAAACACGATTGGCGTGTCGGGCCAGAGCTGCGGGCGCCAGCGGAGCGCAAGCTCAAGCGCAGCCGCGCCAATGGTGACCACCACGCCGATCGGCCGATCGCGATATTTCGCCTCGAGGAATCGCCGGAAATCCTCCTGATAGGCCTCGCCGCCGAAGCGATTGAGATCGAGGCTTTCGGTGTAGACGGTGGTCGGCGCGTGCCCGTGAGCGCTCACCGCATCCCTTAGGCCAACGAACACCTGGTAGTAGAAGGGGCCACGTCTATCGGACTGGTCCAGCACCAGCATGGAATGCGGGCGCGTTTGTTGCGCCCGGAGATCAGCCGGTGCCAACAAAGCAGCCAGCAGGATGATCAGTCCAGAGAGCCGAATTGCACTGCCCATAACGTTCGGAGCCGGAGACCAACGGGTTCAAAACCTAGCACCCGGTTGTCGCCGAGAAAATTGAAAAGTGATCTAAGACGGTGCGCACCAATTTACGAACAAATTGCCGCATTTCGCGCATCCTGTCCTTTAGGACAATGACCTCAAGACCAATAGAGACCGGCCGGGCCCTGTCGTAGTCATTGCGCGCGGACAAAAGCATTTCGAGCCGCCGCGGACGCTGCATCAGTCGTTACCCGAGAGAGTTAGTCCATGTTTGCTCGCGTCAATGCCAGACCCGCCAATGTGCCGAGCATCCTCGGTGGGTTGACCGCCCAGCACGCCAGCTGCGTCACCAGCGAATTCCACTACCGGAAAGGCACCGAGATCTACGGAGAGAAGGAGCCGGCGGAGTACGTCTACCAGGTCGTTTCAGGAGCAGTCCGCAGCTACAAGCTTCTTTCCGATGGGCGCCGCCAGATTGGCGCCTTTCATCTCGTCGGGGACATCTTCGGCCTCGAGAATGCCGAAACCCATCGCTTTACCGCGGAAGCCATCGTCGACACCAACGTACACTTGATCAGGCGGACCAGCCTTGAACGCGTGGCCGATTCCGATTTCGCCCTGGCTCGCAACCTGCTGGTCATGACGACCAGCAACCTGCGGCACGCCGAGGAGCACATGCTGCTGCTCGGCCGCAAGACCGCGCTGGAGCGGGTTGCCGCGTTTCTGCTCGAAATGGATCGCCGGCTGACCGGAGTCGGCGTCGTCGCCTTGCCGATGTGCCGGCGTGATATTGCCGACTATCTCGGACTGACGCTCGAAACCGTGTCACGTGCGCTATCCAAGCTGCACGCCTACGGCGCGCTCAACTTCCTTGGCTCGAACCAGCGCGAGATCATGCTGGTTGACCGCGACCAGCTGTCCAGGCTGGACAACTAGCCGACGTCAGGGAGATTTCGTGAGCGCCGCCTGGCGCTCGATGGTCTTTTGCAACACTTCGAACAAGACCGCGGTCGACCACCCGAACATGAGAATGCCGTTCATGGCCGCCATCGGTCCGATCAACAGCCACTGCTTGACCGGGATGACGTCGCCATAGCCGAGCGTGGTGTAGTTCACGAAGGCGAAATACAGCAGATTGCTGCCGGCGGGCGCGGCGCCGAGCACCCAATAGGCCAGGCTCCACACCACGATCTCGAGCGTGTGAGCCAGCATCAGCGCAAGCGCGGTTGCCACCATCACGCCGCTGAGCTGTAGCCCCGCCCGGCCGGCCGCGCTCAAGGCAACGCTGCGAAGCAACCCGATGGCCGCGACCGTCCACAGCGAATGGATCGCGATGTTGATCGCGCTCACCGCCGATCCCACGAGGAGCTGAAACAGCATCATCGCTCTCCCGCCAGCCGGGCGCGGTCGTCCCGGATCCATGCCGTGATCAATTCCCAGGCGACCGCGAGAATGATTGGGCCGATGAACAGGCCCACGATGCCGTGGGCAAGCGTGCCGCCGATCACGCCGACAAAGATGACCAGCGCCGGCGTGGTCAGGCCCCGCCCCATCACCAGCGGCTTCAGCACATTGTCGAGGACGCCGACGACCAGGAAGAAGAACGTGAGGGCGAGTGCGGTCGTGAAATCCTTGGCCGACCATAGCCAGATGATGACCGGAAACAGCACGATTGCCGCCCCGATCTGCACGATCGCGAGCAGCATCACGACAAACGCCAGCAGCCCCGCACTCGGGATCCCCGCCAGCTTGAAGCCAATGCCGGCCAGCAGCGATTGCAGGACGGCGACGCCAATGACGCCGCGGGAAACCGCCCGGATGGTCGCACCTGCAAGATCGAGGAAGTGCTCGCTCTGCTCCGGCACGATGCGGGACAGGAAGCTCCGGCACGCCGCCGCAAGCTGCAAGCCATAGGGAAACAGAAACCCTGCCACGACGACCGCCAGCAGAAACTTCAGCATCCCGATCCCGGCATCGCTGGCAAATGCAAACAGGGTCCCGGCCAACGGCTTCAGTTGCGGCACGACCTCGCGCAGCACGGCACGCAGATTGGTCGACGCCCGATCCCAGATCTCATGGAGCGGGCCGCCGATCAGCGGCCAATCCTTGATCTCGGGCGGCGGCGACGGCACGACAACGTGGCCGGCGCCGAGTTGTTCGGCGAGCTCCCTCACCCCCTCTACCGCTCCGATTCCGAGCCAGGTCGCCGGCCCGATGACGACTCCCAGAGAGATCAAGGTCAGCACGAGCGCCGCGACGCCGGTATGGCCGCCGAGCATTGCTGCGAGCCAGGTAAAGACGGGATAGAGCGCGACCGCGAGCACCACGCTCCAGGCCAGGATCGGCACGAACGGGCTGACCAGAACGAACGACCAGTAGATCAACAGTGCCAGCAATCCGAGGCGAATTGCGAGCTGGACGAACTCGTCTCCGGTCACGAGCTGGCGAAGGGTTTTCAAGAGCGTGCTTTCGAATCGAGCATCAGCAGCTACGCGGGAAGTGATGCCATCGCCTTGCTGCGCACGGCTTGATTCAGATCAAGCGTGACGCGTCCGGACTTTCACCGAGGAAGCGGCCCGGTTCAGGGGCAGGACATCACGAGCGCGATCGAGCCCCATCAGGCGGCGTCCTGCCTATCCGCGGCAATGTCCCAGGCGCAGGATCAATCGTCCGCACCGCCCTCTTGCCACTTTGATTCAAATCAAGCTTCGGGCCGGCCGCGGCTGACAGGCTCGGCGTCCTCATGGATCGGACAGCCGCTCTCGATTTGGCTGCCTTTCGGTCGCGACTGCCTGTGTCACCCCGATGTGGAGGACGTCATGAAGAACACCAAGACCCTGCCGGCCTTGATCCTGCTTGCGAGCATGGTCGGCATTGGCGCGAGCCAGGCGGCCCCGTTGCCGACCAATGTCGCGGCCATGAAGGGCATGGTCGAGAGCAACACCGCCCTTCAGGTGCGCTGGGGCGGCTGGCGCGGCGGCGGCTGGGGCTATCGCGGTTGGCGCGGCACCGGCGGCTGGGGAGGCTATCGTGGATGGGGCTATCGAGGCTGGGGCGCTGCGGCCGCCGGTGCGATCGTTGGCGGAGCCATCGCGAGCTCGGCCTACTATGGCGCGTATCCCTACTATGGCGGTGGATACGGCTATGGCGGCGGCTATGGCTACGACTATTGCCCGCCGGGCGGAGGCTACGGCTATTGCGCTCGGCCACGCTACTATGACGGATGGTAGTGCCGCCTTTACGTGACAGGCCGGCCTTCGGTGATGTCACCGAAGGCCGAGCAGCGAACGCCGATAGCCGCTCTCGCGCGCTTCATTCCTGCACACGAAGCCGCCATCGAAGCCCCTGGCATAGCGGGTTTGCCCTTTGAGGTAGTAGCGTCCGCGCCGAAAATCGAGCCAGACCACGCTATCGCCGGGGCAATGCCGCTGAGCCTGGGCTTCATAGCGGAAAGGCGTCAGCGGCAGCGCGGCCGTCTGTTGCGCGCAGCAAAACAGGAAGGTCGCGGCGCAGGCCCCGACGCCCAACCTGGCCGCCAGACGGTCTCGACGTCCGCTCGATTTTTCAGCTAATTCGAAGTGCATTCATTGCCGCCGGGAATGATCCGTGTCGTGCTGAAGACGATAGCTCATATTGTCAGAGCTTCGCGGGCGGAGCACCTCAGAACGACGATTCCAGCATCACGCGCGGCAAACAAGAGGCGCGCTCAGGACGATAGCAATCCAAAGGCGATCGCCGCGGTCGACAGCATCCCGGCCGTCACGACCACGACCTTGAAAGCAATATCGCCGTCGGCCGATTCAAGCCAGCGACGCAGCCAATTGCGAGCGCCAGCCGGCTGGCTTGCGCCACGCACTCGCCGAAATCTGTCGCTGGCATACCCCATGGCTGCGATTGTAGATCGCGGTGGAATGGAGAGACCAGTGCAGCTTGTGCCAAGCAGTCAGGGTCACGTGCGACGGCTTGACTGACCCAATTGGGCTATACGAGCCGGTTCGGCGCCAAGGCCCGCTCAACCAGCGCCCTAGCTTCCCTTCGAGCCGGCGGCGTTCCGCATCGGCCGCTCCTCCTCCGACGCGCTCTTCGAGGGCGCCGCGCCGCACATGGAGCCACTCCTTGATTCCGCGGTCGCCGCGCGAGCGGTGCGATCAAACGGATTCCGCTCCATGACCTTAGCGAAGCGAGCTCCTCCTTGTTCAAATAGGAGATCTTTCCCGGCGGAGTCATGACCATCCTGCCGATGGCCGACGGAGGAATACGGAGCTTGGCCGACAACCTCGCAAGCTTGATCGTGTCACGAATCGTTCGACTGTCCTCGTTGCCGTTTAAATTGGAAACCGAATGGACGCCGATCCTGGCATTTGGCGCCGCATAACGCTTCCTGCTCGCCAGGAAAATGAAAGCGCATGCCGAGTCGCATTCTCCGGAAACGTAACTGGCGATTTGCCTCTGGTGCGCGAGCATGGCGATTCGGAAGCCTTCGTAGAGGGACCCACCTCGGGAATCGAGATCGAGGCCAACGACCCGGCGCTCAGTCGCCAGATATCCGCGAAAGCGGACAAAGTCCCCATCCCTGATATCTCCACTGAGCTTCAAGACATCTCCAAAGCACCCCTGGACACGGGAAAACTCCATCGCGAGACAGTTCGTCGAGGTCAGCACGACCGCGATGCTCAAAACGCATCCTACAATCCGCATCGACCCATGCGTGGCGCTCCGGCTGTTTGCGTCGCCATCGATAAATGTCGCGCGGAGGACCCTCAAAGCGTGCTTCCAGGCTGCCACGGCGCTCCCCATTGGACCCGGGACCTCACACGATAAACAGAGCATCGACGCGCATCGTGGGTTGATCTGAATCAAACCCAATTCAGCAAGCGCGCAGGCGGGAGCGCCATTTTGACGTCTAGAAGCGCACGCTCTGTGCCGAGAGCAAACATCATCTACCGTGACCCTGGGATCAGCCAGTCCAATCCAGCATCGGGGTCACCGACAATCTCTACCTTAAGTCATTCATTTCATTTATTTCTTTTTGCCCCCGATCCTTGAGGGGACCGGACCGCCTGAGGAATCCCATTAAGGCTCGACATGCGCGATCAATCCACGCTCCACGCGAACTGCTGGTCGCCAAGGCAACCTAACGCGGGATGCGGCGTCTCGATGGTGCAGCGTCCCGAAAGCCGCCGCTTGCGCCCCATGGCTTGAGCGATGGCCGCCCACACGCGCCGGACAACGCTGTCCGCGACGCGTCATCTTGTGTAAACTCCCACGGCATCCCGATCGATTTGGGAGAACGACAATGAAAGTCTTCTTGCTCGCCTGCGTGGCCGCCGTCGTCGTGTCGGCATTCGGGGCCCTGGCGCTAAACCGGGTGCAAGAACCGGTCGCGCAGGCCTTTGCAACGACGGGCGTACGGCTGTAGCAAGTTCGCGTTCAACGGCTGCGCGCCCCCCTACTCCGCCGCGGTGACGGAGGGCTGGGGTCGCGCATCGCGCGCATTCTCCTCTTCCAGCCAGAGGCTATGGTGCTCCCTGGCCCAATTGACATCGACGGTGCCGCTTCCCATCGCCTCGAACGCGCCTTCCATGCCGATCGTGCCGATATAGATGTGCGCCAACATCACTGCCGTGAAGAGCATCGCTACGATGGAGTGGACGATCTGCGCGAGCTGCATCCCTTCGATGCCTGACAGGTAGAAGGGGAACATCAGCGCATATCCCGTCGCTGCCACCAGACCTCCGCCGATGACTACGATCCAGTAGATCGCCTTCTGGCCGGCGTTGAAACGATAGGCCGGCGGATGATCGTGCCCGACGATGCCGCCGCCGCGCTTGATCCAGTCGACATCCGCCTTGTTCGGGATATTGCCGGCGATCCACATCAGGAAGATCAGCACGACGCCGATGGTGAACGGGAAGCTGAGATAGTTGTGAACATATTTCGCCCATTGCGACCATTCGGAAAATGCCTCGTGGCCGATCAGCGGCAGCAGCAATGGACGTCCAAAAGTGACGTTCAACCCCGAGATCGCCAGAATGACGAAGCAAGTCGCCGTCATCCAGTGCACGAAGCGCTCGAATGCGGAAAAGCGCACGATGGTCCGGCCGGAACGACCGCTCTGCAGCCGCACCATCCCGCGGCTGAGATAGAAGATGACCAGCGCCGCGAGCATGCCAAGAATGGCGATGCCGCCGATCCAGCGCAGCGTCACGTTCCGGAACTCGCGCCATTCACGGCCGGCCGGCTGTTCGAGAACGCCCGAGCGCTGGTCGGGAATGCTGACGCGTCCCTGCACCCGGTTCAGTTCCTGCAGCAGCTGCTGCTCCTTGACCGCGCTTGCGGTCGGGTTGACCTGCTGGGCTACGGACGGGGAAGCCGCGGAGACGAGCAGCAGGAGTCCAGCCACGCCAATGACGAGCCGAACACATCGTGCAAAACACGCCATAAGGTCCTCCCGATATCGACGCGACCCGCGCCAGGTCGTCGTCAGGACTCGATCGTCTCGCGATAGGCGGTCTTCCAGCCCCATGCGCCTGAGCCGTAGCCGCGCTTCAGCACGCGCTCTTTATAGATCTGGGCAATGATCTCGCCGTCGCCGGCGAGCAGCGACTTGGTCGAGCACATCTCCGCGCAGAGCGGCAGCTTGCCTTCGGCAAGCCGGTTCGCACCGTATTTCTCGTACTCTTCCTTGCTGCCATCGGCCTCGGGACCGCCGGCACAATAAGTGCATTTGTCCATTTTTCCGCGCGAGCCGAAATTGCCGACCTTCGGATATTGCGGCGCGCCGAACGGACAGGCGTAGAAGCAGTAGCCGCAGCCGATGCAGAGATCCTTGGAGTGCAGAACCACGCCGTCGGCGGTGGTATAGAAACAATTCACCGGGCACACCGCCGCACAGGGCGCGTCGGTGCAGTGCATGCAGGCCATCGAGACCGAGCGTTCGCCCGGCTTGCCGTCGGCGATGGTGACGACCCGGCGGCGGTTGATGCCCCAGGGCACCTCGTGCTCGTTCTTGCAGGCCGTGACGCAGGCGTTGCACTCGATGCAACGGTCGGCGTCGCAGAGAAACTTCATACGTGCCATCGTCGTTGCTCCTTATGCCGCCGCGATCTGGCAGAGAGTGACCTTGGGCTCCTGCATGCCCGTCGCGGGATCGTATCCGTAGGTGGTGATCGTGTTCGCGCTTTCGCCGAGCACGATCGGATCGGTGCCCTTCGGGTAGTTGCCGCGAAGATCCTTGCCCGCAAGCCAGCCGCCGAAATGGAAGGGCATCCATGCAACGCCCTTGCCGACCCGCTCGGTAACGAGCGCCTTCATCCTTGCCCTGGAATTGTTCTCGGCGCCGGTGACCCAGACCCAGCCACCGTCCTTGACACCGCGATCGGCGGCATCGGCAGGGTTGATCTCGATGAACATGTCCTGCTGCAACTCGGCGAGCCACGGGTTTGTGCGCGTCTCCTCGCCGCCGCCCTCATATTCGACCAGACGGCCGGACGACAGGATGAGCGGAAACTGCTTTGCAATGCCCTTCTCCACCGCGGCCTTCTGCACGGAGAATCCGATATTGGGCATCCGGAACTGCTTGGCGTCGGGCAGCGTCGGGTATTTGGCGACAAGATCGACACGTGGCGTATAGATCGGCTCGCGGTGAACCGGGATCGGATCCGGCAAGCCGAAGGCATTCATGCGTGCCTTGCCGTTGCCGTAGGGTACGCAGCCGTGCGCCAGCGCGACGCGCTGAATGCCGCCCGACAGATCGAGCGACCACGACACCGTGTCCGGATTGGCCGGATTGATCTTGTTGATCACGGCCATTTCCGCTTCGGTGAGCTCGGTGTCCCAGCCGAGCTTCTTCAGGCTCGCCAGCGTGAATTCCGGATAGCCGTCCTGGATTCCCGACCCCAATGAATACGAGCCGTCCGCGAGCAGGCTCACCTTCCGCGTCGTGCCGTCCGGCAGCTTCTCCTCGCGCTCGACGCCGAACCGCGGCCGGAACGTACCGCCGCCGTCCATCACGTGCAGATTGGTGTTGTAGAGCAGCGGCGTGCCGGGGTGCTTGACCTCGGGCGATCCCCAGCACGGCCAAGGCAGGCCGTAATAGTCGCCGCCAACCTCCGGATCGTCCTTCGGCGCCCGCATCGTCAGCATGTCGAACTTCGCCTGGTTCTTCATGTGCGCCTTGAGGCGTTCGGGCGATTGTCCGCAATAGCCGGTCGACCAGCTACCACGGTTCATCTCGCGCAGCACGTCCTCGGCCTCGGGCAGGTTGTTCTCGACCTTGATCTTCTTGAACATCTGATCGGCGAAGCCGAGCTTCTTTGCCATCAGATAGATGATTTCGAGATCGTCCTTCGACTCGAAGATCGGCTTCACGATCTGCTCGCCCCATTGCAGCGAGCGGTTGGAAGCGACGCGCGAGCCCTTGCATTCGAACTGGGTGGCGACCGGGAGAATGTAGACGCCTTCCGTGCGTCCCGCCTCGACCGCGAGCGAGGCCCAGGTCGTCGGATGCGGATCGGCGATGACGAGCAGCTCGAGCGCCTTCAGGCCGTTGAGGGATTCAGGGATACGGGTGATGCTGTTGGAGGCGTGGCCCTGCACGAACACCGCCTTCACGTTGTCCTTCTGGGCGACCTGCTCCTTCGGCAACGTCACCGCTTCGAACCAGCGGGTCAGCGGAATGCCGGGGGTTTCCATGATCTGCTTGGAATCGAACCGCGACTTCAGGAAGTCATAGTCGACCTCCCAGACCCGCGACCAGTGCTTCCAGGCGCCTTCGGCGAGGCCGTAGTAGAACGGCAGCGTGACGATATCGAGCCCGACATCGGTCGCGCCTTGCACGTTGTCGTGGCCTCGGAAGATGTTGGCGCCGGCGCCGGCCTTGCCGACATTGCCGGTCATCAGCAGCGCGATGCAGCTCGCCCGCACATTGGCGGTGCCGACGGTCTTCTGCGTCTGGCCCATGGCCCAGATCAGCGTTGCCGGCTTCTCGGTAGCGAACATCTTGGCGACGCGCTTGAGCTGCTCGCCGGGAATGCCGGTGACGCGCTCGACTTCCTCAGGAGGCCATTTCTCGACCTCCTTCTTGAGGTCGTCGAAACCGTAGACGCGCTGCCGGATGAACTCCTTGTCCTCCCAGCCATTCTGGAGGATGTGCCACATCATGCCGTAGAGCACCGGAATGTCGGTACCCGGCCGCATCCGCACATATTCGGTCGCGTGCGCGGCGGTGCGCGTCAGGCGCGGGTCGATGACGATGAAGTTGGCCCTTTGCAGCTCCTTGCCCTCGAGCAGATGCTGCAGCGAGACCGGATGCGCCTCAGCCGGATTGCCGCCCAGGATGACCTGCGTCTTCGCATTGCGAATGTCATTGTAGCTGTTGGTCATCGCGCCGTAGCCCCAGGTGTTGGCGACGCCGGTGACGGTGGTTGAATGGCAGATACGGGCCTGGTGATCGGTATTGTTGGTGCCCCAGAACGCGCCGAGCTTGCGGAACAGGTAGGCGCCTTCGTTGGTCATCTTGGCCGAGCCGAGCCAATAGACGGAATCAGGACCCGACTTCTCACGAACAGCCTGAATCTTGTCGCCGATCTCATTGATCGCGGTGTCCCAGGAGACGCGGGTCCATTGCCCGCCCACCAGCTTCATCGGATAGCGCAGCCGCCGCTCGCTGTGCACGAGCTCACGCACGGAAGCGCCCTTGGCGCAATGCGAGCCGCGATTGATCGGCGAATCCCAGCTCGGCTCCTGGCCGATCCATACCCCGTTCAAGACCTCGGCCGTCACCGTGCACCCAACCGAACAATGCGTGCAGATGCTCTTGCGCACGGTCGCGCCCGCCGTGAGCGGACCGGCCGCCGCGGCTTCCGCCTTGCGCACGCTGCCGAGCGGCAAGGTGCCGAATGCGGCAAGCGCGCCGCCGGCAAGACCGGATTTGCGCAGGAAGCTGCGGCGGTCGAGGCCACCGGCCTGATCTGCAAGGGAGCTGGCGGCGGAGCCTTGGCGCAGGGAACGCTGGTTTGTTCGCTTGATCAGCACGGTCAACCTCCCTTGGCCGGATAACGATTGACGCGGTAGAACGCCTTGACGTGATCGGTTTCCTTGTAGCGCGCCTTGCGCTTCTCATCGTTGGTTTCGCTGTCAGCTTGCGCAGCCCCGACCAGCGGCGTTGCGAGGGTCGCGCCGGCGCCCACCGTGCCGACGCCGACCTTGCGCAGGAAATCGCGGCGCCCGACTGTGGTTGTCCTGTCTTCACTCATCGCATCTCTCCTGGACCTGCGGATGCAGGTCAGTTCGCGAACGTGAATGCTTCTGTCTCGATCTCGATAAAGGCGCGACCAAGCGCACCGACCGCACGATAGAAGACGGCGCTCTCCGCGCGCTCGATGTCGACGAACAGCCGCCCCATCCAAGGCGCGACGTGTTTGCCGAAGAAGGCGCGCTGCGCGTCGAACGGCGCCGGGAAACGCCCTCCCGCGAAGCCTGCCATGATCTCGCACAGGATAGCCGCGTGATCTTCCGGCTCGGAATTGTTCGCGATGCGCTCGATCCCGGACGCAGCGAGGTCGGCGCGCAGACGCGACAGCGGCCGCTCGTTGAGAAAGCCGGTCAGATAGTAGGAGGCGTAGGGCAAGAGCTCGCCGCGGCCGAGACCTGTGAACAGATCGAAATATTCGCGTTCGACCTTCGCCGCGACCGCATTGGCGGCGGATTCGGCCAGCGCGGCATGCGCGCGCCCAAGCGGCGTGGCATCGGCGGTCAACGCAGCCAGTTGATCGAGCAGTTTCTTCGATGGTGCGGCGGACAACAGTGTCGCGAGCAGCAGATATTCCTGCGCACGCGCGACATCGACAGAATCGATCGGCGCTTCGGCGTGAAGCGGCTCGCTGTACAGATCAGGCCGCAAATGATCGCGCGAGATGCCTGTGGCGGCTTCGACGGCGATCACCCGTTGCGCGGGCACCTTGTTCCAGTTCGAAACAGAGGGCTGGCTGATGCCGATTTTGCGCGCAAGCTCTGCAACGCCGCCGGCAGCGTCAATGGCTCGCTCAAGGCCAGCATCGCGCACGTGGACCTCCATCCAAGTCCCGGGTGCTGATTTTGCTTTTCTTACAAAGCGCTAGCGAAGCCTAGTCCCGGCCCAACGGGGGGTCAATCAGCTCGCATAGTCTGAGGCTATGGCCTTTCGTCGCGGTCCCTAGCGAGGCAGCGCGCTGCCGTGCGTGCGGCGCTCAACCGGCACCTGTTCGCCGTCGGAGCTTTCGTCGAGCGTTCGTTGCGTTGCAGCAGGATCAGGTGCGGATCCCGTGGTCGCGGCTTCTTCGGCGCCGATGCCCGGCAACTCGACCTCGCGCAATTCCTGCGAAGAATCCGCGACTTCAACCGAACGCTCGGGCGGTGCCTCGGCCGGCTTGCCGAGGCCGCCGACGATCCTGTCGATGAGCGCGGCCAGTTCCGGCTCGGAGCAATCCAGCGGGCCAAAGCCCGGCATCGCGGTCGGGTCGTTGAAGTCCCAGGCGTTCTCGGCAAGCCCGACAAAGTCGCGAATGACGGGATCGGCGCTCCAGGCGCGACGAAGCGCCGCACGCGTCAGCTCCTGCGGAATTCCCTTGCGCAGGAACGCCGTGATGTCGGTCGCCGACGTGATCGAGTCGATCGAAGGCAGGCTCGAAAGGTCGAATTCCGTGTGGTCGGCGCTCACGGCAGACGGCGGCGACGACTGCATGTCATCGCGCATGGCCGGGTCCGGTGGCGTGGCGTTCGCCTTTGCCTCCTGCTTGCGACGGGACCAGCGTGTCAGGAACTTGTCCTCACTCATTCGTGTCCGCCTTCATGCTGCCGGCGCGCGAGCGCCTCGGGATCGGCCTGCCGTCGCTTGCGCTTGAAGAACTCACGTTCGACGTGGTGCTCGGCCACGAAGCTTTCAATCTGCTCACGCAGCATCTCCGGCATGGGGACGGCCTCGACCAGATTCGCACCGGCCTCCGTGAACGCCTCGCCCTCCGAAGGATCGGCGGTCGCGGCAGCCACCGAATAAGGCCAGGCGCCTTCCGCCGGCGACAAGACGGCCCAGATGGCCGGACTGCCCGAGGCGAGATTGTCGCGATAGCGCGCCGTCTCGGAACCATAGAGATCGACCGTAGCGCTGCCGGCATAAAACAGCGTCGTCCCGTTCTCTTCGCGAAGCACCGTCCAGGGTTTGGTGTCCGGCTCGTCGGGCAACACGGCGACCGCGCGCCAGACAAAGTCGGTCCACGGCGAATCCGCCTGGTGCCGCTCGACCACAACGCCGACGGGGACGCGCACAAGCGGCAGCGCGGCCGGACTCATGTCGCCAACTCCAGATGTTTGACCGGCAGCCCCGTCAGCAAATTCTGCGGCTTCATCCGGAGCTTCTGGTCGGCGTTCATCGACAGAATGAGATAGACCGGCTCGCCCCGCATCTCGTCCGCGGCCGCGTTCGTGTCCGCAAACGTCAGACGGAACAATGAAAGCACGCGTCCGGCGCTGCGGTCGTCGAGCTGCTCGCCATGCCAGAGACGGTCGCCGAGCCTGGTCGCATCGGCGTCGAGCCCGACATACCAGGTGAGACGTGCATCACGCAGCTCGCGCAGCGGCTCAATGCTGACGTCGATCCCGAGCAGATGGGAGATCCAGCGCGCCATCGCCTGCGCCAGCGCCGCCGGCCCGCGGCCGCCTGCGGTGAGGTCGAATGCCATGTCGAACTGGTCGCTTCGGCGCCAGTAATCGCCGGCATTGTCCTCGCGCAAGACGTCGAGCTCGGCATCGGTCACCGCCCCCAGCATCGACATCAGCGAGAGCACCGGGGTCGGAGTCTGTCCCCCGACGACCTCTTCATCGCCGAGCAGCAGGGCCGGCAGGATGCGCTGCGGGCGGAAGAACAGTTCGGCTGCGCGCAGCACGAACGGATCATCGCAGCCGTCGAGCGCATTGCGCAGGATCACGTGCACGAGCTGATTGACGAACAGCGGCGGCAAATCGTTGGTCCCGGACCGGACGGTTGCAAGATAGGCCTGCTCCAGCGTCGGATGCCGCACGAGGAGGTCGCGGAAGGCAAGCACGAGCCGCCAGTTCTCCCGGGCGTCCGCATCGACAATGGCTTCGATCTCTTCGGCGCCGACCGGCCTGCGGGGAGAAGCGAGCAGCGCGCGGTGCAGCCGCCGCTCGACCGGGCATGCTTCATCCGGCGGAATCAGCTCCGGACGAACAAAATAGGCCTTCAGGAACTCGTCGGTGACGCAAAGCCCACCGCTCTCGTCGCGATCGAGCAGATGGTGGCCGCACGCGATCCAGAAATCATTCATCGGTGCCGCGACTCCCCGCTCATATCGGCAAGCTTGAGATCACCGTCAGGCTCGACATCGTCTTCGACTTCCATGAACGAGAACGCCTTGCCGTGTCCCTGACCCTGGCGCAGTTGCAGCCTGCGGAACGACTCCCGGACTTCGCCGTCGCTCACCGAACGGTGAACGGCAATGAGCGAGCTGACCGGATGGTTGCAGAGCGACTGCGCGAAGGCGACCTCCTCTTCCGCCGCCGTCCGCGCGGTCGCCAGATCCGGCGCTCCGAAACGATCGACGAGCTGCCTGGCGAGGCGGTCGATCAGCGCGCTGCAATCATTCTCGGTCGCAGGCACGATCTGCACCAGCGTCGACCAGCCCCAGGACTGCACCCCGAGGAAGCCACTGCGGAACGCGACGCGGGCCTTGCCGGTCAGCTTCGTCGGATCCTGATCGCAGAAGCGGAAGGCGCCGGAGACGGCCCATTCGCCCGGCTCGGCCGCCACATCGAATACGAAGGTGTCGGAGGGATCGAGCGCGATGCTGCGCAGCAGTTTCACAGCCGCGGCCCTCCGAGCTTCGGATCGAACCAGGACGGCGTTCCGAGTGCCTTGACGAGTACGCTGCGTTCAATCCTGTCGGCACCGACGCGGCGCGTGAGGAGATCGCCGCCGTCATCGATCCGCAGCACGGTGCGCCGCTCGCGGGGGATCCGGCTGAGATAGTCGCGCGCGAGGCTGCCAAAGCCATCGGTCTGCCAGCTATCGATCGCCCGCATCAGGTGCCGCGCAAAGCTCTCGGTCACCTGCACGGCTCCCGCTTCGCCAAACCCCTCCTCATCCAGCGCGGACGCGAGCGGATGGACGCCTGGTCCCTGATCGGCCATTGCAACCGTCCGGATCATGGCGCCGAACACCAGCCAGGCAGGCGGCTCGTCCTCGCGCGCTGACGTCGGCCATCCCATCCGTCCGCCGCCGACCAGCCCACCGTCAATCGCGACGGTGTCGGGCCAGCCGATCGCGACCGTCTTGTGCGGCGGCGCATAGGCGCGCAGGGCGTCGGTGAGCGCGACCATGCCGGCATAGAAGGCGCGCCGCGCGGTGGCCAAGGGCTCGCCCGGCTCGAGCACCACGGCGAATTCGGCAAGATCGAACCGGCCGACGCACACCAGCGTGCCGGCACCGCTTTTGGGTGCAATGCGGCAAGCGTGAGCAAAGGCGTCTCCGCTCTCACGCAACCGGACGAGCGTGAATGGCGGCGGCAGATGGATCGCTTCCGTCACGGAAACGCGGCTGGTCGGGGTCGACCGCAAGGGCCGTCCTCCACTTTCCTTTTCCTTCCGATAGTGAATATCTATACGAGGTGAAGGAATGGCGCGAGTCCGCAAGACGGCGCCGCACCCGCGGAGGGATCGACCTGGAGCAGCCAGCGAAGACCGTCCTGATCTGCTCGTGTGAAGACACGATGCGCCTTGACGTGGCCGCGATCCAGCGTGGATGTCCCAACTGCGAGATCAGGAGCCATCGTCATCTCTGCGGCGCCGAGCTCGAAGATTTCCGCAACGCCGCGAAAGCCGACGGCCCGCTGACCGTCGCCTGCACGCAGCAGGCCGGCCAGTTCACCAATGAGATGGGCGAACGCGCCGGCCCGATCAGCTTCGTCAACATCCGCGAGACGGCGGGCTGGTCGCGCGACGGCGCGAAGGCGGGCCCGAAGATGGCGGCACTGCTTGCGGCGGCGGCGGTTCCCGCGCCGGACTATCCGCTGGTCACATTGTCGAGCGATGGCATCATCCTGATCTATGGGCGCGACGAGACCGCGATCGAGGCTGGCCGGCTGCTGGCGGACCATCTCGACGTCACGGTCATGCTCAGGAAGCCGGCGGACGTCGTGCCGCCTGCCGCGGCCGTGTTCCCGATCGTGAAGGGCACGATCCGCAACGCACGGGGGCATTTTGGCGGCTTCGAGCTCACGATCGACGACTACGCGCAGCCACGCCCGTCCTCACGCGCCCGCTTCGAGTTCGAAGCCCCGCGCAACGGCGCGATCTCGCGCTGCGATCTCGTGCTCGACCTCTCGGGCGAGCCGCCTCTGTTTCCCGCACACGATCTGCGAGACGGCTACCTCCGCGCGGATCCGAGAGATCCCGCGGCCATGCTGCGTGCGGTGCTCGCCGCCCGCGATCTCGTCGGAAGCTTCGACAAGCCGAGATATGTCGACTTCACACCCAGCCTCTGCGCGCATTCCCGCTCGAAGCTGATCGGATGCCATCGCTGCCTCGATTTGTGCCCGACCGGCGCGATCACGCCGGACGGCGACCATGTCGCAGTCAACGCGGAGGTGTGCGCAGGCTGCGGGCAATGTGCGGCCGCCTGCCCCACCGGAGCGGCATCCTACGCGCTGCCACCCGCCGATACCCAGTTGCAGATCCTCCGCGCCATGTTGCGCGCCTATCGCGAGGCCGGCGGCACGCATCCGGTCCTGCTGCTGCATGACAGCCAGCACGGCACGCCGCTGATCGATGCGCTCGCCCGCCATGGCGACGGATTGCCGGCCAACGTGCTTCCCCTCGCCGTCAACGAGCTGACGCAGGTCGGCCTGGAAGCCATCATCGGCGCCTTCGCCTATGGCGCGGCTGCCGTGCGGCTCCTGCTGCGCGCCAAGCCACGACACGACGTGACCGGATCGTTGCTGACGATCCGGATGGCCGAGACCATTCTCGCCGGACTCGGATTTGACGGCCGCCGCGTGAGCACGATCGAAACCGACGATCCCGACACTCTGGCCGAGCAACTGACGGGGATTGGCCCCCTCGCCGGCCTCGAAAATCCCGCGACTTTCCTGACGGTCGGCAAACGCGGCGATCTGCTTCGCTTCGGCTTGAGCGAACTGCATCGCCTCGCCCCCAAGCCGGTTGACGTGATCGCCTTGCCCGAGGGTGCACCGATCGGTGCGATCACCGTCGACGTCGGCGGTTGCACGCTGTGCCTGTCCTGCGTTTCGGCCTGCCCAACCGGCGCGCTCCGCGCCGATCCAGACCGCCCCGTCCTCAAATTCGTGGAGGACGCCTGCGTGCAGTGCGGTTTGTGTCAGAGCACCTGTCCTGAAAAAGTCATCAGGCTCACCCCGCAGATCGATTTCCGGGCAAGACGCGCGCCGGCGCGGGTGATCAAGGAAGAAGAACCTGCCCTGTGTATTCGCTGTGGCACGCCGTTCGGCGTCAAGAGCACGATCGATCGGATCGCGACCAAACTCGAGGGACGGCATTGGATGTACCCTGCCGGGGACCGCCGGACCGAGGCCTTGCGGATGTGCGCCGATTGCCGGGTCATCGTCATGAGCGAACAGCAGTTCGATCCGATCCAGGACGTGCCGGAACGCGCGCCGCCACGAACGACGGATGACTACCTGCGTCAACGCGAGAACAAGGACTAGCCGCATGCCTCGATTCATGAAGGTTCTGTCGACGTGCCTTGTCACCACTGCCCTTGGCGGCACAGCGGTCGAGGCCGCCGCCCTTACCAAAGCAGAAAAGGTTGCACTCAAGCAGGCGGTCGTCGCCTGCAAGGCCGAGGCGAAGGGCAAGAAGATCAAGTGGCTGTCACGCCGCAAATACGTCAACCAGTGCGTCGTGGCGGCGCTCAAGGAGCATCCCAGCATTAATATCGCCCGCATGCTCAAGGAGAACCCGGAGCTGACGAAAATTCCAGTGGAGCAATGGCCGGGGTATTAAAGCCTCATATCTTCGCTTGAGGACGCCGCGAGGCGGCTAGCGCCAACGCGGGCTATTTCGACGTCGCACGCGCCAGGAAGTCCGTGAGCGCGCGGCGATCTTCGGCCGAGCCGATCTGCTGCTCCGGCATCTTCGTGCCGGGCGTATAGGCGTTCGGCCCGATCTCGAACAATTTTGAGACGGTCTCCGGCGTCCAGACGATGTCCATCGTCTTGAGTGCGTCGGAGAAGCGATAGCCCGGCAGCGAGGCGATCTTCCGACCGAACAGTCCGGCAAGGGTCGGACCGGCACGCTGCACCTCCGTCTCCGACAATGTGTGGCAGGCGACGCAAGCCCTGAAGACTTCGGCGCCGTGATCGCCGCCATAAGCGGCGAGCGGGTCCCCCGGCGTGCCCTCCACGTTCGATCCGGCCGCCGCGCCGGTCAGTGCGTTCCAGCGTCTGATCTTGCCGTCGGCGCCGCCGGTCAGAAGCGTCACGCCATCGGGCAGGAATGCAACCGACCAAACCGGCCCGCCCAGCCCGGCGAGCGTGCGCAGCACGCTGCGCGCCTTGCGATCGACGATCGCCACCGTGCCGTCAATAGCCGCCGCGGCGATCAAGGCGCCGTCATGCGAGACCGCCAAGGCGACGATCGGCGTGGCACCGGCCATGACCTCGCCGCTTGCCTTGCCGTCGGCCGACATCATGCGCAGCTTGCCGTCCGCTGCGCCAGTGACGATTTCGCCATCAGGCGAGATCGCCACGGCATTCAGCGGCGACGGCACCGTGACGACCTCGGCGCTGCCGTCCGGCAGGCGCCAGATCCGCACCGTCAGATCGTAGCCCACGCTCACCAGCGATTGTCCGTCGGGGGCAAAGGCCACGCCATTCACGTTTTGCGAGTGACCTTGCAGCACGCGCGAGCCCCCGTCGGACAACGACGAGAGCCGCACGGTGTGGTCCCACGAGGCGGATGCGAGCTTCGATGCATCCGGCGAGACGGCGAGCCCGACAATGGGTCCCGCATGGTCCGCGAAGACCCGGTCCGGCTGCGACTGGCCCGACGTCCAGATCGCAATCCGGCCATCCGCACCGGCCGTTGCCATTCTTCCATCGCCGAGGAACGCGACCGCATTCACCGCACCCGAATGGAAGCGAAGGACCTGCTCCGCAGACTCGGTTGCCAGCGACCATCGGATCGCCGCAGTGTCGAAGCTGCCCGACAGAACCGTTCTGCCATCGCCTGAAACGGCGATCGCGCGGACAGGTCCGCCGTGTCCGGCCAATTGCGCTTGCGCGGGTTGCAGCGCAAGAAGCAACGATGCCGTCACAAGGAGCGTGGCGAGGCGCAAAATCAAATCCATGGCCGTCGGAGACTCTCGCAGCGAAGCCCCCAAGCCATTCTGCCCGTTTTTGCTGCCCGGCCAAAGTGCTCCCCTGGCGTCCATCGGCCCCGCCGGCGATCATTCTGGAAATCTGGCGTGTCCATGGGCGACGGGCTTGGCCCTTGGCAACAACGTGCCCATTTCACCAGTAATCAACAAGGGAGCTCGTATTCGGTTTGGGGTGCGACAAGCGGCGCCTTGAAGAGCGGCCCACGCGGTCGCAGTCTTGGTAAAGGCGCCTCACAATCGAGGTCGAACATGCAAATACATCCGAAAGCATATCTGCAGTTCATCTCGCGCATTTGGCATTCTCGCGTGTTGCCGCCGCGGGATCGCAATCCCACCAGCCGGGACGCGTCTCCACTGCTGATCTACATCGCTGCGGTGTTGGCGCTGCTACTGGCAATTCTGATAGTCGATCGCCACGGTGCGCCGTTTCAATTCCCGGAACATGTCGGCGATCCCGCTGAGATCAACCCGATCTTCATGAGTTTTTGAAACACAGCGCGCGACGGGGGCTGCGTCAGCGAACAAGCCGCCGACGCGTCGCGCTGTTCAACGCCAGACGATTTCCAGCCCGCTCATCCCGAACCGAATGCGTTCGGATGCGACGGCACTATTCTCTCTATTGCTGAGTTCCCCTCGGAAACACCAGCGATCGATCGTCGAAATCTTCAACCGGCAGCTTGTCTTGTTCTTGCACAGCGGGCATCCCTGCCACTGATGTGTGGCTCACGGACGATGGATGCGATCTCGGGACATTCGTTGCAGCCAGAAAAAGCGCGAGGGCGGTCAGGCCGGCGATCATCAGGAGCTTCATGCGAACCTCCGTTGGTTCTGAGAGATTCCTGACTAGTGCAGGACTCGACGTCCCCCTGTGAGATCGCTCACAACTCTCCTTTTGTTGATCAGCGCTGGAGCCGATGCGCTCCGGCTCCAGCCCCTTCCCAACCCGCCTATGGCAAATCTTTCGGGCGCGGCCACAAGCCGCCTTCGGACCAGGATTCGGATTCATCGGGCGACAACGGATCCGCGCCACCGCCGGTTCGTGCGGGATCGACGTTGAGCCATCGGCGCAATTCGAGCTTGCCGATCTGGTTGCGGTGGACCTCGTCGGGGCCATCGGCCAGTCGCAACAAGCGAGTCGTTGCGAGTGCTGCCGAAAGGAAATGGTCGTTATTGGTGCCGCCTCCCCCGAACGCCTGGATCGCCCAGTCAACAATGGTCTGCGCCATGTTCGGCGCGACGACCTTGATCATCGCGATTTCCTGCCGCGCGGCCTTGTTGCCGACCGTGTCCATCATGTAGGCAGCTCTGAGCGTCAGGAGCCGCGCCTGGTCGATCTTCATGCGCGCTTCGGCCACCCGCTCGAGCGTCACGGTTTGCTCGGCGAGAGGCTTGCCGAAGGCGACACGTTTCAGCGCGCGCCGGCACATGCGCTCGAGCACGCGCTCGGAGAGGCCGATCAACCGCATGCAATGATGAATGCGTCCGGGCCCGAGCCGACCCTGCGCGATCTCGAACCCCCGCCCCTCGCCGAGCAGCATGTTGGCGGCCGGCACGCGTACATTGGTGAATATCACCTCGGATGCACGATCCGGTACGCCGTAGAAGCCGAGCACGGGCAGCGAACGGACGACATGCACGCCGGGCGTCTCCTTCGGCACGAGGATCATCGACTGACGCTTGTGACGATCCGGATTCTGCGGATCGGTCTGCCCCATGAAGATGATGATCTTGCATCGCGGATCGGTGGCGCCGGTGGTGTACCATTTGCGACCGTTGATCACGTAATCGTCGCCGTCACGGACGATCGAGCTGGCCACATTGGTCGCGTCGGACGAGGCAACGTCGGGCTCCGTCATCGCAAAGGAAGAACGGATCTCGCCGGCCAGCAAGGGCTTCAGCCAGCGTTCCTTCTGCGCCTCCGTACCGTAGCGCAGGATGGTCTCCATGTTGCCCGTGTCAGGGGCGCTACAATTGAAGACCTCGGGAGCAAGATGCGAGCGCCCCATGATCTCGCAAAGCGGGGCATATTCGAGATTGGTCAGCCCGTCCTCGTGAGCGGGCAGAAACAGGTTCCACAGGCCGGCCTGTTGTGCGCGCGGCTTCAGTTCCTCGACAACCGGGTGCACAGCCCAGGGCCCGAGCCGCTCGGCCTCCTGATAATATCGGCGCTCATTCGGATAGATGTGCTCCATCATGAAGCGCTGGAGACGCGCGGCCAGTTGCTGGCTGCGCTCGCTTTGGGTGATATCCACGTAGATTCTCCTTACCGGCCGCGCAGGCCGTCCCTGAGCGTGTTTCGGGTGATTTTTCCGGATTCCGTCTTCGGCAGATCGTCCAGCACGCGAATGTCGACCGGGCACTTGTAGGCCGCCAGTCGCTCGCGGCAGAAGCGCGAGAGCGCGGCGATGTCGATCACGGTGCCGGGTTGAGCGGAGACGAAGGCGACCACCGTCTCGCCGCGATAGGGATCGGCGGCGCCGACGACGGCTGCCTCGCGCACGCCCGGAAAGCCATAGATCACGTCTTCGACTTCGCGCGGCCAGACCTTGAAGCCGGAGGCGGAGATCATGTCCTTCTTGCGGTCCACGAGGTAGAACCAGCCGCTCTCGTCAAAGAAGCCGACGTCGCCGCTATGCAGCCAGCCGTTGGTCAGCACCTCGTCGGTTTCCGCCGGCTTTCTCCAGTAGCCGGCCATCACGCCTGAGCCACGCACAACCACCTCGCCATGCGCGCCGGGTCCGAGCGGGCGGCGCTCGTCGTCGACGACGATCGCATCGACGCCCGAAGTCGGCCTGCCGATCGACAGCGCGCCTGAGTCGGGATCGACCGGAATCCGACCTTCGTTGGGCGCAAGATGGCTTGCAGAGGTCAGTTCGGTCATTCCATAGGAACTGCGGATCGCCCGTCCAAACCGTTTCGCAAAGGCATCGATGACCGAGGGCGCGATCGGCGCGCCGCCGGAATAGATATGTACGAAGCTCTCGAAATGCCGGCTCGTTGCGTCAGCCTGGTTCATCAGCGCGATGTACGCGGTGATGGCACCGACGATGAATGTCGGCCGCCATTCAAGGAAGGCATCGAGCGCGACCTGGGGCTGGAAGCGATAGGTCAGCACCATCGCTGCACGCGCGGCAAACGCCGCGACCATCTGGATTTCGAAGCCGGTGATGTGGAACAGCGGCGCGACTCCAAAGATGCGCGACGTGCCGTTCAATTCGAAATGATCGCAACAGATCAACGCGGTCGCCACCAGATTGCGATGCGTGAGCATGGCGCCCTTTGGAACGCCCGTGGTTCCGGAGGTATACAAGAGAAGGGCGATGTCGTCGGAAGTCAGAACCGGCGCCGGTGGTGCGGCTGCATTTTCGGCGAAAACCGTCGCCAGCGCCCGGGCCTGCGGAGCTGCGCCCGGCACCGGCAGCACCCGGACATCGTTTCGCAGCTGGAATTCCCGAGCGCCGGTCCAGAACACCAGCTCGGAATCGACCGAACCGGCGGCCAGGAAAACGTTCTCCCATTGATCGTCGTGGCAGATCACCGCCTTCGGCTCGCAATCCCCGAACAGCTTGCGAAGCTCCGGCGTGCGGTACATCGGGTTGAGGCTGACGACGATGGCCCCGACCTTCCAGGCCGCTACGCTGACGATGACGAACTGCGGCACATTCTGAAGAATGACGGCGACCCGATCGCCGCGCCCGACTCCTTTTTGCGCGAAGCGGGCAGCGAGCCGGTCGCTGAATCGATCGATATCGGCATAGGTCTGCGTCGCATCGAAATAGAACACCGCCGGGGCCTCGCGCGGCGCGGCACGAAACAGATCGAGCGCCGTCCGCCTTCCGGGATCGGGCGGCTCGACCGACGATTCCCCGAGCCGCGCGCGCAGCCGGCCCGCGGCTTCATCGTAAGCGTGCGCACGCGACACGGAATCCAGGCCGACAGTCATCGCCGCTTGCCACCAGTGTCGTAACGATGGCAGCCTCGTCCGGCCCGGCGGCCGCTATAGCGCGCCGCCACCTGGCGCCGCAGGAACCGTGGCGAAAGGCGTTCGCCGCCACTACTCATTGGCACTTTTTCCTCGATAGACCGAGCCGAGACGCGCATGCGGTGGCGCGGCACGGCTTGCGAAGGGCGGTTGGGCCGCCCCACTCTCTTTTGCTTGAATGACAACGCGCGTGCGCCGGATGTGGAGGCGCACCAGCACCTGTGCAGCTTCGACATCGCGCGCCCGGATCGCGTCCATGATCAGGACATGCTGAGGATCGGAGAACGGAAACCCGTCCTTGGCGTAGGTCTCGCTCACAAACTGTCGCCGGAAATGCTGCGTGCTGTTCCAGAAGCGTTCGACCATCGCCAGCAGTTGCGGCATCCGCGCCCGCGAATAGGTGCGCAGATGAAACTCCCGGTCAAGCTGGATGTATTCCTCGAGGGTGGTGACCTGCTCAAGTTCGCGCACAATGCGGTCAAGCGTCTCGATATCCTCGTCGGTCAGATTTGGAACGCTTTCGCCGATGGCGAGCGGCTCGACCGCTTCACGGATCTTGTAGATCTCGATCGATTCTTCCGAATTGACGTCCGCAATCCAGGCGCCACGGTTCGGCGCCATCACGACGAGCCCCTCGTTCTCGAGTTGCTTCAGCGCCTCGCGCACGGGAATGCGGCTGGCCCCAAAATGAGCCGCAAGGAGTTCCTGCCGAATCCGCGTGCCCGGCCGCATCTCGCCGCTCAGCACCGCGCTGCGAATCTCGCTTGCGATCCTCTCGCTCATCAGGCGACGGGACTCCGGATCGTCCTCATTGCCGTCCCGCGTCATGTCCTTCCAATGGGGAGGCCGCTGATAAGGACTCATGAAAGGCCCTCCTTCAATGAATGGCCGCGTACATGATCTTGTCCTCGGTCGCATCGGCCCGTGCCATTTCCTCGACGATACGTCCGCCACGAGCGACAAGGATCCGATCCGAGATAGCCAGAATCTCCGGCAGATAGGAAGAAATAACGACAACCGCCTTGTTCTCGCGCGCCAGCCTGCGAATCGCCTCGTGAATTTGTGGAATGGCGCTCACATCGACGCCTCGCGTCGGTTCGTCGAAGATGACCACCGTAGGCTCCTGGGCCAGAGACTTTCCCACCACGACTTTCTGCTGGTTGCCGCCGGAATATTCGACAATTTTCAGCGTCCGCTTCAATGCGGAGATCGAGAGCGCCGAGATCCATTGATCGGCGATCCGCTTCATCTCGCGCGTAGAGTAAAGGAACCGCTTGACGCGCGGCGACGACAGATAGCCAAGATAGATATTCTGATCCACCGTCATCGTCTCGAAGAAGCCGTCGACCTTGCGGTCCTCGGTGATATAGGCGATTCCGTCGCGCACCGCCTGCCGCGGCACCCGGTAGCGGATCGGCTTGTCCCGCAGATAGATCATCCCGCCGCGCAGGAAGTTGCGCTTGCGGGCGCCGCTGACGATCTGCGCGATCTCGGAGCGTCCTGCCCCGACCAGCCCGAAGATGCCGACGACTTCTCCATTGAACACCGAGAACGACATGTTCTTGACGATGCTGCCCATCGTCACGTTTTCGACCGAAAGCACCTTCTCACCGCGGGAGGCATGCGGCTTCGGCGCATCCGGATCAGCCCCGTGGGTCGCGTACTGCGCTGCCGTTTCCTCACGGCCAACCATCATCCGCACCAGGGCGTCACGCGTGACGTCCTTCGCCGGTACAGTGGCGACCAGCTTGCCATCGCGCAGCACGGTGATGCGATCGGCAATGTTCAATGCTTCTTCCAGCGCATGCGAGATGAAGATGATCCCGGCGCCCTTCTCCTTCAGGGTGTTGAGAAGATGGAACAGATGCTGGGTCTCTTCAGGGGTCAGCGATGCGGTCGGCTCATCGAAGATGAAGACCTGGGCGTTGTGGCGAACCGCACGCACGATCTCGACCATCTGCCGCTTGGCGGTTCCGAGATTCTCCACCAGCACCAGCGGGTCGACGTTGAAGTTCATCGATTGCAGCGACTGGGTCGCCGCGATGTTGATCTTGCTGTAGACCGTGACCCACTTCTCCATGCCGAGCTCAAGGTTCTGCGCCACCGTCATCGAGGGGACCAGGCTGGATTCCTGGTAGACCATCGCGACCCCACCCTCGAGCGCTTCCTTCGGCGACGCGAACGAAACCTTGCGTCCCTGGATCAGGTAGTCGCCGGAGGTCAGCACGATCGCACCGGCAATCGCCTTGCAGAGCGTCGATTTCCCTGCGCCGTTCTCCCCCAGCAGCGCGTGGATTTCGCCCGGCCGCAGATCGAAATTGACGCCATCGATCGCGTGCAGACCGCCATAGACCTTGCTGCCATTGACGATCCGCAGCAGCGGGGTCCCTGCCTGTTGTTCCGCCGGCATAGCGTTCATCCTTCCTGCATGCCGCGACCAGGC
Organism: Bradyrhizobium australafricanum; assembly: GCF_020329495.1. Classification (NCBI taxonomy): domain Bacteria; kingdom Pseudomonadati; phylum Pseudomonadota; class Alphaproteobacteria; order Hyphomicrobiales; family Nitrobacteraceae; genus Bradyrhizobium; species Bradyrhizobium australafricanum. Next base: position 48,462 of record NZ_JAGKJL010000022.1, on the reverse strand, counting down.
GGCAGTTCGACGAGGCAATCGCGTCCCTTGGACACCGCCAGCACGCGCGAGCCGATCGGGCGGACGGCGGTTATTCCATGAACCCGACCATCGACGCGGCTGTGCAGCGTCTCGGTCGCCGCGCCCCTGGCGTCGAGCCGGGCGACGAGGCCATAGGAACGCGGCGGCGCCCACGGCTTCTGGATGCCGAGTTTCTTAATGCGGCCGATCTGGGTCGGTTCGCGCGGATTGAGGCGGCCATCCAGCGCCGGCCCGATCCAAAGCTCCGGTGGCACCGTCCGCATCATCTCTTCGCAGAATGCCCGCTCGCGCAGGACGAATTCGGTCAATTGCGTGCGCAGCGCGAGGAAGGCCATCCAGACCTCACCATTCTCGCCTCGGGCAAGACGCGCCGGGTAGCCGGTATGATTCTTGACGATCACGCGCCTGTCGTCACCCGTGCGTGAAAAAGCGGTCAGGCGGTGGGTCCAGGATTCGGCGACCCAGACCTCCTTGCCGTCGCCGGATACGACCAAGCCGAGCGGCCATGCGAGCTTGTCCGCACGCACGCTCGCACTGCCGAGCGAGGAATTGCAGGCGATGAGCCGGCCCGAGGGGGCGCGGTTCTGCATCAGGTCGGTCAGCCAATGCTCTGGCCGATTGTTTCGCGAGCCGTCGGTCAGGTAGATCGCCCCGTCCGGCGCGACCGTCACCGACAGCGGACAGGCAATCTTCTCACCACCGACGCTTTCGAGCTTGCCGATGATCTCTCCAGCCGGCGAAAGCGCCACCAGCCCCACGCCGGAGACGCAGGCGAGCAGCCGGCCGTCCGGCGTGCAGGCAAGCCCGCCGACCGGGCCGTCGAGCGTCGCGAACTCCGTGCGCGTGTTGAAGTCGTCTCCCGTGCAACGCAGGACGTGGTTGCCGGTCGAGACGTAGAGCGCACCGTCCTGCCCGAGCGCAATGTCGTCCGGTCGCTCGATCTCGTCGCCGAGCTGTCGGGCCTGATCGAGCCGCTGGTTCGGGGAGAAGGCGCCGTCGAGCACCGGAATGCCGTGAATTTCCCGGTTCGGGGACAGCACGCGATCGATGATATCGCCAAGCAGAGACATGGCTCAGGCCCTTCCCCAATAGGACTTGTGCGCTTCCCAGGTCGGGTCGGCGTCCTGCAGGCGGATGCGGCCGATGCGGTTGTTCTCCAGACCCCCGATATAGAGATAGCCCTTGTGTTCACGGACCGACGTGATGGTCGGATGCGAAAGCCCGCCCGGATCCCAGAGCGATTCCGTCACCACGCCGTTGTCGTCGAACTTGACCACGCAGCCGTAGTTGATGCCCGGACACAGCCATTCGTCCGGCGGGATCTGCTTGACCATGCGGGTGCGGAAAACAGGGTTGCGCATCGCAAGGTCGTAGACCGGCGTGCGCAGGCCGACGAAGGCGAGCCAGTACTTGCCGTCGGAGGCGCGGTTGATGTTGTCGCAATAGCCCGGAAGGTTGTCGATCAGGATTTCGCTGGTGCCCGCCTTCGGGCCGGCGATCCAGAAGCGATTGATCTGGCATAGCCAGGTGCTGGCCCACAGCACCGACTGACCGTCATGCGAAATGCAGATGCCGTTCGGGAACGTCAAGTTCTTGAGGACCGTCCTGGTGGTGCCGGTCTTCGGATCGTGGCAGATCAGCCGGCCGTTGCCGCGCCCCTCAAAGCCGTCGAGCGCCCAGTCGGTCAGTTCATAGCGGGTCGAGGCCTCGCTGAAATAGATCTTGCCGTCGGGCGCGACGTCGAGGTCGTCAGCGAGATAGAGCCGCGAATCGTCCTTGAGGCGTGTACGCGTGCGCGTGGTGCGGTCGGTGACCTTGAAGACTGAACGATCGGGCTTCACACCGTAAACGCCCATGCCCGCGATGCAGACGAGCAGGTTCTGATCCCGATCGAACGCTAACCCGAGGGGCCGGCCGCCGATGCGTGCGAATTCCTCGCGCACGGTATAGTCAGGCGCGAGAAAGCGGATGATCGAACCGTTGCGGTTGACGGTGTAGAGGTTGTCCTTGCGGTCAAGGATGATGTCTTCCGGGCCTTCGATCATGTTGAGCGCGATCGCTTCCGCGTTCTTCAGGCGATCGTTCTCCGCGAACGGCGTGCCGCTGCCCCGCTCGACCGACGGCGGCGGCTCGAAATCAACCCAGCTTGGGGTGACGTAGACCTTTTGCAGCACCTTGCCCTTGTTCTTGACCCACTTCACGTTGAAGCCGACCGCAAGCAGCAGGATGATGCCGATGATGGCGGTCGTCAGGTTGCCGGAGATGCCGAGCCGGACCATGCCGCTGGTCAGCACGAAGATGATCGCCGCGCCCATGACGGCGCGCGCGATGGTGCCGCGGCCGCCGGCCAGGCTGATGCCGCCGAGAACCACCGCGGCCAGCGCGTTGATCTCCCAGCCGACGCCGGTGTCGGTGCCCGAGCTGCTCTGCCGCGCGGCATAGAGGATCCCCGCCGGCGCCGCGATCGCGCCCGACATCACATAGGCGGAGAACAGCACGCGCTTGACGTTGACGCCGGCGTGGCGGGCCGCCTTGCGGCTCGACCCGACCGCCATGATGTGGACGCCGGGCTTGACGCGCGTGAGGAAGAAGTGGGTTCCGACCGCAAGCAGGATCAGCACCAGCATGTTGAAGGGAATGCCGAGAACCCTCCCCGAGCCCATGAAGTCCCACGTACGGGACCCGCTGTCGATGCTCGCGAGTTCGTTCGTGAACGCGACCGTCACCTTGTTGTAGGCGGCGCGGACGATGATGAGGACGACGAGGGTCGTCAGGAACGGCCGGGTCTTGCCGTAGGCAATCAGGCCGCCGTTGATCGCGCCCATCGCCGCGCCGAACAGGACGACAAGCACGATGGTCACGGGCAGCGGCAGCCCGAGGATGAGGTACAGATAGAGCGCGAGGAAGTTCGACATCGCGAACACCGCGCCGACCGACAGGTCGATGCCGCCCGACAGCACGGAGAAGGCCATCGCGACCGCGACCATGCCCTGCTCCGCGAAATTCCGCATCAGTTCCTGCAGGCTGCCCGCCGTCAGGTAGCGCGGGATCATGATCGCGAAGGCCAGGAAAACCGCGATCGTCAGCGTGAATGGAATGATCGGCTCCATCCAGCGCTTCTCAAGCAGTTCGCCCAGGAACAACTGGGGCGAATGGCGGTGCCAGGCTCGTTGCAGGCTCTTCATCAACAGACTCCGGCGGGCTCGGCTCGGAAGCGGCCGAACGGCGGGACGACGCAGGGGATTGGGATCGACAGCTCCGGCCTGCCCGCGCCGCAGTGGGCGCGGGCGCCGGAACGACTTACTTCGCGCCCTTCGGGATGCTGAAGCAGTACATGCGATCGTCCTTCGACTTCACCCAGGCGGGAGTCGTGTAATAGGCGATGTTCTTCGCGCCCGGCTTGTCGCCGCTCTGCAACAGCGCAATCACCGCGTCGGCGATGGTCTGGCCCTGCACGTCGGCGCGATACGACAGGTTCGCGGAGAACGCGCCTTGCTCAAGCAGATCGCAATCGGCAGGCTGGCCGTCGCTGGCGACGAACACCTTCACCTTGTCGCCCATGTTGGCCGCCTTGATCGCCTGCGCCGCGCCCGCGGTTTGCGGTCCCCAGACGCTGAGGATCCCGCACAGCTTGGGATGCTGCTGCAACACGGTTGTCGTGATGTCGCCGGCCTTGTTGGCGTCCCAGCTGGTCGGCTGCGACGATACGACCTTGATCGACGGGTCGGTCTTGAACACCTCCATCGCGCCATTCTTCATGTCGAGCGAATAGGCCGCGGTCGCCTCGCCTTCAAGGATCGCAACCTCGCCGGAGCCCTTGCCGCCGCCACACTGATTGATGACCTCGCGCCCGATCTTGGTGCCGAGATCCTTGGCATCGACGCCGACATAGGCATCGGTCAGGGTGTTCGACGCCATGTTGACCTGCACGACATAGATGCCGGCGTCCATCGCACGCTTGAGCTCCTTGGCGAGCAGCGTGACGTTCGGATTTTGCACCACGATCACGTCGGGCTTGTCGTTGATATAGTCGCTGACGGTCTGAAGTTGGATGTCGGACTTCATGTTGGCGTCGCGGGTGACGAGCTTGATGCCGTAATCGTCGAAACGATCCTTCATCACGCGCGTCCATTCGGATTCCAGAACGCCCATCCAGACCGGCGACCAGGCCACCGTCTTGCCCTTGAGCGACTTGTCGAATTTGTCGCGCAGCTGGTCGCGCGGCCCGGCCGCCTGCGATGGCGCCGCCACCAGCGCGGCGGTTGCCACCATCGCCGCCAGCCCGATGCCGGCAAACGCCCTTCTGTGCACAGCTTTCGTCATGTCAATTCCTCCCCTGTTATGTCGGCCGACTGTTGCGGCCCGTTGGTTGATGCAGAGCTTTAATCGCCCTGCTTCGACGTCTCCTCGTCGCGCGGATGCAGCCGGGAATCGAGCAGGATCGCGATCAGCAGCACGACACCCTTGACGATGTTCTGGGTCTGCACGTCCATGTCCATGATGGTCATGCCGTTCAGCAGCACGCCGATCAGCAGCGTTCCGGCGATGACGCTCATCACGTTGCCGCGGCCGCCGACGAGGCTGACGCCGCCGAGCACCACAACCATGATGACGTCGAAAATGATCGTCGATTCCGCGACCTGGAGATGCATCAGCGCCGTCTGCGCGACCATCACGACACCGCCGACATATCCGATCGCAGCGCACAGCGCGTACTCGATCATGGTCAGCGGGCGGGTCGGCAGACCGGTCTGACGCGCGGCGTCGGGATTGTCGCCATGGGCATAGACGAAGCGCCCGATCACGGTGCGCGACAGGAAAAGATGCACGACGACCGCGGTGGCCGCGAAGATCAGGATCGAGATCGGAACGCCGCCCCAGATGTTGCCGCCGAGCCGCAGGAATTCGTCATGCCCCTTGGAAAGATAGACGACATAGTGCTGCACCGCTGTGGTGCGCACGATCCCCAGCACCGCCAGGCTCGACGCCAGCGTCGTCAACAGCGGCGGCATCTCGATCACCGAGATCAGAAACCCGTTCAGAATGCCGATGGCGATCGCCATCACGAAGCCGATCAGCAGCGCGACCGGCGTCGCGTAGCCCGAGTTCATCAGGATGATCGCGATCGCGGTGGAAGCGGCAAAGGAGGCGACTTGCGACAGATCCAGTCCACGCCCGATCACGACCACGGCCATGCCGAGCGCGAGAATGCCGAGTATCGAAATGTTGCGCGCCAGCGCGAACAGATTGCCCAGCGTCAGGAAGCCCTTCAGGAAGATCGAAAAAATGACGATCAGGACCGCGCACATCACCAGCACGGCCGTCGTCTGCGTCAATTTCGCCCCGCGCGCGCCCGAACTGCCGGTCACCGGGTCCTCCCAGGATTGATTTTATTGTGGGCGGAAATTGAACATAATGTATCCAGAAGTCAACATCCGTATCCAAGATTTGGACAGTAGCTGGTTTGACCGGAGGAGATATTCACACCTGAAATCCTCCATAACTATCTCTATCTACATAGATAAATGTATATTCTGGCGGCCGCGATCGAAGCGCATTTTCCGAGCTCGATCGGTCCTCTTGAAGCCGACATTGCTATATTGGATACATTCGGCTTGAGAGCCTGTCCCTAAGGTCAACTGGTCCTCATAGCGCCGTCACCCGCGGCGACGGAACGAAGCCGACGACGTTGCGGCAATCGCTCCTGGCCAAGGCCTGAAGATCGTGGCGAAAGAGAATGCCGAGACCGAGCTTTGACGCCGCCTTTCGCCCATCGAAGCCGCGCCAGGTGGAAGCCCGAGCGAACTGACGGCCGGTTTGAATTCTGTCTCGGCGCGCCCATATGCGTGGCAGGTTCGCAATCACTGACGGCACCAGATTGTCCGAGCAACTGTCGATGTTCGATGCGCCCGCCGCAGGACCGGCGGGTCTACACTACGCGCCGGATTTCATCTCCAAAGCGACCGAGGGCGAACTCATCCGCCACATCCGGGCACTTCCGCTTGCCCCCTTCCAGTTCGGACAGTTCGAAGGCAAGCGCCGCGTGGCTTCGTTCGGCTACCGGTACGACTATGGGTCGCGCCGACTGGAATGTGCCGAACCGATCCCCTCCTGGTTAAGCGGCATCGTCGCCGCGATCCAATCCTTCGGCGGCGCGTCGACCGAGATCGGGCAGATCCTGTGCACCGAGTATGATTGCGGCGTCGGTATCGGCTGGCACCGCGACAAGCCGCATTTCGACAGGATTTTCGGACTGTCCCTGGGATCCGCATGCAAGTTCCGCTTCCGACGCCGGACGGAAAACGGATGGGAGCGGTTCACGCTCGATGCGGCGCCCCGATCACTCTACCTGATGGCCGGTGATGCACGGCAGATATGGGAGCACAGCATTCCGCCGGTCGAGGCCCCCAGATACTCGATCACCTTCCGAACCATGGTCGAAACGGTGCGGGGCGCCAAAGCGTCGCGATGACCTTGGATTGCCGGTTCCAGCGCTCCGCTGCGCATCGCCGCATCAACCCTGATCGAGCGCTACTTCGATCCGATCGGAAGACGCAATCATGAGCGGAAGGTGCGACCAACGCCGCGCGAATGGTTGATGGGACGGGGGCGGACGAACTTGGGAAGTTCGTCCGCCGAGAGATCGCGCGCCCCCGGAGTGTCGATCGCGGGGAACGCAGCGGGCGTCTCACGCCGCTTTCGCAGCAGCCTTGTCGGCCGGTGCCGTTTCCATGGCGCGCATATAGAGATCGAGCAGCGATTCGCGCTCGTCACGCTCATCCTGGTCCTGCTTTCGCAGTTTGACGATCTCCTTGAGGATTTTCACGTCGAAACCCTCGCCCTTGGCCTCCGAAAACACTTCCTTCTTCTGCTCGTTCAGTTCCTGCAGTTCAGCGTCCAGATTCTCGATCCGCTCGATGAAGGAACGAATTTTTCCGCCGGGAATGGTGATGTCAGACATGGTGCCTCTTTGTTGAATGAGGCGGTGAAAATGAAAGCAAAGTGATAACCAATGTCTTAAGCTCCATCGGTCCTGTAGCGCGTCTATTCCGCGGCTTGCCGCGGTATTTCAGACCGCGATCCAGCTGATCACGGCCGCGGCCGACGTCCAGAGCGTCCATCCAAGGCCAAGCAGGGACATCACCGCGGCCGCCATTGCTACGGCCAGCAGCAGACCATCTTCCTGCAGGTAAGCGATCGCGATCAGGACGACCACAATCCCGGGAATGACATTGACCAGAGGCAGGGGCCAGCCCGCCAACAGACCCAGCAGGAACACGACCAACCCAACAAGCCGGTCAGTCACGTCATGGCGCGCGTTCCAGCGCGGCCGGCTGATGTTCTCGATCGCGCGCAGCAGCGGGCCCGCCCTGACGGTGAACCGCTTGAATCGCTTGAAGTCGAACGGCCGCTTCGACAGGAAGCGAGGAAAAGATGGAGCACTGTGCCCCAACATCATCTCGACCGCCGGAAACAGGAGGGCCAGCGTCGCAATTGTGGCCACGCCGGGGACGATCACGAGCAGCCCCAGCAACAGCAGGAGCAACCCGAACGAGCGCCTGTCCAGATGGCTGAGGAGCCATTCGAGGTCGACGGGGCCGTCAGGTGCTTGCGCGACGAGTTCTTCGAGGAGCTGGGAAGTACGGGTAGGCGCTGAGAGGGGAGCGGGCAAATGAAGCATTACCCGGTAACATGGTCGAACTCCGTATCGATTGCAACGAATGCCAGAGGCGCCTAGGAAGCATTGATGGACAACGATTCCGACCAGGCGTGGCACGGCCATGCGCCGAACAGCCCCCTGCCCGCCGGTCGCCGCCGCTGGCCGTGGTTTCTTCTGATCGTCGTCGTCGCCCTTGTCGGCGCCGGCAGCGTCTACGCCTGGCCCGAAGTCGCGGCATTGGTCCCCGCCATCAGCCACGAATCGTCCGGCGAGGCGATGACGACGAGCGACAAGGAGGCGTTGCCAACTCTCCTCGCGGCCCAACAGAAGCTCGAGGAAGACCTCGCCGCACTCGATCGGTCGGTAGCCGACGGGCAGGCGCAGTTGAAGGCCATTACCGACCAGTTGGCGGTCCTGACCTCGAAGGTCGAGGAGTTGCAGCATCTGCCCCCGCCGGCAGCGCCGCCGCCACCTGTTACGGCCGAGGTGCCGCGTGCCCCGATCGCGCCAACTACCCCGCAGCCGAGAAAGCCGCCGCCTCGGGCCGTCAGCCCTTCAGGTCCCGTTTCGATTGGCGGCGCACCGCTCAATGTCGCGCCCGGCGGCATAGCCCGTTGAGTTCAGAAATGCCCCAAACCGCATTCCGATATTTGGCTTGGGGTTTGATCCTGGGCCTCTTCATCGTCACCGATACGACGATGGCATTTCGTCCCCACACGTTGATATCGCCAAACGCCGATCGCTTTGTCGCCCTATTCGTTGTCGGAGCCGTCTTTTCCCTCGCCTATCCGAAGCATGTCCTGCCAATCCTGCTGGCACTGCTCGCCGTCATTGTCGGCTTCGAACTCATTCAAAAGCTGCTCGCCGGCAGGCATGGCTACATAAAAGACATATTCGTCAAAGGTGCCGGCTGCTGCGCAGGCGTTGTCGCCGCCACTGCCCTGAGACGCGCGCTTTCAGCGATGTCCAAGCCGACAGGCACCTCCTGACGTCCTGCGCCGCCTTTGCCCTGTTCGACGTTGGCGCAGAGGCACGTGTCGGCAACCTTCGGTCCAATCCATCATCAAACCTGCCTTGGCACGGGCAAGTCCGCTATTCAAATTGGACCGGCTCGGATCCGGGATAGGAATGAGCGACGAACTCGCAGAACGCGCGAGCCGCCGGAGAAAGCTTCGCCTTGTCCTTCCAGGCAAGCCCGACATCCATGGTGTGGACATCGTCATCGAGCGTCTTGAGATCGATGCGATGTCCTTCGAGCGACCAGGGACGGTAGACCATGTCGGACAGGATTGTAATTCCCATGCCGGTTGCGACCATGCTGCGAACCGCTTCGACCGACAGGGTCCGGAAGATGACGTTCGGCACGTACGCGGTATGCTGCCAGTAACGCATCGCGGAGCGTTCGGCTTCATCGACGGTCAACATCAGATAGGGCTCGCTCGCCAGGTCTGCCAGCTTGATGCTGTCCTTGCGAAGCAGCGGATGATTGACGCAGGTCCACAAGCGACGCGGCGAGCGCAACAAGAGCCGCGAGCGAATGGAGTGCCGGTCATGCAAGTTTGCAACCAGCATGATGGCTGCATCGACGCTACCGCTGATCAAGCTCTGCTCGATCGCGTCGCGCGGAAACTCGTGAAGACGCACCGTGATGCCCGGGAATGACCGCCAGAAGCGCGACAACAAGGGCGGCAGGAAATATCCAGCGATGGTGTAGCTGACGGCGACATCGACGGTGCCGTCCACTTGCATTCCCCAGCGATGCGGCCCGCGTATCGCATCCGATACGCTGGCCTCGATCGCGCGGGCACGCTGCAAGAACTCCCGTCCGTCAAAGGTCAGCGTCACGCCGTTCGAGTGACGGTCGAACAGCTTGTGGCCGAGCTCGGCCTCGAGCGCCTTGATGGACGCGGTGACCGCAGACTGCGTCACGCTGAGCGCCGCCGCGGCCGCCGAAACGCGCCCGGTCTCGGCGGTTGCGATGAAATGCCGAACCTGACGGAACGTCAGAGACATAAAAATTTCCGATATCAGCGAACGATATTTCGAATTTTACAATCCCCCGGCGGACCGGAAAAATCAATCCATCGGTTCGCGAGTGAGAGGCATTGAGGTCATGTCCGATGGTTTGGAGTTGGTCGCTCGCGATATCAGCGTCCAATTCGAAGGCCTGAAGGCGCTGTCCAACGTGACCTTGACCGTACCGCGGGGACGTATCGCCGGACTGATCGGTCCGAACGGAGCCGGCAAGACCACCCTTATTAATGTGCTGACGGGTTTCCAGCCGGTTGGCGCCGGAACCGTGGAACTGGAAGGCGAGACGCTGAATGGCATTGCAGCGCACAAGCTGCGCCGCAAAGGCGTGGCGCGAACCTTCCAGTCGGGCCGACTTTTCCGCGACCTGCCGGTGATCGACAACCTTGAGGTCACCGGCGTCGGCCTGGGCCAATCCCGTCCGGAGGCGATCGGTGAAGCCGAGCGCGTCATGGCCTGGCTCGGCATTTCGCATCTGTCCAACACCATCGCCGGCGCCCTGCCCTATACCGACGAGCGCCGCGTCGCGATCGGCCGCGCCATTATGTGCACACCGCGCTATCTGCTGCTCGACGAACCGGCGGCAGGAATGTCGGAGCATGAGAGCCGCGAACTTGCCGCCATCATCCGGCGGATCGCCGGCGAGCTCAATGTCGGGGTGCTGCTGATCGAGCACAATATCGGCCTCGTGCTCGAGCTCTGCGAGCGGATCTACGTCCTCGATTCCGGCGAGGTCATCGAAGCCGGCCCGCCCGCTCAGATCCGTGACAGCGATGCGGTCAGGCACGCCTATATGGGTACGCAGCGCGACGAGCTGCTTCCGGTCGCCGCCGAAGAGGCCGTCGCGTCATGACGCTGCTTGCCGTCGACGACATCACCGTCAGCTATGGCCGCCTGACGGCTCTCCGCAGCCTGACGCTGAAGATCGATGAAGGCGAAATCCTGTTCGTGACCGGCCCGAACGGCGCCGGCAAGTCGACCTTGCTCAACGCCATCGCAGGCGTCGTGCCACCGGGCTCCGGGTCCATCATGATCGATGGCGCAAAGATCACGGGTGCCGCACCCGAAGACATCGCCCGGCGCGGATTCTCCCTGGTTCCGGAGGGACGCAATGTCTTTGGCGCGCTGACGATCGAGGAGAATCTGAAGGTCGGAACCGGCATGCGCGCCGACCGCAAGAAGATCGCCGACGACCTGGATCAGGTCTACGAGGAATTCCCGATGCTGGCCGAGCGCCGCCACACCCCGGCGGGCATGCTCTCCGGCGGCCAGCAGCAGATGCTCGTCATTGGCCGCGCCTTGATGGCCGCGCCCCGCATCATGGCGATCGACGAGCCGTCGCTCGGCCTTGCGCCAAAGATCATCGACCAGGTCTACGAGATCCTGGTGCGGCTGCGGACGCAGCGCAAGCTCACACTTCTAATCGTGGAGCAGAGCTCGACGCGCGCCATGATGACGGGCGGACGGATGGTCCTGATCCGCGGCGGCCGCATCGTGCTCGAGGGCCCTGCGGCCGATATGGTCAGGGATGATCGTCTGAAGCAGTCCTATTTCGGCTTCGGAGATCATTGAGATGCGCGAGCTGCTCCAGATCATCTTCGATGCCCTCAGCCTCGGCAGCCTCTACGCCCTTGGCGCGCTCGGCATCGCCCTGATCTTCGGCGTGATGCGGCTCGTCAACTTCGCCCACGGCGATTTCATCGCGTTTTGCGTCTTCGCCATGCTGTGGCCGTCGATCGATGCGGCGGCGATCGTCTTTGCCGGGCAGCTGCCGTTCTATCTGTTGATCCCGCTGCTGCTCTTGATCGGAGCCGCGCTGTCGATCCTGTCGGAGATCGTCGTCTTCCGCCGCTTCCGCAATGCCAATCCGGCGACGATGATGATCGCTTCCTTCGCGCTCGGCTTCGTGATCCGGCATCTCCTGCTGATGCTGTTTTCCAGCCGGCCGAAGTCGATCACGCTGTGGCCGAGCCTCGGCCTGCCGGTCGAATTCCTCGGCGCTCACATCCCGATGCTCCAGGTCGTGACCATCATCATCACGCTGGCCGTGCTGGTGGTCCTCGTCCTGTTCCTCAAGCGCACGCGCTACGGGCTCGAGATGCGCGCGGCCGCCGACAATTTCACCATGGCGCGCATGCTCGGGGTCCGCGCCAACGGCGTGATCCTGCTGGCCTTCGCCATCAGCGGCATGCTGGCGGCGGCGATCGGCCTGATCCTGGCGACCAATTCCGGCACCGCCGACATCGGCATGGGCGCCAATGTGATGCTGATCGCGTTCATCGCGACCGTGATCGGCGGCCTCGGCAGCATTCCCGGCGCCGTTGCCGCCGGCTTCCTGATCGGTGCGGCCAGCGTCGTGTTCCAGGCGACCCTGCCGCATGACGCCAGGGTATTCCGCGACGCCTTCGTCTACGGCGCCGTCATCGTCGTCCTTCTGGTGCGGCCGCAGGGCCTGTTCGCACCGAAATCCGCCAAGCAGAGGGTCTGATCGATGTCGCAGCGGCCGTCCGTCATCCGGCAAACGATCATCACGCCGATCGTGCTGATCGTGGCGCTGCTCATCATGGCGGCCCTCTCCTATCAATTCGGCAGCCGGGCCTTCAACCGCACCGTGGTCGAGATGTTCATCAACATCATGGTGGTGGTCGGGCTCTACGTCTTCGTCGGCAATTCGGGCCTGCTGTCGTTCGGCCATATCAGCTTCATGTGCCTCGGCGCCTACATGACCGCCTGGCTCACGATTCCGCCGGTGATGAAGTCGATCACGCTCAAGGGCCTGCCGGCATGGCTGCTCCACACCCAACTGCCGATGTGGGTGGCGACGCCGATATCCGGACTGATTGCGGCACTGTTCGCGCTGATCGTCGGGCGGGTCATCATGCGCCTGTCGGGCATTGCCGCCTCGATCGCGACCTTCGGCCTGCTCGGCGTCATCAACAATGTCTATTCGAACTGGGATTCGGTGACGGGCGGACAGGGTTCGATCGTCGGCATTCCGCCCACCATGAATGTCTGGACCGGATGGATCGGCGGCGCCGTGACCATCGCGATCGCCTATCTCTACTCGATCTCGCGCTCCGGACTGGCACTGCGCGCCACGCGAGACGAAGCGGTCGCGGCCAGCGCCTCCGGCATCGACATTGTCCGCGAACGGTTGATCGCCTTCGTCGTCAGCGCGTTCATCATCGGGCTCGCCGGCGCGCTGTACGCGCATTTCCTGAGCATCGTCAATCCCGGCGCATTCTATCTGCGGACGACGTTCATCACGCTGTCGATGCTGGTGGTTGGCGGCATGTACAGCCTCAGCGGAGCCGTCTCGGGCGTGGTCGCGATCTCCGTGTTGATCGAGCTGTTCCGCAATCTCGAGAAGGGCATCAGCCTCGGCGGTCACACCGTCGGCCTGCCGAACGGTGTCCAGGAGATCGCGATCGGCATCATCACCATCGCGATCCTGATGTATTTGCCGACGGGACTGACCCGCAACCAGGAATTCTCCTGGCGTCGATGGCCGTTGCAGCGCCGCCTGACGCCACCGGTCCAGACCGCGCTGAAGGAACTGCACTGACGCTTGTTTGTACAATTGGAGGAGTGGGGATATGCGCTTTACGACATTACTCAGCATCTTGGCCGGAGCATCCGCGCTCTGGTTCACGCCGGCCCGGGCAGCCAACGAGATCGTTGTTGGGTTTGCGACCGCGGCATCCGGATTCATGCAAGCCTACGACAAGCCGGCGCAGGACGCGGCGCTGATCCGGATCGAGGAGATCAACAAAGCCGGCGGCCTGCTCGGCAAGAAGATCAAGCCCGTCTTTGCCGACACCAAGACCGATCAGGCCGAGGGTGCCAAGGCCGGCCTTGCGGTGCTCGACCAGGGTGCCGACCTCGTCATCGTCTCCTGCGACTATGATTTCGGCGCGCCCGCGGCGCTGCAGGCGCAGGCCGCCGGCAAGGTTTCCTTCTTCCTCTGTGCCGAATCGATCAAGGCCGGCATCCCCGGCGTCGGCCCGTTCTCGTTCTCGGCCTCGGTGCTGGCGCCGGTGCAGGGAGCGACCATGTCCGAATGGGCTTACACCAAGAAGAACGCACGCAGCTTCTATCGGCTGCTCGACAGCTGGACCGTCTACAACAAGGGCATCTGCGACGGCTTCGACTGGATGCTGCCGCGCCTGAAGGAGGCCAAGCTGGTCGGCAGCGACACCTTCAAGAACGACGATGCCTCGATCGCCTCGCAGATCACGCGCATCAAGAGCCTGCCGAAGGAGCCTGACGCCATCATGCTCTGCACGATGATGCCGGGCGCTGTCTCCGCCATCAAGCAGATCCGCGCCGCCGGCATCAAGTCGATGATCCTCAACGGGTCAGGTGTCGACGGCAGCTACTGGATGAACGCCGTTCCTGACCTCTCGAACTTCTACGTCCCGGTGCAGGGCTCGGTCTATGGCGACGATCCGAACCCGAAGGTCAACGAGTTCAACAAGAAGTACAAGGAGGTCACCGGCGGTGACCCCTCCAGCCAGTACGTCTATCCGGGCTACGTCCTGATCGACGTCTGGGCCAAGGCGGTCGAACGCGCCAAATCGACCGATGCGGCAGCCGTCGTGGCCGAGCTCGAGAAGATGAACAACGAGTCCACGCTGTTCGGGCCGCGCACCTTCACCAAGGACATCCACCACCAGAACCAGGGTCGCTACCTGATCGTCGACACCGAGGCCGGCAAGCCGCAGGTGATCGACCAGTGGACGATCTCGGAAAAGATCCCGCTCGACTATCTGGTGTCCAAGTAACCCGGCAATGCGCCGCCCTGGGTGCGCCAATCATACCCGGGGTGGCCTTCGCCGGTCATATGCAAAGCCAGTTGGAAGGAAATCAGGAGATGGTCGTGATCAACTGCGACATGGGCGAGGCCTACGGCCTCTACAAGATGGGCGACGACAAGGCATTGATGCCTCATATCGACGTCGCGAACGTCGCCTGCGGCTTTCATGCCTCCGACTTCAATCACATGCGCAAGACCGTGCAGCTCGCCAAGCAATTCGGCGTCAAGGTCGGGGCGCACCCGTCGCTGCCCGATCTGCAGGGATTTGGTCGCCGGGAGATGAAGATCGACCGCGAGGAGCTAGCCAATTGCCTGCTCTATCAGATCGGCGCACTCAAGGCCTTCCTGGATGCCGAAGGCATGGCGCTCAATCACATCAAGCCGCACGGCGCACTTTACGGCATGGCATCGCGCAACGAGGAGATCGCCGAAGCCGTGGCTGATGCCGCCGACGTCTACAAGGTGCCGTTGCTCGGCATGAAGGGAACGTTGCACCAGAAGGTCTACGAGCGGCGCGGTCATGCCTTCGTCGCCGAATACTATGCCGACCTCGACTACAATGCCGACGGCAGCCTGATCATCACCCGTGAGCACGAGGCGAAGGATCCGGCCGACGCCGCCACCCGATGCGCAAGGGCGGTCAATGAAGGCAAGACGCGCACGGTGGCGGGAAACGACATCGTGGTCGGCTCCGATTCGATCTGCATCCACTCCGACACGCCGAACGCCGTCGCCATCGCCGAAGCCGTCCGCGAGGCGGTGCGCCCTTATCTCACCGCGCGCTGAACCGTCGCGGCAACGAACCAAAGACTCTCAAGAGGAAACAATGGCAACGCAGCAGATCTTCTCGCCGCTCCCAGGCATCTTTTATCGCAAGCCCGCACCTGACAAGCCGGTTTACAAGAACGACGGCGACGCCGTCGCCGAGAGCGACACGATCGGGCTTATTGAGGTGATGAAATCGTTCAACGAGGTGAAAGCCGGCATCGCCGGCAAGATCGTCCGCTTCCTGGCCGAGAATGAAGATGCCGTGATGGCCGGCCAGCCGATCGCCGAAATCGACGTTTAGGGCTCTCCGACCAGCCATGGCGATCAAGAAGCTCCTCATAGCCAATCGCGGCGAGATCGCGGTGCGCATCATCCGCGCGGCGCGCGATCTCGGCATTGCAACCGTGCAGGTCTACAGCAAGGCCGACCAGGATTCGCTCGCGGTCAGGCTCGCCGACGAAGCGGTCGATATCGGTCCGCCGCAGGCGTCGAAATCCTATCTCAACCAGGCGGCCATCCTCGCCGCGGCGCGGAACACTGGCGCCGACGCCATCCATCCCGGCTACGGCTTCCTGGCCGAGAACGCCGAGTTCGCCGCCGCTGTCGAAGCGGCGGGATTGATCTTTGTCGGTCCGACCGCGCAATCGATCCGGCTGATGGGCGACAAGGTCGCGGCACGCGAGGCCGCCGCCGCGGCCGGGGTGCCGACCGTCCCCGGCAGCCAGGGGCGGCTGGAGTCGGCGGACGCGGCCTTCGCGCTGGTCGAGAAAACCGGCTTCCCCGTGATGATCAAGGCTGCCGCCGGAGGCGGCGGACGCGGCATCCGCATCGCACGGTCGCCCGAGGAGTTTCAGCATCTGATGCCGCAGGCACAGGCCGAGGCGCTCGCGGCCTTTGGCGACGGCGGGCTTTACGTCGAAAAGCTGATCGAAGGCGCGCGGCATATCGAGGTGCAGGTGCTCGGCGACGGACACGCCGTGATCCATTGCTTCGAACGCGAATGCTCATTGCAGCGCCGCCGCCAGAAGGTCTGGGAAGAAGCCCCCTCGCCCTCGCTCAGCCAGGCTGTGCGGGAGAGGCTCTGCACCTCGGCCGTGGCACTCGCCAGAGCGGTCAATTATCGCGGCGCCGGGACGCTCGAATACCTCTACGACGACGCCACCGGCGAATTCTACTTCCTGGAGATGAACACCCGCATCCAGGTCGAGCATCCGGTCACGGAAATGATCACGGGCATCGACCTCGTCCGCGAGATGATCCAGATCGCCGGCGGCGAACGCTTGCGCATCGGCCAGAACGAGATGCGCGTCAGCGGCCATTCGATCGAGGTCCGAATCAACGCCGAGGATCCTGCCAGAAACTTCCTGCCGAACCCGGGCACGGTGAGCGCGCTCAGCCTGCCTGTCGGCGACGGCGTTCGCTTCGACAGCATGCTCTATCAGGGCTACACGGTGCCTCCCTTCTACGACAGCCTGCTCGGCAAGCTGATCGTGCACGACAAGGATCGGCCGAGCGCCATGAAGAAACTCGAGCGCGCCCTTGCCGAGCTCACCGTCGAAGGCATTTTCACGACGAAGCCCCTGCACCAGGCGCTGGCGCGCGACGCCGACGTCCAGGCTGGACGCTTCCACACGGCATGGCTCGAACCCTGGCTTGAGTCCCATGCCGCCACGCTTGCCACCGCTCAGCCGCCATCAGCTGCGAAGGTCGCCTCATGATGGCGAGAGAATCCGCCCCGTCAGCAACAGGAGGCCGCTAGCATGCAAACTCGATTTTCCTTCGGCGGCGATGAGCACATTTTCGCCGAGGTCGGCGAAGCGATGTCGCTCGAGGCCTTTTTCAAGAGCCTGTTCATCACCAATGCGGTGCGCGATGCCAGGATCAAGGGTGTCACCGAGATCTGTCCGGCGAACGCGTCCTATCAGGTCAAGTTCGATCCGGAGCGGATCAAGCCCGACGATCTCCTCGCCGAGCTGAAGCGGCTGGATTCCGCATCCGAGAAATCGGAACCGGTGATCAAGACGCGGATCATCGAGATTCCCGTGCTCTACAACGACCCCTGGACCCGTGAGACCTTGATGCGCTTCCGCGAGCGTCACCAGGATCCCGACGGCACCGACCTCGAATACGCCGCGCGGATCAACGGCCTCGACAGCGTCGATGCCTTCATCAAGGCGCATTCCAGCGCGCCCTGGTTCGTCTCGATGGTCGGCTTCGTCGCCGGCCTGCCTTTCCTCTACCAGATGGTCGAGCGCAAGCGGCAGCTTCAGGCCCCGAAATATCTGCGCCCGCGCACGGATACGCCGAAGCTCACCGTCGGACATGGCGGCTGTTTCAGCTGCATCTATTCGGTGCGCGGCGCCGGCGGTTACCAGATGTTCGGCATCACGCCGATGCCGATCTATGATCCCAACCAGACCATCAGCTATTTGCGCGACTTCATGTGCCTGTTCAAACCGGGCGACATCGTGAAATGGAAACCGATCGACCGGGCAGCCTATGACGCCGCGGTCGCCGACGTCGACGCCGGCCGGTTTGCGCCCGTGATCCGCGACGTCTCGTTCTCGCTGACCGAGTTCAACCGCGACATTGATGGCTACAACAGCAAGCTCGATGGAGTTCTCCATGGCCGTTAGGGTTTTGAAGCCGGGTCTTGCGACCACCGTCCAGGACCTCGGACGTCCCGGCTATTATCACATCGGCATCCCGCTCTCCGGCGGCATGGACCGTCACGCGCTGGTCGCCGCAAATCTGCTCGTCGGCAATGATGCAGGCGCAGCCGTGCTTGAGGCGGTGTTCATGGGGCCCGAGCTCGAATTCACCGAAGACGCCACGGTCGCCGTCACCGGCGCGGAGCTGCCGCCGAAACTCGACGGCGAGCCGCGCGAGACCTGGACCAGCTTCAAGGTGAAGCGTGGCCAGATTCTCTCCTTCGACTTCCTCAAGCGAGGCGCACGCGGCTACATCGCGGTCGCCGGTGGCATCGATGTGCCCGTGGTGCTCGGCTCGCGATCGACCTACGCACTCGGTGCGCTCGGCGGCTTCAAGGGCCGCAAGCTCGAGGCCGGCGACGAATTGCCAGTCGGCCATGCCAGCGCAACGGTCAAGGACGGCCGCACCGTCGCCAACGATTTACGCGGACAACCGGCGGGAATGCCGACAGAGCTGCGCGCCATGCCCGGCCTCTATTGGCACCGCATCACCGAGGCCGCCGGCAACGGCTTCTTCTCCGACACCTGGAAGGTCGCGCCGGAAGCGGACCGCATCGGCTACCGCTTCAAGGGTGGCAAGGCGCTCGAATTCGTTCCGCGCGAACCGCCGTTCGGCGCCGGCTCCGATCCGTCCAACATCACCGATGCCTGCTATCCCTACGGCTCGATCCAGGTTCCCGGCGGCACCGAACCGATCGTGCTGCATCGCGACGCCGTATCCGGCGGCGGCTACTTCATGGTCGGCACCGTGATCGCCGCGGACATGGATCTGATCGGTCAGCTTCAGCCCAACACGCCGGTGAAGTTCGTCAAGGTCGACATGGATCAGGCGCTTGCGGCACGCAAGAGCCGGACCGAGCTGCTGGGCAAGCTTCGCAGCGCCATGGCGTAATCGCGAGGGCCCTGCCGCATCTGCCAACGGACCTCGGCCGCCGGCGCCGGAGCGATCGCGCATGGTCAAGTCTAAACCTGTGGCTGTCGATTGCGCGCTCGCACATCTGAGGTCTGTGCCACGGCGTGCTCTCCGCCGGACGGCACGAGAGTTGCAGCGGACAGATTCGGGCTGAGAAACACTGCTCATGAGTTGTGCAAACATCGGAACAACCGCGATGTCCGTTTCTCTGAAACAGATCCGCTACTTCGTCGCCGCCGCCGAGACCGGGCGGATCAGCCAGGCGGCCATCGATCTCAACGTCTCGCAATCCGCGGTCACCGCGGCGATCCAGCAGCTCGAGGCCACCGTATGCGCCCGCTTGCTGGAGCGCGCGCCGAACGGCGTAACCGTCACCATGGAGGGCAGCCGCTTCCTCTCCCAGGGCCGTCATATCCTCGCCGCCGTCGCCGAGGCGGTGCGCGACACGCAGATGTCCGCCGGCCCCCTGTTCGGGACGATCCGCGTCGGCGTCACCTACACCGTGTCGGGCTACTTTCTGCCGCGTCATCAGATGCGCTTCAAGGCGAGCTTCCCCGGAATCACGATCGAGCTGTTCGAGGCGCCGCGCGACGTGCTCGAACGCGCACTCGTCGATGGTGCGCTCGACCTCGCGGTGATGCTGGTCTCGAACCTGCGCGACAACGCCATGCTCACCAGCGAGACCTTGCTGCGATCGCCGCGCCGGCTGTGGCTTGCGCCCGAGCATCCCCTGACCCGTGCCGAGCGGGTCCACCTCGCTGACGTCGCGACCTATCCCTATGTCATGCTCACGGTCGACGAGGCCAAGCACACCTCGATGCGCTATTGGAACAATGCCTCACTCGAACCGAAGACGGTGTTCCGCACCTCCTCGGTCGAAGCCGTTCGCTCCATGGTCGCCGGCGGCATGGGGATCGCAATTCTGTCCGACCTGATCTACCGGCCCTGGTCGCTGGAGGGGCAGCGGATCGAGACCCGTGTCATCGAGGACGAGGTGCCCAGCATGGACATCGGTCTTGCCTGGCGTCGCGACACCAAGCCATCGGAGGCTGCGATGGCTTTCCGCGATTTCATGCGCTTTGCGGTTGCCGGCGTCGGGCCGGCCCGGCCCCCCGTCAGCATCGATCACCGGCACCAGGCCGAGGAGGCCATCGAAATCTAGAATATCAGTTTCCGTTTTATTCGACTTGACGCCGTCCGGCTGTCCTCGCCAAACTTTGCCCGGGGACACGACGACCGGAGGCACAGCCGGCGGCGGGAGTGAGACATGCAAGTCACCTACACGACCAACGACATCCCGCTGCAGACCCGCCGCCAGTACTGGCAGGAGGTCGTCTCGAAGACCTATTACTCGCTCGACCTGCGCTTCCCGAGCACGCGCGACTTCAATGCGCGCCTCGGCGCCTGGTCGATGGGCCCTGTCTCGGTGTCCCGCAACATCGCCAACGGCCTGCTGTACAAGCGGCATGAGCGGCATCTCCTGAGCGAGCGGGAGGAATCCTTCCTGATCACGGTGCCCGAACTCGCCGAAATCCGTTTCGAGCAGGACGGCAAGGTGGTGCATTGCCGCCCGGGCGCGTTCCTGATCGAGCGCAGCCACCTACCCTACGAGTTCAGCCATCAGGATCCGACGGCGCTGTGGTGTCTGAAGATCCCGAGCGCGGTGCTGCGCGCCCGCATTTCCCGGCCCGAGCGCCTTGCGACGCTGCAATTCGACGCCAGCCGCAGCGTCGGCGCGCTGTTCGTCGACACGCTGCGCCTGTCCGGTGAACGGATCGACGAAATGGACGAGACGGCGCGCACGATGATGGGCAAGCATCTGATCGAGCTGCTTGCGATGGCCATTGAATCCGACGACCGTGTGTTGACCGGTCACTCATCCTCCGTGCGCAACGGCCATTTGTTGCGTTGCGAGCAGTTCATCCGGGCCCGCCTCGACGATATGCGGCTGACGCCGCAGATGATCGCCGACGGCTGCGGCATTTCGCTGCGCTATTTGCACCAGATCTTCGAGGGCGAAGGCCTGACCGTCTGCGCCTATATCCGCAACCAGCGCCTTTCAATGTGCGACGCCCTGCTGCGCGATGCGAACTGCCGCAAGAGCATTTCGGAAATCGCCTATCAATGGGGCTTTGCCGACCAGGCGCAGTTCAGCCGCAATTATCGCGGCCGGTTCGGATGCACCCCGAGCGAGGCGCGCGCGATTTCGCGAACAGCCAACTCCTGAAGACTGGCCCTGCTGATCGATTCTTAGGCACACCGCCGCCGGTCTGGGCATGTAGGGGCACCGGCACGGTTCGCTCTCTCGCACAAATCTTCCTGCGCTCAGCGTCAAGAACGAAGGCCGCCGCTCTGCCTAAGATCGGCGAAACGCTCGTTCGAAAGGAAGAGGCATGGCGCAGAACCTTCGTGTGGCCGTCGATGTCGGTGGCACCTTCACCGACATCTGCATCATGGACGAGACGACCGGTCTCGTGCGCATCGAGAAGACCTCCTCCACGCGCGATCCGATCGAAGGGATCATGGGCGGCGTATCCAAGGCCGGCATCGACCTGTCCAAGGTGGCGCTGTTCTCGCACGGCACCACGATTGCCACGAACGCGCTGATCACCCGCCGCCTGCCGCGCACCGCGGTGGTCACGACCAAGGGGTTCCGCGACGTCATCGAGATCCGGCGCGCCAACAAGGAAGACCTCTGGGACACTTACAAGGACGTGGTCCGGCCCTATGTGCCACGGCGCGACCGCCTCACCGTGCCCGAACGCGTCGATGCTGCCGGCACGGTGATCGAACCGCTCGACGTCGAAGCCGCGCGCAGCGTCGCCCGCATCCTCAAGCGTCGCGGCGTCGCCGCAGTCGCGGTGTGCTTCATGAACGCTTATCTCAACGGCGCCAACGAGCGCGCCATGCGCGATATTCTGCTGGCCGAGATGCCCGATATTCCGGTCTCGATCTCCTCGCAGGTGCTTCCCGAAATCTTCGAGCACGAGCGGTTCTCGACGACGGTCGCCAATGCCGTGGTGAGCCCGGTCGTCGTCAACTACACCAGCCGGCTCGGCGAACGCCTCTCGGACGAGGGCTACACCCGCGATCTTCTGCTGCTGCACACCGGCGGCGGCGTGATGACGCCGGCGAGCGTGAAGGATTTTGCGGCGCGCCTTGCCGGCTCCGGCATCGCCGCCGGGGCCATCGCCAGCCGCCATATCGCCGGTCTTTGCGGTTTCCCCAATTCGATCGGCCTCGACATGGGCGGCACGTCGACCGACGTGTCGCTCGCCTATGAGGGCCAGTCGCGGATCACCAAGGACTGGCACATCGAGTTCGGCTATCCGATCCGCTTCGCATCGATCGAGGTGCTCACCATCGGTGCCGGCGGCGGCTCGCTGGCCTGGACCGATCCGGCCGGCTCGCTGCGCAACGGCCCGCAATCGGCCGGCGCCTATCCGGGACCGGCCTGCTACGGCAACGGCAATACGCAGCCGACCAACACCGATGCCAATGTGACGCTCGGCCGGCTTGGTACCGATCTCGCCGGCGGCAAAGTCAAGCTCGACCCCGAGCTGGCGCGGCAAGCGGTCGAGGGCGGCGTCGCCAAGCCGTTCGGCCTCGGCCTGCATGAAGCCGCAGACGCAATCGTCAAGGTCGCCAATGCCAACATGTCGGATGCGGTGCGCCTGATCTCGATCAGTCGCGGCTACGATCCACGCGATTTTGCGCTGGTGGCGTTCGGCGGCGCCGGTGCCCTGCATGGGGTCGACGTCGCACGTGAGCTGGCGATTCCCGTCGTGATCGTACCGCCCAATCCCGGCGTGACCTCGGCACTCGGTTGCCTGCTCGTCGACATGCAGCACGACTTTTCGCAGAGCTGCATGGCCGACGCCGCCGAGGCCGACGCCACCGAGATCGAGGCGCAGTTCGCCGAGCTCGAGAAAGCCGCGCTCACGCGGTTGACCCATGAGGGCGTCGCGCAGCAGGACATCGTGCTGCAGCGCTCGATCGACATGATGTATCGCGGCCAGTGGCGTTCGCTTGCCGTCAACGCGCCGCGGCCAATCGGCGCGATCGCCGATCTGGTGCAGAGCTTCCATGCCGAGCATCAGCGCGAATACAATTTCCGCCGCGACAGCGCACCGGTCAGCTTCTTCCGTCTCAATCTGAAGGCAGTGGGGGTGGTCCCTAAGGCCGAGTTTGCCGTCCACGAGCCGACCGGCGCTAGCCCCGAGCCGGTCAGCCGCCGCAGGGTCTGGTTCGAGGGCAGCGGGCTCGATACACCCGTCTATCGGCGCGACGACCTGCCCTGCGGCTTCTCCTTTCAAGGCCCCGCGATCATCGAGCAGGTCGATGCCACCACCGTCGTCCCGCCCGGCGCCGCCGCTGAGGTCGACAGATATCTCAACATCATCATCCGCGTGAAGGAGTGAACCATGGCCGGAGCTCTCCCGCTCGATCCCGTGACCTTCGAGGTTCTGAAGAACTCCTTCATCACCAGCGTCGACCAGATGGGCGAGCAGGTCTTGAGGACCTGCTACTCCTTCGTCATCTACAATCGCGACTTCTCGAGCGCGCTGCATGACGCCAACGGCGAATGTGCCGCGCAGGGCAACCAGGATATTGCCGTCCACGTCGGCACGCTGCATTTCACCTGCAAGGATGTCATGCGCCATTTCGAAGGCGACATGCATGAGGGCGACGTTTTCGCCATCAACGATCCCTATGCCGGCGGCACGCACTTCTCCGACGTGCGGCTGATCCGTCCGATCTTCGCCGACGGCAAGATCATCGCCTTCAGCCAGTCCAACGGACACTGGTCCGACGTCGGCGGCAGCGTGCCGGGATCGTTCGACGTCGCCGCCCGCGAGATGTTCCGCGAGGGCCTGCGCATCACGCCGGTCCGGCTGTTCGATAAGAACGGCCTGCGCAAGGACGTCGCGCATCTGATCGCCTCGAACACGCGCGACCCGGCCTCGATCATCGGCGACATCCAGGCACAGGCCGAAGCCACCGCCGTCTGCGAACGCGAGATCCTGCGACTGGTCGGCAAATATGGCCGTGATACCGTCGAGACCGGGCTTGCCGCCGTCCAGGACTATGTGGAGCGTTCGGCGCGCCAGCGCATCGCGGCGCTCCCCGACGGCGAATGGGAAACCGTCGACTTCATCGACCGCGATCCGGCCGGCGGCGAAGGCATGATCCCGATCCGCATCAAGATGACGATCAAGGGCGATCGCGCGATCTACGACTTCACCGGCAGCCATCCAACCATCGGCTCCATCTACAACTCGGCGTTCGGTGCAACCTTCTCTGCCGTTGCCGCCGGCATGAAGACTTTCTTCCCCGACCTGCCGCTCAATTCCGGTTTCTACCGCTGCTTCGAGATCATCGCCCCCGAAGGATCGATCGTCGACGCCAAATGGCCGATCGCGGTCACCGGCTTTCTGATGCCGTTCGAGAAGATCATGAACTCGATCTACGAAATGTGGTCGAAGCTGATGCCGAAGCGCGCGCTCGCTTGCGCGTTCAATCTCGAATATCTGCTCACCGGCGGGCTCGATGCCCGCAGCTCCGACAAGCCGATCTTCATGTTCTATGACTGGCTGCCCGGCGGCTGGGGCGGGCGCAACGGCAAGGATGGCAGCAATGTCACGACCGCCTGCTTCGGCACCGGCTTGATGTCGCAGCCGGTCGAAGGCCAGGAGCGCGCCAACCCGATCCTGACCACCGAATGCGAGATCCTCAAGGACTCGCCCGGCCCCGGCAAGTGGCGCGGCGGCGCCGGCGTGGTGAAGACGTCGCGGATGCTGCAGGCCGAGAAAACCGTGATCTCCTATATCTGCGACCGCGAGCGCGCGATCGTGTGGGGCATCGAGGGCGGCCTGCCGTCGATGCCGCACGGCCTGACCCTGAAGCGCGCCGGCAGCACGGCCGCGGAGCGGCTCGGCTCGATCTTCTCGGACGTCCCGATCGGCGAAGGCGACACTTTCTCGCGTCCGACCGCCGGCGGCGGCGGATTTGGCGATCCGCTGGAGCGCGATCCGAACCTCGTCGTCGAGGATATCAAGGACGACTATGTCTCGGTCGAGCGTGCCGCCAAGGACTATGGCGTCGTGGTGCACACCATCGACGCCGAGCTCTGTAACTACGAGGTCGACAAGGTCGCGACCGAGGCGCTCCGTGCGAAGATCCGCTCCGAGCGCGTTGCCAATGTTCGGCTCGATCCGGAGCTGGTGGCGCAACGCTATCGCAGCGGGGCAATCGACGCGCTCGACGCGATCCGCAAGCACGCGGTGATCCTCGATTGGGGCACCGGTGCCTTGCTTCCCGAATCCACGCGCCAGTTCCGCGAGGTGTTTGAGCGGCGCTCGGTCGCGATGTGGAAAGCGGGCTGATTGTCATCGGCATCCGCGCCGCCGGCAGACGGTGCGCTCTATCAACAAGAGGATTAAAAGCCGCCCCCTGCACTTTCATTCAAACCATGAGGATTGCGCTATGACGATCACGACGTGCCTGTCTTCCCACCGACTGTCGCCGATCCGCTCCGTGCTCGGCATGGCCGCGGCCCTCGCGCTTGCCGGCACTGCTACTCCGGCGACGGCGGGAGCCGAGACGCCGTGGTTTCCGATGAAGGTCTACGACGCGTCGTCCGGCACGCCGAAGCCGGCCGAGTACACGCCGCTGCCGAAGGCCGAGAAGCCCTACAGGCTCTGCGTGCTGTTTCCGCACATGAAGGACAGTTTCTGGGTCGCCGTCGCCTATGGCATCGTCAAACAGGCCGAGGCGATGAACGTCAACATGAACCTCTACGAGGCCGGAGGTTACGAGAATCTGCCGAAACAGCTGTCGCAATTCGATGACTGCATGGCGAGCGGACCGGATGCCATCATCGTCGGCGCCATCTCCGGCGCAGGCCTCAGCAAGAAGTTCGAGGAAGCCAAGGCCAAGGGCGTGCCGGTCGTCGGCGTCACCAACCCGCTGCCGCCGAACGCGCTGCCCGCGGCCAACTACGTCGATTTCGTCGCCATGGGCGAAGTCACCGGCGACGGCCTGCTGGCGCAATCCAAGCCCGGCGACAAGCTCAACATCGTGACGTTCCCCGGTCCGGCCGGCTCTGGCTGGGCGGAGTCGTTCAACGAAGGCTTCAAGAAGGCCGTTGCCAAGAACCCGAATGCCAAGATTCTGGCCGAGAAATTCGGCGACTCCGGCGTCGCCGTGCAGCTTCAGCTCATTCAGGACGCCTTGCAGGCCTATCCCGGCATGAACGTGATCTGGGGCACCGCCCCCACCGCTGAAGCCGCCATCGGCGCCGTTGCCGAGGCCGGCCGAAGCGACCTGAAGATCGTATCGTCTTACGAAAACCAGGCCATGCTTGACGCGCTCAACCGCGGCGACATCCTCGCCTTCGCAACCCAGTATCCGGTCGGAGAAGGCGCCGTCGCGATCGATCAGGCAGTGCGTCTCATCGAGAAGAAGCCGGTCATGAGCCTTGTCCAGCCGATCGCCGCTGTCATCGACAAGACCACCGTACCGAAATTGCAGATGGACCTCGTGCTGGCTCCGGCGAGTTGGACACCGGTCTATTCGGTCAAGGCCAAGTAAGCCGCTCGCGAATGGTGCCGGGTGGGAGCACGTGCTCCCACCCGTCTTGCTCACGGCCCAACGGAGACGCGGATGGATGTCGAGATTGACCCGAAGCCTGCCGAGCCTCTGCTTCGATTGCGAGGGATATCAAAGCGCTTCACCGGCGTTCGCGCGCTCGACCGGGTCGACCTCGACGTTCGTGCCGGCGAGCTTCATGTCCTGTTCGGCGAGAACGGTGCCGGCAAATCGACCCTGATCAATGTCGTCTCGGGAACGTTTCCGCCGGACGAGGGCACGTTCCATTTTGGCGACGAGGAGATCCATCATCTCACGCCGCAGCGGGCCCGCACGATCGGCATCAGCCCGGTCTTTCAGGAGTTCTCGCTTATCCCGAGCCTCACGGTGGAAGAGAACCTGTTCCTTGGTCGCGAGGTCACGCATGGCGGCGTGCTGCGCTCGCGCGAGATGCGCAAGCGCGCCAGGGCGCTGATCGACGAGCTCGGCTTCGATCTCGATCCGGCGCAGCGGATCGACGACCTTTCCCGCGCGCACCAGCAGATGGCCGAAATCGCCAAGGCCCTGCTCGGCCGCGTCCGCCTTTTGATCCTTGACGAGCCGACCGCCTCGTTGACCGAGCGCGAGACCGGACGGCTGTTCGAGCTGATCGCGCGCCTAAAGAGCCAGAATGTCGGGCTGATCTATGTCTCGCATCGCATGCGCGAAATCCGTGCCCTCGCCGACCGTGTGACGGTGCTGCGCGACGGCCGCCACATCCAGACCCTCGACGCCGCCGGCTCGACCGACGGCGAGTTGGTAGAGCTGATGACCGGCCGCAGGATCGACCTGCTGTTCCCGGCCATCGGCCACCGGCCTGACAAGGTGATGGTCGACATCGAAAACCTGACGCTCGCGGACGGCAGCGTTCAGGAGGTGAATTTCCATGCCCGCGCCGGCGAGATCACCGGCATCGCCGGTCTCGTCGGCTGCGGCAAATCGGAGCTGATCCGCGCGGTCTACGGCATCGAGCCCGCGGCATCAGGCGTGATCCGGATCGACGGCCTGCCTTACGAATTCCCGACCCCGAGGCAAAGCCTCAAGCGCGGCATCGCCTATTTCCCTGCCAATCGGGTTGCTGAAGGGCTCGCGCTGTCCCGTCCGATCCGCGAGAACGCATCCATGACGGTACTCGACCTGCCCGCGTTCGCGCGCTTCGGCGTGCTGCGGCAAGCCGCCGAACGCGCCACGATCGCGGACATCATGGAGCGGTTGCAGCTGAGGCCGCCGAACATCGAACGGAGCGCCGGCGCGCTGTCCGGCGGCAACCGTCAAAAAGTGATGCTGGCACGCGCGCTCACGCGTGAGCTGACCGTGTTCCTGTTCGACGAGCCGAGTGTCGGGATCGACGTCGGCGCCAAGCTCGAGGTCTACCAGTTCATGAAGCGCCTGGTCGAGGCCGGCGCCGCCGTGATCGTGGTGTCGTCGGAATTGCCGGAGGTTCTGGCGCTGTCGAACCGGCTCTACGTCATGCATCACGGCCGCGTCGCCGCCGAGCTGAGGGGCGCCGAGAAGACCGAGCAGAACGTGCTGTCCAGCTTCTTCCGCGACCATCTCGCCGCGGAGGTCGCGTGAACACCGCGCTGGTCACCGCAAACGCGCAAGGCGCGATCGGCTTGCGATCGATCGCAGGCCGTGTCGGGTTCCTGCCGGCCCTGCTGGTCTTGCTCGTCGCCGGCATGTCGGCGGTCGATCCGCAGTTCTACGGCATCATCAACATCCTCAACATCCTGCGCAACGCGTCGCTGCTCGCGATCGTCGCCTGCGGTCAGGCACTGGTCATCATCGCGGGCGGCTTCGATCTTTCGGTCGGCGCCGTCGTGGCGCTTGCGAGCGTCGTCACCGCCAAGACCATGGCCGCCGCAGCCACCGCGTTTCCCGGCAACAACGCCCTCATCATTGCCAGCGGGATGGCGGCCGGACTCGGCTCCGGGGCCGTGGTCGGGCTCGTCAACGGCTTCTGCGTGGCAAAGCTCAAGGTATCCGGCTTTGTGGTGACCCTGGGCACGATGTCGGCGACTGCGGGCGTCGGCCTGATGATCACCAACGGAATCCCGGTTTACGGCATGCCCGATATCTTCGTGAAGGGCTTTGGGCGCGCCCAGGCACTCGGCCTGCCGACCGCCGTCCACGTCGCGCTGGTCATCATCATCGTGATGGTGTTTGCGCAGCGGCGCACGCTGTTCGGCCGTTACGTCTACGCGATCGGCGGCAATGTCGATGCGGCCATCGTTTCGGGCGTATCGATCCAGCGCCACGTCGTCGGCACCTACGTTGTCTCGAGCATGCTCGCGGCATTGACGGGCATCCTGCTGACCGCGCAGGTCGGCTCCGGCCAGGCCAGCTTCGGCGGCGACCGGATGATGCTGCAATCGATCGCAGCCGCCGTGATCGGCGGCGTGAGCTTGCGCGGCGGCGTCGGGCGCATCGAAATCGTCGCCATCAGCGCCCTGTTCCTGACCATCCTGGGCAATGCGCTCAACCTCCTGCACGTCGACTCCCGGCTGCAGCCGGTCTTTCTCGGCGTCATCATGGTCGCGGCCGTGGCGCTGGACGAACTCAGCCGACGGAGCAAGGCTCGTGTCTGACCTCGAATTGTCCGTCGCCGCCAAGAACGCGGATCGCCCGAAATTGGCGCCGGGTCGCTGGCTCTGGAGCGCAGTGCTGCCGGTCGCATTGGTGGCCCTGTTGCTCGGCTTCGCCACGGTCGACCGCGGCGTGTTGTCGCCGGCCAACCTGCTCAACATCGCGCAACAGAGCAGCTATCTGGCGCTGTTCGCGATGGCCCAGACCGTGGTGATCCTGACGCGCGGCTTCGACCTCGCACTCGGCCCGACCGTATCGATGGTGAGCGTCGGCACCGCGCTGGCGATGGCCGGCGCGACGGCGTCGGGCCATGGTACAGGCGCCGTGCTGCTCGCCGGGCTCGCTGCCGGCTTCGTGCTCGGCACCGCGTGCGGGCTCTTCAACGGCGTGGTTATTGCGCTGCTCGGGGTCAACCCCTTCGTCGCAACGCTCGGCAGCTACAATATCGCGATCGGGGTTGCGACGACGCTCTCGTCGGGCCGGCCAGTGCAAGGCGTGCCGGCGCCGTTCTCGCAGATCTTCTACGGCGGCACCGTCTTCGGTATTCCGGCGGCCATCGCGATCACGGTCGGGGTCGGCGCCGGGCTCCATTGGACCCTGACGCGGACCGTGTTCGGCCGTTCGCTTTACCTCATCGGCACCAACCCGCGCGCAGCGGCGGTCGCCGGCCTGCCGGTAAAGCGCACTCTGATCGCGACTTATGTGCTGTGCTCCGGGCTTGCGGCGCTCGGCGCGATCATGATGACGGCGCGGACCGGATCGGGCGAGCCGAACCTCGGCGGGGCGCTTTCATTGCAGGCGATTGCCGGCGCCGTGGTCGGTGGAACAAGCCTGGCGGGCGGGCGCGGCGGGGTCGGCACCGCGGTGCTCGGCGCCCTGTTCATCACCATTCTGTCAAACGGCATGAATCTTACCCGGATCGACGGATACGTCCAGATGGTCGTGCTCGGCGCGATCGTCATCGTCGGCGTTCTGCTCGATCGCCTGCGACTGGAGCGGCGCCAATGACGACGGGTTCTCCCATGCAGAGCGCCGCGGGCGAGACGCACGACGCACCTGCCTCGATCTACGTCGCGCCCTCGCTCGCTTCCGCACTCGACGCATTGAGCGAATTCGGCGCGGCCGGCGCTGCCTTTGCCGGCGGCACATGGATCATGCGGTCACCGATCCGCCACGAGCGGTTGAAGCCGCACTATGTCGCGATCGGCAAGATCGCCGAGCTGACCGCGGTTCGTATCGGCAGCGATGCAATCGAGATCGGCGCGGCGGTTACGCATGCGGCACTCGCGGCGGCCCTGGCCGATCTTGCGGAATTCGCGGTCCTGGTCGACGCCGCCGGCCGCTCCGCCAATCCTGCGATCCGCGCGATGGCAACGATCGGCGGCAACCTTGCGACGTCGGAATTCGCCGCAGCGGATTGCGTGCCGGCGCTGCTCTGCCTCGATGCCCAGGTTGAAATGTCGGCCCGCGACGGCCGCGAGCGCATCGGCCTGGCGCATTTCCTGAAGATCCGATCGTCCCTTGCCCCCGGTCATCTGGTGACGCGGATCATCTTGCCGCGGGCGGCGCGCAGAAGCGCCCATGCCCGCCTGCCGCTGCGCAAATCGGGTGACTACCCGGTCGCCATCGTCAGCCTGTCGGTCAGCATCGATGCAGCGGGCCGTATCCAGGCGGCACGCGTCGCGGTCGGTTCAGTCGAGCCGGTGGCGCGCCGCTGGGAGCGGCTCGAGGCAGCTCTGATCGGACGCCCGCTCGATGCGGCGGAGGCGGCGCAGAGTGCGGCCGCGTTGGCGGACGAGTTCGTCGGCCGCGACAGCGTCGATACCCCGGCCTGGTATCGGGTCAGCGTGCTACCCGGTCTCGTCCGCCGCGCTGCGATCGCAGCGCTTGGCTCCTGAACTGGTGGGGATCGACATGGGATTCAACTTGACAGTGAACGGTGATCGCCTCTCTTCCGTGGCCGACCCCGCCACGCCGCTGATCGACATTCTGCGTGAGGAGATGCATCTGACCGGCGCGAAACCGGTCTGTCGCGAAGGCTTTTGCGGTGCCTGCATGGTGCTGGTCGACGGCGAGCCGACGCCATCGTGCCTGTTGCCCGCCGCGCTCGCCGATGGCCGCGAGATCCGCACCGTCGAAGGCCTTGCGCCTCACGGCGAACTGAACCGCATCCAGGCGGCCCTCGAGGCCAGCGATGCGGTCCAATGCGGCATGTGCTTTCCCGGCATGGTGGTGAGCCTGACGCATCTCTTGACGACCCGGCCTGACGCCACCCGTGACGATATCCGGGCGGCACTGACCGGGAACATCTGCCGCTGCACGGGATACGAACGCATCGTCGAGGCGACGCTGCTCGCCTTGGCCAACGCATAATCGGGAGGCGCAAGCATGTCCGACGTTTCCGCGACGATGGATTTGCGCCGGCGGGACGCCGCCGACAAGCTGCGTGGCCGCACGCGCTACACCATCGATCGATATCTGCCGGGCATGCTGCACGCCGCG
The DNA here is from genome assembly GCF_020329495.1 of Bradyrhizobium australafricanum. Classification (NCBI taxonomy): domain Bacteria; kingdom Pseudomonadati; phylum Pseudomonadota; class Alphaproteobacteria; order Hyphomicrobiales; family Nitrobacteraceae; genus Bradyrhizobium; species Bradyrhizobium australafricanum. Next base: position 16,825 of record NZ_JAGKJL010000022.1, on the reverse strand, counting down.
GTGCTGCGCGCCGGCGTGCCATCGGGGCGGATCATTCGCCTCGACACGTCGAGGGCTGCCCGCATGCCGGGGGTACGTGCGATCGTGACGGCGTCGGACGCGCCCGGCATGATCGGCATCGGCATCGCCGATCACCCGCTGTTCGCCCGCGATGTCATTCGCTACGACGGCGAACCGCTTGCCGCGGTCGCAGCCGTCACGTTGGCGCAGGCGCAGGCCGCGCTCGCGGCGATCGACGTGGAGATCGAGCAACTCCCCGCAGTATTGACCATGGCGGATGCGCTGGCACCAGGTGCGCGGCTGGTTCATCCGGACTGGCGCAGCTATGAGGTCCTGGTCGAAGGCGGCGCGCGCGCGGGCAATGTCGCCTGGGAGGCGACCGTCGTTCGCGGCGACGTCGACGCCGCCTTTGCGCGGCCTGACGTCGAGATCGTCGAAAGTCTCTATCGCGTCGGCCGGCAGAACCACGTGGCCTTCGAGCCGCGTGCGGTCGTCGCAAGCTACGAGGACGGCCGCTTCCATATCGAGACGTCGACGCAGGTTCCCTGGAGCATCCGCAATGCAACCGCGCGCGCGTTGGGCGTGCCGGAATCGCAAGTGCGCGTCACTGTGCCGCCGGTCGGCGGCGGCTTCGGTCTCAAGTTCGATCTGGCGGTTGAGCCCTTCGCCGCCCTCCTCGCCCGCGCCAGCGGCCGGCCGGTTCGCCTCGTCAATTCTCGCGAGGACGAGATGCTGACCTGCCTGTTCCGCGAGAACGCCGATATCCGCATCCGCTCGGCGGCGACGCGCGAGGGAGAAATCGTAGGCCGCGAGGCGGTCGTGCTGATGGACTGCGGCGCCTATGGCGGCGAACAGATCTTCCTGACCACCATGACAGCGCACACGCTCGGCGGAAACTACAGGCTTGGCAGCGTGCGCATGGTCTCGCGCGCGGTCTATACCAACACGGCGCCGAACGGGGCGTTCCGCTGCTGCAACGGCGTCTACAACACCTTTGCGCTCGAGCGGCACACCGACGAGATCGCGGCGCGGATCGGAATGGATCCACTTGCTTTCCGGCGTCGCAATGTGCTCGGCGACAAGGATCTCGGCGCCACCGGCCAGGTATTCGAGGGCGACGTGCTCGGCCCGATGCTCGACCGGATGGATACGTTGCGCGATGCGGCAGCGCCACTGCCGGCACGCACCGACGGCAAGCTCCTTGGACGTGCGACCACCGTCGGCACCTGGTTCGTCTTCGTCGGCCCGTCGGCCGCGACGGTGAACATGAACGCCGACGGCACGGCGACCCTGGTCACGTCGGGTGTCGAGATCGGATCCGGCTCGATGATGCAGAGCCTGCCGCAGATCGTTGCCAGCACGCTCGGCATCGCGCCCGAGCAAGTGATCGTCCGCGCCGCCGATACCGATGCGGCCGGTTACGATGTCGGCGTCGGTGGCGGCCGCACCACCGTCTCGCTCGGCGCAGCCAGCCTGTCGGCGGCACAGGAGGTCCGCACGAAGCTTTTGAGGATCGCCTCCGAGATGATCGAGGCCGCGCCCGGCGATCTCGTCATGCGCGGTGGTCGGATCGAGATCGCGGGTGCGCCGGGCTCCGGCCGCACCGTCGCTGAGGTCGCGACCCGCGCTCAAGCGCAGGGCGGACCGGTCGCCGGCACCGGCGCCTTCACCGGCGCCGGTGTGCCGGCGATGCCCGGTTGCGTTGCCGGTCATTTTATCGACGCGATCGACATCCCCGTCTTCGCCGTCCACGACTGCGAGGTCGCCGTCGATCCGGAGACCGGGCATGTCGAGGTGCTAAGCTATCGCGTGGTCCAGGACGTCGGCCGTGCGCTGAATCCACGCGCAATCCACGGCCAGATCCAGGGCGGCGTCGTGCAGGGCCTGGGCTACGCCCTGCACGAGGAGGTGACGATCGGCAGCAATGGCCGTGTCAGTCAAAGCGGCTTTGAGACTTACCGCGTACCGCTTGCGCTCGACGTCGTACCGGTGGAGATCAGCCTCTATGAGGGCGCGCCGTCGGTGGGGCCGCTCGGCACCAAGGGCGCCGGCGAGGTGCCGATCCTCAATGTCGGCGCCACCGTCGCCTGCGCCGTTGCCAACGCGACAGGAAAGCGGGTGCAGGAATTACCCCTGACGCCGCCGCGCGTGCTCGAACTTCTGCTCGAGCGCAAGCCGGGTCTGGCGCTGTCTCACATTGCCGAGGTGTGGGCAGACAACCTTATTCGTCCTCACCAGTGGCCCTAGGAACATCAGAGAATGCCCAGCAAACAATCCGAACGCTGAGCGACCGACTTGGGCACCAGGCGCCTGATCCGTGGCGGGTAAGCGCTGCCGTCCCCGCGCCGACCAAGCCCACGACATTTTCGTCCATTCCCTTCCATGGAGCTCAGGCAGCCGCGACCTCGTGGCCTGCCATGACCTCCAGCGCTCTCAGAATAGCGGAATGGTCCCAGCTTTTGCCGCCGAGGGCGGTACAGGCGTTGAACAGCTGCTGGGCTGCGGCAGTGCCTGGCAGCGACAAGCCGAGCGCGCGCGCACCTTCCAGCGCGAGGTTGAGATCCTTCTGATGCAGCTCAATGCGGAAGCCCGGATCGAAATTGCGCTTCAGCATGCGATCGCCGTGCACTTCGAGGATCCGGGACGACGCGAAGCCGCCCATCAACGCCTGGCGCACCAATGCGGGGTCGGCCCCCGCCTTGGAGGCGAACAGCAACGCCTCGCTCACCGCCTCGATGGTCAGCGCCACGATGATCTGGTTCGCAACCTTGGTGGTCTGGCCGTCGCCATTGCCGCCGACATGCGTGACATTCTTCCCCATCGTCTCGAAGAGGGGCTTCATCGCATTGAACGCCCGCTCCCGCCCGCCAACCATGATGGTCAGGCTGGCCGCCTTTGCGCCAACTTCGCCGCCGGAGACCGGCGCGTCGAGATAGTCGGCCCCGAGCGCATCGATCCAGCGTGCAAACTCCTTCGTCGCCAGCGGAGAGATCGAGCTCATATCCGTCACGATCATGCCTTTGGAGATGCCCTCCGCGACGCCGCCTTGCCCGAACAGCACGGCTTCGACATGCGGAGTGTCCGGTACCATGATGATCACGGCGTCCGCTTCCTGCGCCACCTGCTTGGCGGACTCGCAGGCGATGCCGCCGGCCGCAATCAACTCGGGCGCAACAGGTACGACGTCGTGCAGGAACAGGCGATAGCCGGCAGCCAGGAGGTGGCCGGCCATCGGACGTCCCATGGTGCCAAGTCCGATGAATCCGATGTCTTTCATTGTCGTTGCTCCCTGTCAGCCGGATGAAGGCGTTTTTCCGGCGAGCGACTCTCGGCTCGCGTGAAGAAACCGCGTTAAATAAAACTCCAGAGCTCCGTCCCGATTCAATCGGAACGGAACAGGCTCTAGGTCACGAAAGTCTGTGCGGCGTGCCAGCCCAGGCTCTCGAGCGTGGTCGTCCGCGGCTTGTATTCGCACCCGATCCAGCCCCGATACCCGATGCTGTCGAGATGCTTGAATAGATAGGAGTAGTTGATTTCGCCGGTTCCCGGTTCATAACGGCCCGGATTGTCGGCGAGCTGGACATGCGCGATCCGGCCGAGATGCTTCTGCAGGGTCCGCGCGATATCACCTTCCATGATCTGCATGTGATAGATGTCGTACTGGATGAACAGATTGGATGAGCCAACCTCGGAAATGAGCTGCACCGCCTGTTCCGTACGGCTCAGGAAGAAGCCGGGAACATCGAGCGTGTTGATCGGTTCGACCAGGAGCTTGATGCCATGCTGGGCGAGCGCGCCTGCGGCAAAGCGCAGGTTGGACACGAGGACTTCCTGCAGGTCTGCCCTATCCGTATCGGCTGGAGCGATGCCGACCAGGCAGTTCAGCTGCCGGCAATCCAGCGCCTTTGCGTAGTCGATCGCGCGCACCACGCCGTCGCGAAATTCATCGACCCGATTGCGCAGGATCGCAATGCCACGCTCACCGGCGGCCCAGTTGCCGGCTGGAAGATTGTGCAGCACCTGGGTCAGCCCACAGCGCGCCAATTCCTCCCGCAACGCGCCCTTTTCGAAGTCATAAGGAAAAAGATACTCGACTGCGTTGAAGCCGGCCGCCTTGGCGGCCGCGAACCGATCGAGGAACGGCAGCTCGTTGAAGAGCATGGTGAGATTGGCGGCAAATTGAGGCACGGGTCGTATCTCCGCTTGAAGCGATGAAAGATGTGGTCAGGCCGGCAACAGCGTGCCGGATCGTGATGCGCTCGGCACGTCATCGAGCGGAAGATCGAGCACCTCTTCGAACTCGACGATGTTGTCGATCTCCGTTCCCATCGCGATATTGGTGACTCGCTCGAGAATGAACTCCACCACCACGGGCACGCGATGCTTCGCCATCAGCTCGCGTGCGGTCGCGAACGCCGCCTGCGCGTCGTTCGGATCGGTGACCCGGATCGCCTTGCAGCCCAAACCCTCTGCGACGGCCACATGGTCGACGCCGTAACCGCCGATCTCGGGCGCGTTGATGTTCTCGAACGAGAGCTGGACGTGATAGTCCATGTCGAAGCCGCGCTGCGCCTGCCGGATCAGGCCGAGATATGAATTGTTCACGACGACGTGGATGTAGGGCAGATTGAACTGCGCCCCGACCGCGAGCTCCTCGATCAGGAACTGGAAGTCGTAGTCACCCGACAGCGCGACGATGTCGCGGTCGGGATCGGCGGCACGCACGCCAAGCGCGGCCGGCAGTGTCCAGCCGAGAGGACCGGCCTGCCCGGCGTTGATCCAGTTGCGCGCATTGTAGACGTTGAGGAACTGGGCCCCAGCGATCTGCGACAATCCGATCACGGTCACGTAGCAGGTGTCGCGGCCAAAGGCCTTGTTCATTTCCTCGTAGACGCGCTGGGGCTTGATCGGGATGTTATCGAAGTGGCTCTTGCGCAGCATCGAACGCTTGCGGTCGCGACAGGCGGCGGGCCAGGCCTGCCGATCGCGCAGCCTCCCGGACTTCCGCCACTCCCTGGCGACGCTCACGAACATTTCCAGCGCGGCCTTGGCGTCGGAGACGATACCGAGGTCCGGATTGAAGACCCGTCCGATCTGCGTCGGCTCGATGTCGACATGCACGAATTTGCGGCCCTTCGTATAGGTCTCGATCGAGCCGGTATGCCGGTTGGCCCAGCGATTTCCGATGCCAAGCACGAAATCGGATTCGAGCATCGTGGCGTTGGCGTAGCGATGGCTGGTCTGCAAGCCGACCATGCCTGCCATCAGCGCATGATCGTCAGGAATAGCGCCCCATGCCATCAGCGTCGGGACGACCGGAACGTTGACCGCTTCGGCGAAGGCGACCAGCAGCTCGGATGCATCGGCGTTGATGACGCCGCCGCCGGCCACAATCAGCGGCCGCTCCGCGGCGTTCAGCATCTCGAGCGCCTTCTCGATCTGCTTGCGCGTCGCCGTCGGCTTGTAGACCGGCAGCGGTGAATAGGTCTCGTCGTCGAACTCGATCTCGGCCAGTTGCACGTCGAGCGGAAGGTCGATCAGCACCGGTCCCGGCCGCCCCGACCGCATGACATGGAAAGCCTGGCTGAACACGCGCGGCACCAGCGCCGGCTCGCGCACGGTGACGGCCCATTTCGTCACCGGCTTTGCGATCGCCTCGATGTCGACGGCCTGGAAGTCCTCCTTGTAGAGCCGCGCTCGCGGCGCCTGACCGGTGATGCAGAGGATCGGAATCGAATCAGCGATCGCCGAATAGAGGCCGGTGATCATATCGGTGCCGGCGGGACCCGATGTGCCGATGCAGACGCCGATATTGCCCGCCTTCGCCCTGGTGTAGCCTTCCGCCATATGCGAGGCGCCTTCGACGTGCCGCGCCAGGATATGACTGATCGAGCCGTTGCGCTTCAGTGCGGAGTAGAGCGGATTGATCGCCGCGCCGGGAACGCCGAATGCGCACGTGATCCCTTCGCGTTGGAGAATGCGCACCGCTGCATCGACTGCTCGCATCTTCATGTGATGATCCCGCTTCGCTATGAGTTGGCCTGAGCAGGATCATCAGGCCCGCGACCATCGATCTCAACGCAATCGATTGGAATTTCCGCGCTGTGGCAACGGTCGCGATTTCTTGCGCGTCTTCAAACGATTAGCGTCAGCGTAGAAATGGAAATTGTTGCGGACGGAATTGCGGCCCGCCTTACGCCTGCGCTTGCTGCGTGCGGTTCCCGCGAAGTTCGGCCGTGAGTTCGGCTGCGATCCGGTGCACGATCGTACCGATCTCCGGCAAGCGTTCGTTCGTCAGCCTGTCCGCCATGCCCGATACCGAGATCGCGGCATATGGCTCGTTGCAGTCGTTGAAGACGACCGCAGCTACGCAGCGCAGGCCGAGGCGCGCCTCTTCATCATCCACCGCATAACCCTGACGCCGCACGCTCTCCAATTCCTTGAACAACTCGCCGGGCCGCACGATCGATTTTTCCGTCAGCCGCGGCATGCCCTGACGGCGAATGATCGCATTCACGTCGGCATCGGAATAGGTAGCCAGCACCGCCTTCCCCACTCCGGAAGCAATCATTGCGACGCGCCCGCCCACCTTGGTCAGCGAGCGCATGATCTCGCGGCTTTCGATGCGGGACACGACGATGATGGATTCGTCATCGACCACCGCAAGGTTGGCCGTTTCCCTGGTCTGGTCGCGCAGCTTGCGCAGATAAGGCAGCGCCTGCGCGGCAAAATTCCGCCGGCGCACGAAGGTAGAGCCGACCACGAAGCTTTGCGCGCCGATGTGCCACTTGGACTCCTCGCGGTCGAACTGCACGAACCTGCGGTTCTCGAGCGTGGTCAGCAGACGATGAACGGTCGAGGGCGACAGGCCGGTACGGATCGCCAGATCGGTCAGCCGATAGCCTTCATCATCCTCTGCAAGTGTCTCCAGGATTTGCATGGCGCGATCAACGGACTGAACACCGCCGTCGCGTACGTCCTGCTCCGGCTGCGCGCGAAGATCGGGATCGGATGGCTTGCGCCTGATCGGCTCTCTTTTCATCACGACTTGCCCCTAACCGGTTGCGGTTCAGAACGAAATTGCTCGCCAAGAACGAGCGCCGGAATTGGCATATGGCATACCAAATAGTCTTAGAGTCAAGGCGACAGTATTCGCGAATAGGTCAGTATTTTTGTCATTGTTCTTCGCAAATGGCTCGATTCTTTTGTTTGACTTCTGGGATAATGTATACCACGATCATTTCATAGCGACCTAATCAGCAACCGGGAGGACGATGCCATGTACGTCGGGGACATCCTTCGCGCTAACAATGCGCACGTGGTGACGATCGGCTCGAACGAAACCGTAAGCATTGCGGCGAACCTGATGTACGCGAGCAATGTCGGCGCCCTCGTGGTCAGGAACGCCTCGCGCAGCAAGGACGCCGCCGTGATCGGAATGTTCAGCGAGCGCGACGTCGTCGCTGTGATCGCCGAGCGCGGCACCAATGGACTTGCCATGAAAGTCGCGCAGTTTATCTCGCCGCGGCCGCTGCTATCCTGCAATTCGCAAGATGCGCTCACGGATGTCGAGCGCCTCATGGCCCGTCATGGGATCCGCCATGTCCCCGTCATCGACAACGGCCGGCTCGTCAGCGTCGTGAGCATGCGGGACATCACCCTTGCTTACGAGGAAGCCGTCTGCGCGGCCTGACGGACTTTCCTAAGGCCATTGCCACGCTACTCGGTTCGAGCCGCTGCGGCTCCTGCTGTGTCCCCACTCTGCTTGCGAGGATCGAATGAGAATCTGCATCTACGGCGCCGGCGCGATCGGCGGCTATCTCGGTGTCGAATTGATGCGCGCTGGTGCCGACGTCAGCCTGGTCGCGCGGGGTGCGCATCTCGCCGCAATGCGGCAGAACGGCCTGAAGCTCCTGATCGGCGACGAGGAGCGCGTCGTGCATCCTCGCTGCACCGATAACCCCGCCGAACTCGGCGAGCAGGATTACGTCATCATTTGCCTCAAGGCGCATTCGATCACCGGCGTCATCGAACCCATGCAGCCCCTGCTGGGTCAGCGCACGCGCATCGTCACGGCCGTCAACGGCATTCCCTATTGGTATTTCCACAAGCACGGCGGACGGCACGAAGGATCGACGCTCGAGAGCATCGATCCCGGCGGTCGGCAGTGGAACGAGCTCGGCCCCGAACGCGCCATCGGCTGCGTGGTGTACCCCGCCACCGAAATCGAGGCGCCCGGCGTGATCCGCCATGTCTACGGCAACAACTTTCCGCTGGGCGAGCCCTCCGGCGAGATCACATCCGACGTCCAGAAACTTTCCGAGCTGTTCGTGGCCGCGGGCATGAAAGCGCCGGTCCTCGACCGTATCCGTGACGAGATCTGGCTCAAGCTGTGGGGCAACGTCTGTTTCAACCCGATCAGCGCCCTCACCCACGCGACGCTCGACGTGATCTGCAGCAATCCGGGCACGCGCGCGCTGTCCCGGGCGATCATGCTGGAGGCCCAGGCGATCGCGGAAAGCCTCGGCGTCAAGTTTCGGGTCGATGTCGAACGCCGCATCGAAGGTGCGCGCAAGGTCGGTGCGCACAAGACCTCGATGCTGCAGGATCTCGAGCGCGGACGTCCGGTCGAGATCGATCCGTTGATCACCGTGGTGCAGGAGATGGGCCGGATGACTGATATCGCGACGCCCGCCCTCGATGCGGTGCTGGCCCTGGTCGCGCAGCGCACCAGGCTGGCCGGCCTCTATGACGGGGCGGCCGGCGCCGCAGCAGCAGAAACGCTGGCGGTGGCGTGATCCCGATGGCCAATGTTACGCGCTGGGTCCGCTTCCGCCACCATGCCGAAATCGGCTTCGGGCAACTCACCCTGTCGGGCATCGCGGTGCACGACGGAGACATGTTCGGCGACATGCGAACGACTGGACAAACGCTGGCGCTGGACAACGTCGAGCTGCTCGCCCCGACGCAACCGAGCAAGGTCATCGCGCTCTGGAACAATTTTCACGCGCTTGCGGAGAAGCTGAAATCACCTGAGCCTGCCGAACCGCTGTACCTGTTGAAGGCGCCGACCAGCGTCACCGCGCCTGGTGCCGTCATCAGGCGTCCCTTGGGCTATGATGGCAAGACGACCTACGAAGGTGAACTCGGCATCGTCATCGGCAAGAGCTGCACGGCGGTCGCGCCCGAGCAGGCCGACGCCTTCATCTTCGGCTACACCTGCACCAACGACGTCACCGCCGCGGACATCCTCAATCGCGACCCGACCTTCCCGCAATGGGCGCGGGCCAAGGGCTTCGATGGATACGGCCCGTTCGGCCCCGTGATTGCGTCAGGCCTCGACCCCGCACGCCTCGTGGTGCGCACCATTCTGAACGGCGTCGAGCGCCAGAACTACCCGATCGCGGACATGATCTTCAGCGCACAGACGCTGGTCAGCAAGATCTCGCACGACATGACGCTGTTGCCGGGGGACCTAATCTGCTGCGGGACATCGATTGGCGTCGGGGTGATGAAGGAGCCCGTCAACACGGTCACCGTCGCGATCGACGGAATCGGCGAGTTGACCAACGAATTCCGTCAGTAGGCTGCGGCGGGACGACAACCCGACGCAGCCGGCCCAAACGACGATTATCTGCCTTAGGAGCGTACATGATCTCCACCAACCCGGCATCATCGCCCGGCGGCTTCCGCTGGCTGCAACTGGCGATCGGCATCGTCTGCATGGCGATGATCGCCAACCTGCAATATGGCTGGACGCTGTTCGTTGATCCGATCGACGCGAAGTTTCACTGGGGCCGTCCGGCCATCCAGCTCGCCTTCACGATTTTCGTGATGACGGAGACATGGCTTGTGCCGGTGGAGGCCTGGTTCGTGGACAAATACGGCCCCCGCATCGTCATCATGTTCGGCGGCCTGATGATCGGGTTGGCCTGGGTCATGAACTCATACGCCTCCTCTCTCGTCACGCTTTATGCGGCAGCTGTCGTCGCGGGCATCGGTGCCGGCGCCGTCTACGGCACTTGCGTCGGCAATGCCCTGAAATGGTTTCCGGACCGGCGCGGCCTGGCCGCAGGAGCAACCGCCGCCGGGTTTGGCGCCGGTGCGGCCCTCACCGTCGTACCGATTGCCAACATGATTGCCGCCAGCGGCTACCAGAGCACCTTCCTGACCTTCGGGATCGGACAAGGCCTCATCGTCATCCTGCTGGCCTGGTTCGTCCGGCCACCGCATGGCGTCGAAGCACCCAGGAAAAAGCGTCTCAATCTGCCGCAGAGTGCGATCGACTACACTCCGCCCCAGGTGTTGCGCACCCCGGTCTTCTGGGTCATGTACGTGGTGTTCGTCATGGTGGCTTCCGGCGGCTTGATGACCGCCGCGCAAATCGGGCCGATCGCCCATGACTTCAAGATCGCGGACACGCCGGTCACCCTGGCGGGCTTCCAGATGGCGGCACTGACGTTTGCCATCTCGCTCGATCGCGTCTTCGACGGTTTCGGCCGTCCGCTCTTTGGCTGGGTCTCCGACAATATCGGGCGCGAGCACACGATGTTCATCGCGTTCGCGACAGCGGCGCTGATGTTGCTGACGCTGTCCACCTACGGTCACATCCCGGTTGTCTTCGTGCTGGCCACGGCGATCTATTTCGGCGTCTTCGGCGAAATCTACAGCCTGTTTCCCGCGACATCGGGCGACACGTTCGGCGCCAAATATGCAACCACCAACAACGGCATGCTCTACACGGCGAAGGGCACGGCGGCGCTGCTCGTGCCGCTTGCGAGCATCATCTCTTCCCAGCTCGGCTGGCAGGCCGTGTTCATCGTCGCGGTTGCACTCAATGCGACCGCTGCCCTCACCGCGTTGTTCCTGATCAAGCCGATGCGGCGCGCGTTCATTCTCGGCAGTGAAGCGACGGCAAGTGCCGCAATCGCTCGCGCAAAGGTCTTTCCCGGTGAAGGCGGTCGACTTGAGGCACCCGTGTCTTACGACCGTCTCGAGAAGGCACCATAACAAGAGACCTATCGGCCGGAGCGCAAGCGATTGAACGACAGATGGACGGATGTGCGGGCTCGGTCCGCCCTGCGGCGAATCTTCGACGCCGCCATCGCGAGCGCCGATCCGAGGATCACGATTGCCGACGCCCTGCCGGCAAAGCCGAAGGGCAGATGCATCGTCGTCGGCGCGGGGAAGGCGTTGGCGGCAATGGCGGCGGGCCTCGACGCGGCATGGCCTGACGTCGAGCTTTCAGGTGTCGTCGTCACGCGCCACGGCCATTCGGTTCCAGCCGGCCGTATCGAAGTGCTCGAAGCGTCTCACCCTGTGCCGGATGACACGAGCAAGGCCGCGGCCCTTCGCATGCTGCACGCCGTCGAGGGGCTTTCAGCAGACGATCTCGTCATCGCCCTGATGTCCGGCGGTGGCTCGGCGCTGATGACCCTGCCAGCATCTCCGATGACTCTCGCCGACAAGCAGGCGGTCAACCGGGCACTCCTTGCAAGCGGCGCGACGATTGCCGAGATGAACGTCGTCCGCAAACATCTGTCCGCGATCAAGGGCGGTCGGCTGGCGCTGGCCGCCCGTCCCGCCCGCGTCACGACCCTTGTGATCTCAGACATTCCCGGCGACGATCCCGCGGCGATTGCCTCCGGTCCCTCGCTGCCGGACAGCAGCACAAAAGCCGATGCGCTGGAGATCGTTGGCCGGTTTGCCATCGACCTGCCGGAAGCGGCGCGGCTTGTGCTTGAACAAGCGGACGAGACACCCAAGCCCGGCGAGATTGATGCCGACGTTCGCATCCTTGCCGCTCCATTCCATGCGCTTGACGCCGCGGCCAGCGCCGCCCGGGACGAAGGCCTGACGCCGATCATCCTCGGCGACGCGATCGAGGGCGAGGCACGGGAACTCGGCACCGTGATGGCGGGCATCGCCCGGTCGGTCGCGGGGCATGCACAGCCGGGCCCTGCCCCCGCGGTGCTGCTGTCCGGGGGCGAGACGACGGTGACGATCGGGCGCGGTCCGGCGGGACGCGGCGGCCGCAACACCGAATTCCTGCTGGGGCTTGCCGTCGCCCTGTCCGGCGCATCCGATATCTGGGCCGTTGCGGGCGACAGCGATGGAATTGATGGAACGGAAGATGCGGCTGGCGCTTTGATCGGTCCGGATACGCTGCGGCGCGCCGCCGCGAATCTGCTTGACGCGCGGGCGCATCTGGCTGCCCATGACAGCTATACGTTCTTCGACCGCCTTGGAGACCTCGTGCGCACCGGGCCAACGCTTACGAACGTCAATGATATCCGTGCCGTGCTGATCGCAGCCGGCCAGCCACCGACGAGGTGATCCATGCGTCGTCATCGACGAGCCAAGATCGTTGCAACCGTTGGTCCAGCAAGCAGTTCCCCCGAGATGCTCGAGGCACTGCTGCTGGCTGGCGTCGATACGTTCCGCCTGAACTTCAGTCACGGAACACAGAGCGATCACGCACGCATTCACGCAGCGATCCGAAAGCTGGAACAGGACGTCGGCCGGCCGATCGGCATCCTGATGGACCTCCAGGGCCCGAAGATCCGCGTCGGCACCTTGCGCGATGGAAAGATCACCGCAGTGGCCGGAGAGACCATTCGGTTCGTCTTGTCCGGATCGGAAGGCGACCGAACCGCAATTCCCCTCCCGCATCGGGAGATCTTTGCCGCCGTTGCCCCCGGCCATGACCTTCTGATCGACGACGGCAGGGTCCGCGTTCGCGTTACCGGGCTCAGTGACGATTTCATCGAAGCCAAGGTGATCGTCGGTGGCACGATCTCGAATCACAAGGGCGTCAATCTGCCGGGGACGGTCCTCGATCTTTCACCGCTGACCGCGAAGGATCGCCTCGATCTGGAGTTCGGCCTGAAACTTGGCGTGGATTGGGTTGCCCTGTCGTTCGTGCAGAAGCCCTCGGATATCATCGAAGCGAGAGGCCTCGTTGGGGACCGCGCCGGTCTGATGGCCAAGATCGAGAAGCCGGCAGCGCTCGAACGGATCGACGATATCATCCAGCTGTGCGACGCCATCATGGTTGCGCGGGGAGATCTCGGCGTCGAAATCCCGCATGAGGACGTGCCGGGGCGCCAGAAGGAGCTGGTGCGGGCCTGCCGTCTCGCGGTGAAGCCCGTGATCGTCGCCACGCAAATGCTGGACTCGATGGTCGCTGCCCCTACGCCGACGCGCGCGGAAGTCTCCGACGTTGCGACCGCCATCTATGACGGCGCAGACGCCGTGATGCTGTCGGCGGAGTCCGCGACAGGCCGATATCCGCGCGAGGCGGTCGAGATGATGGACCGCATCATCCGCAGCACCGAACAACACAAGATGTACCGCTCGATCGTCGAGGCGACCCAGCCCGGCGAAGAGCAGACGCCACCGCATGCCGTGGCCACGGCAGCGGCCGATCTCGCCTCCGTCGTTCACGCCGCGGCCATTGTGGCCTACACCTCGAGCGGCACCACGGCCGCACGCGTCGCGCGCAAGCGGCCGAGCCGCCCGATCCTCGCCATCACCCCAAGCCGCGAAGTGTCCCGCCGCCTGTGCCTGCTTTGGGGCGCTCACAGCGTGCTTTCCGACGACGTTCAGAGCTATGAGGAGATGGTCGAGCGCGCAACTACATTCGCGCAAGCAGAGCAGTTTGCATCAAGCCGCGATCTGCTGGTCGTGGTCGCCGGCATTCCCTTTGGACAAGCGGGAACAACCAACAATCTACGGGTCGTATCGCTGCCCTGAGCGAACCGTCGGCCCGAGCGATTGCCTCATCGGCGCTCCGCGCGGCAAGGTGTGAGCGATGGCCGCACACATCCCGATCGCCTAGGTCAGCATCGAGATGATCGACTGAAGCTGATCGGATGCCGATGTCACGAGCCCGTCGAACGATGTCTGGCCGTGAGCTGCGGCTCGCAGGATGCATTCTGCAACAGCGGCCTTGAGACCGAACACGGATTGATCCGCCGGCACGCTTGCCATGACCGCATCCAACGCTTCGCGCATCGTCTGGATCAGTTCGGCGCTGTACTTCATGGCTGTCCCTCCGCGGGCTCAAAATAAGCCGGCCGTACAGGGTCGCCACTCACAAGCGCGCGATTCCAAATTGCCTTTTCTTAATGCAGTGACAGATACGTGAACCGGCGAACGCTAGAGATCTCTCTCGGCAAGCTTGCGAAACGCGTCGGGCACCGAATGAACCGCCTCCAGCGCCGCTGAACCATATCCGATCGCCTCCCAGCCAAAGCGATCGCGGATCCTGTCGATCGCACGGTCCGCCGCCCATCGGGCCATCCCTGTCGGACTTCCGGGCCGAAGCGCTTCGTCCTCCAGTCCGAGTGGAAGCTCCAATGCAAGATCCCAATGCTCCTCGAGATGCGACACCGAGATCGCTAGCAGCGAGATGATCTTCTCGCCGGGATGGTCGGCAAGAGCAGCGCGCACGAGATTCTCGGCGAGCCGGGCCAGGACGATGGTCGTGCACACCGGCGCATCGAGCGTCATCGAGCGCGTCACCGACTTCAGGTCGGCGAAGCGGACGCGCACCGTCACGGTTCGTCCAGGCCGTGACTTCGCCCGAAGCCGCGTGGCGACGCGGTCGGCGAGATGAAGCAGCGTGGGCCGAATGACTTGCACGATCGCAGGCTTTCGGCCAAGTGCCGATTGTGCTCCCGCCGATCGCGCGCGCCGGTGTGGCTTGAGCTGTCGCGGATCGCGATTCCAGGCCAGCGCGGCGAGTTTCTCGCCCGCTGCCGGACCGAGCAAATGCGTCAGCGACCGTTCCGACAGTTTGGCGAGCTGACCGATCGTCGCTACGCCGATCGCGTCCAACCGGGTCCTCGTGACCGGCCCTACTCCCCACATCAACTCAACCGGCAATTCGTGAAGGAAGCTCAGCTCGGCGTCGGGATCAACGACGACAAGTCCATCGGGCTTTGCGACCTGCGAGGCGATCTTCGCCAGATGCTTGGTGCGGGCGACGCCGACCGAGATCGGAAGGCCGAGCTCGCTGCCCACGCGCCACCGGATCGACGCGGCGATTTCGGCAGGCGTTCCGAACAGGTGAGTGCAGCCGGCAACATCCGCAAACGCCTCGTCGATCGAAATTCGCTCGACCAGCGGCGTGAAGTCGCCGATCACCTTGATGGCCGAGTCACCCAACCGCTGGTAATCGCTGAAATGGCCGCCGACGAAAACGAGCTGCGGGCACAGTTGGCGCGCTTCCCGCCCCGACATGCCGCCATGCACCCCGAAGGCCTTGGCCTCATAGGACGCCGCCAGCACAACCCCACCCCCGACGGCGATCGGCTTGCCGCGCAGCGACGGCTCGAGCAACTGCTCGACCGATGCGTAGAATGCATCGAGGTCCGCATGAAGGATGGTGGCTGCGGCTGCCATCTCGACCCGTTCATCCCTGACCTGACCGAAGCCGCCCGTCTCCGGACGTGGAAATTGACAATAGAACAAAATAGGAACATTCTGAAGTCGAGTCAATCCAGCATGTCATCGCGGCCGCTGGCGCCGCGAACGACGCCAGATCGTCAACGCGCGTTGCCACGCTGCGCGCTTGCCGCGCGAGGGCATCTGCCGGCGCTGCCTTCAGCCGGCTTCGCCCGTTCGCCCCCGATCTGCTGCGAGGCATGAACGCGAGGCACGTCGGCGGATCGTTCGAGATGCATGACGGCGGCCTCTGCGATGCACCACCGCACGCAGCTTGCGCGTATTGCCGCACCAGCTCACTCATCAGCCGGCTGACTTTGCCGCGCAGGGCTTTTTCGGGTAGATATTTTGCAATGACCGACCAATCCCATCAGGTGGACTTCCAAGCTGCGGCCCACCTTTACAAATGGCCTTCTCTCAACAACTCCAGGCGAGAGGATCGCGCGCCCTATATGGTCGTCAACGGAACGCTCGACCAATGCATTCGGGATTTCATGGGCAAGCCCGAGAAGACGCGACATCTTTACGAGATCCGGACCAAGTCGCAGCCTCCCCTCGTCCCCGACGTGCTGTCACCCGAGCATGTGATCGAGCTCTCCAGGCTTCGCGAGTTTCTCTGAGGCGCGCAGCGAAGGCGATCCCGACGCGTGTCGTTTGCGGGCCGACTTATCCATCTGTCGTAGGTCTCGTGCCGGATTGTTTGCCCCTTGGCGAGCCGGTACACTTGCTTGACTCCCTGACTGACCGACGTCCGTGCCGGCATGATTGATCCGCTTCGACCCCGCTGAGGCTCGCACGTCGCCTGCACGGGAGCGGAACGGCGGCACGGCCGGTTGATGGGGCATCGCGAGGCGCCGCATGAGGTTCAATCTGGCGATCCTGAGTGTGCTGGCCGCAAGGCCCGGGCAGCGGATCGCGATCGACGAGGTCAGCCGGGAGGTCAAGCGTATGATCGCGGCCGGCGATGAAGCCACGCAGCCGAAGCGGCCGTCCGAGCTTGGCGACGCCGACGTCTTCCAATCGGGATGGGCATCGATCAACGACGCGGGCCTGCAGATCACCGATTCGGGACTCTCGCTGTGGCGCTCGCTTGAAACCGCCCGCATCGAACAAGGACCCGATCGACAGGAAGCGGAGCGATTGGACGCCGCTACGGCCGACACGCGCCATTACGTTGCGGATACTGCGATCGACCGTCCCGACGACGTTGATCTCGAGCTCCCCGGTATGACGCGCGAGGACCACGACGACCGCCAGCCATCCGGCGCGGGCCGTTCGGCTACCGCTCCCGGCATCCCCTCGGCGCACTCTCCGATCGTCCCGGCGCCTGCATTCGGCGCCTTTCAAGAGACGAACCGCGTGGTGGCCGCGCGGC
>NZ_JAGKJL010000210.1:0-662 GCF_020329495.1 Bradyrhizobium australafricanum | reverse complement strand
CCGGGCGGCTTGTTCTTCTTGTCGACGGCGAAGCGGTCGGTGAACTCGGCACCGTTGTCGGTGAGGATAGTGTGAACCTGGTGCGGAAAATCAGCCAGGAAGCGCTTAAGGAAACCGGTCGCGGTCGCTCCGTCCCGCCTGGAATGGACCTCGACAAAGACGTAGCGGGTGGCTCGGTCGATGGCGACAAAGGCATAGCTGGTGCGGCGCTGCAGTGCCGGCAGATACTTCACGTCGATATGGATGAAGCCGATACTGGCATTCTCGAAGACGCCGGCTTTGGGCTTGTCAGGCTTGGCAAGCCGGCTGATGCCATTGCGCTGCAGGCAGCGGTGAATAGCACTACGGGACAGCTTGGCGTTGATGCATCGCCGCATCACCTCAACGATGTCATCCAGCGGCAACTGCAGCGACGTCCGCAGTTCACAAACGGCCCTTTCTTCAACCGCGGAGAGGCTGGTCGTGAGGTTCTTCGGCCGGTGCGAGCGGTCTTCGACCGTCGTGCGGCTGCGCCAGCGATAAATCGTGGTCTCGCTGACCCCCAATTCGGCCGCCAACTGAGCGACCGACTTCCGGCTGCGCTGGATGTAGGCACGTGTCTTCGGCGTCGTCGTGGCGTTCGCGTGCAAGCTCAGTTCCATGACACGAGGCGCTCCCTAACA
>NZ_JAGKJL010000209.1:0-669 GCF_020329495.1 Bradyrhizobium australafricanum | reverse complement strand
TGCTCTCGGCGAGCCGGTCCAGCGCGTCACAAAGCGCCAACAGGTCAACCACGCAAAAGGCTGCTCTACCCGCAGCGATCAGCCGGAACTCATCGGGTGGCTCGATATCGGTCCAGGCGCTCGCGATCGTGCAAAGTCGACCGTTCTGGCCCTCATAGACCACCCGGTCTTCGCCCCAATGACGGCGCCGGCAGATCAGTTCGAACTTGCGGCCGCAAAGCGGATGAAAAGGATGCGTGATCCGCACCTCCTGCCGGGTCGTACCCGCATGACCTGCAGTCGACAACTTTTGCCAAGGGCAAGGTTGAAGGCGCGGTGCTGATTGTTGAGCGCTGGATTCTGGCACGGCTGCGCCATCGGCGGTTCTTCAACCTGACCGATCTCAATACTGCGATCGGCGGTCTGCTGGAGGAGTTGAACCATCGGCCGATGCGCCATATCGGCAAATCCCGCCGGCAGCTGTTCGAGGAGATCGAGCGCGCTGCGTTGACGCCGCTGCCGGGCGAGCCGTTCGAATACGCCGAGTGGAAAACGGCGAAGGTCCACCCCGATTATCACGTCGAAGTCGACAAGACCTTTTACTCGGTGCCGCACCGGCTGATCGGCCGTCGGGTGGACGTCCGGCTCACCTATCGAGCCGTCGAGATCTTCCAGGATCACACGCGTGTT
>NZ_JAGKJL010000208.1:0-677 GCF_020329495.1 Bradyrhizobium australafricanum | reverse complement strand
GCCAGAGCGGCGATGCCGTGCTCGCCGACAAGGCCTATGACAGCAACGCCCTGCGTGCGATCATCGCGGAAATCGGCGCAACGGCGGTGATCCCGTCAAACCGCACCCGCAGGATCATCATTCCGCACGACGCCGACGCATACAAACAGCGCAACCGCATCGAGCGCTGCTTTTGCCAGCTCAAACACTTCCGACGCTTGGCAACCCGTTATGACAGGCGATCTGACAACTTTACCGGCTTCATCCATCTCGCTGCCGCAATGATCTGGATGCAATGAATGTCGATCGGTCCTAGTGCGAAAGCAGGGACCATGCGCCGCAGCTTGTGTTGTGAACGGGACTCGTCGTTTCAGCGTCGCGCAATGATCAGCATTGGTGATTATGGGTCCCTGCGTTCGCACTAGTGCATCTACACGTTTGTCGGGCCATTTGCGAGGATTTGGAAGCGGGCCATTCCGGTGTGGAAGGTGATTGGTCCAGGTGGACGGTGGGAGGCGTAGCCGGTCCATCCGCCGAGTTTTGCGATGATCCATGCCGCCCAAGCAAGAGTGTTGGGGCGATGGTGGTTTTTCTGAAGCTCGGTGCGACCTTTCATGGTTTTGTTGATGGCCCTGAGCGTCTCGATCTCTTCTGCGGTGAAGACAAATTCAGCCGGCAATTCTTCGCCACTGTTGCGG
>NZ_JAGKJL010000207.1:0-696 GCF_020329495.1 Bradyrhizobium australafricanum | reverse complement strand
GCTGGACGACATCGTTGAGGTGATGCGGCGATGCATCAACGCCAAGCTGTCCCGTAGTGCTATTCACCGCTGCCTGCAGCGCAATGGCATCAGCCGGCTTGCCAAGCCTGACAAGCCCAAAGCCGGCGTCTTCGAGAATGCCAGTATCGGCTTCATCCATATCGACGTGAAGTATCTGCCGGCACTGCAGCGCCGCACCAGCTATGCCTTTGTCGCCATCGACCGAGCCACCCGCTACGTCTTTGTCGAGGTCCATTCCAAGCGGGACGGAGCGACCGCGACCGGTTTCCTTAAGCGCTTCCTGGCTGATTTTCCGCACCAGGTTCACACTATCCTCACCGACAACGGTGCCGAGTTCACCGACCGCTTCGCCGTCGACAAGAAGAACAAGCCGCCCGGGAAGCCTTCCGGCGACCACCCCTTTGATCAACTCTGCCGACAGTGCGGCATCCAGCATCGCCTGACCAAGCCCTACCATCCGCAGACCAACGGACTCGTCGAACGTTTCAACCGGCGCATCGCCGAAGCCATTGGCCGCGAAACAAAGCGTGGCAGCGCCCGGCGGACCTTCATCGATCACGCCGATCGAGACACCTTCATCGCCAAATTCGTCCACGACTACAATCGAACCAGGCTCAAATGCCTCCGCTACCAGGCCCCAATGCGGGCCCTCGCCAATCATACGGGACCAAACAC
>NZ_JAGKJL010000206.1:0-699 GCF_020329495.1 Bradyrhizobium australafricanum | reverse complement strand
CCGTCATCCTGAGAGTCTGACTCATAAATCACCCAACCTTAGCTGCAGCCGCGAGTCTGCGGGTCAGGAGCCTGATGTGTGCAATCAGCAGCCAGGCAGCTTCGGTTGCCACCGTCGCCTCGAAGTCCTTGGCGAGGCGGCGGCATCTGCCGAACCAAGCGAATGTGCGTTCAACCACCCACCGCCTCGGCAGAAGCTGGAAGCCTTTGACGCCTTGAGGCCGCTCGACGATCTCGACAGTCCATGGACCGCAGTCTGAGAGCGCGTCGAGGAGTTGATTTCCGCGGTAGATCCGGTCGGCAAAGACGTGGCGCAGCCGGGGGAAGTTCATCCGCACGTTCTTCAGCAGCGGTACGGCGCCATGGCAGTCCTGAACGTTGGCCGGATGAACATGAACCCCAAGGAGGAGGCCATTGGTATCCGTCACGATATGCCGCTTGCGGCCGTAGATGCGCTTGCCTGCATCGTAGCCGCGCGGTCCGCCAGCTTGGGTGGTCGGCGCACTTTGACTGTCGATCACGGCTGCCGTCGGCTTCGGTGTCCGTCCAAGCTTTTTTCGCGCCCGTCGGACAAGCACGCTGACAATCCTCTGCCACCGGCCTGTATCCCGCCATCTATAAAAATAGCCCTGCACCGTCGAATAGGGCGGGAACTCCTGCGGCAACGCCCGCCACTGGCAGCCGGTCGAAACGATATAGA
>NZ_JAGKJL010000205.1:0-699 GCF_020329495.1 Bradyrhizobium australafricanum | reverse complement strand
GAGCTGTTTGTGGTGCTGGGCCGGGAGCGCGTCAGGCTCGAGGGTGAGTTGGAGGCGGTTGAGGCCAAGCTGATGGCCTGGCACCGCGCCGATGCCACGGGCCGGCGCTTGGCTCAGATCCCCTCGGTCGGTCCGATCGTTGCAACCGCGCTGGTGATGAAGACACCTGATCCGCGCACGTTCCGTTCTGGTCGTCATTTTGCGGCCTGGCTGGGATTGACACCCAAGGACCACTCCACCGCTGGCAAGACCAGACTTGGCAAGATCACGCGGGCTGGCGATGAGGACTTGCGCCGTCTGCTGGTGGTCGGGGCCACAGCGGTGATCCAGCAGGCCAGGCGGGGACGCGGTCATCACTCGCGCTGGCTGCTGGCCCTGATCAAGCGCAAGCCGCCGAAGCCTGCGGCCGTGGCGCTCGCCAACAAAGTGGCCCGTATCGCCTGGAAGCTGATGGCAACGGGCGAGAGTTACGAGGCGGCACGGATGAATCCCATGACAGCCGCCGCCTAATCGATTAGCCGGCGGGCTCGCTCGCCGGCCGACCGGAGCTGCAAGAGCAGATGGAGCGATCGATCGAGCAACGATGCGAGACAGTCCGCAGGACCCATCGGCCGCCAACAGGCCGCGTGGTTGTTTGGAACTCGCATCGCGCAAACCATCTTGGCCAGCGATCCATTCGATCGCACCCAACAGGCCGGA
>NZ_JAGKJL010000204.1:0-701 GCF_020329495.1 Bradyrhizobium australafricanum | reverse complement strand
CCCCGAGCACCGCGACAAATATCTGCGCCTGACGGATCTCGCCGGTTTGCGGATCGATCACCTCCACCGTCGGACCGGCATAGTCGGTCTGCATCACTGCACCCGCCGCGTGGCGATGACGGAAGGTCGGGTTCGCCCGGCGCCGATAGGCGTCAAACTTCTCGCAGAACCACGTGTAACCATAGCCGTCGGGATGCGCCGTCCGGTATTCCTGCCACAGCAGCGTCAGCGTCACGCCCTTGCGCTTGAGCTCCTGCGCCACCCGTGGCCACTCAGGCTCGCTCAAGTCCTGCGGGGGGCGCCCGACCCGCCGGAACAAGGCTCGCTGCAAGGCCGCCTCGCTCTCGTAAATCGGCGGCAGCGGCCAGCTCAAACCCGCTTCACGCGCTCGCAGCAGGTAGGTGGCAACCGAACTCTTGCTGATCTGCAGCCGTTCCGAGATCTCCCGAACCGACAGGTCCTGCTCGTACGTCAGCCTCAGGATCGATCGTAGGTCCTTCACAGTGGTTCGTTTCGCTTGCTTCCGTCTCGGCATTGCCCCTCTCAAACTCAGCTTGAGAGAGAACATTGCCTGAACGGCGCTCCCGAAAACCAACCTCCCGCAACTGTCCGCGATTTAGCGGAATCCCTGTCCCGGAATTACTGAAATCGCTGTCCGCGAATTAGCGAAATTGCTGTCCGGAAATTGCCGAAACACGCAG
>NZ_JAGKJL010000203.1:0-712 GCF_020329495.1 Bradyrhizobium australafricanum | reverse complement strand
CGGTGCATCCCGGCTACGGCTTCCTGTCCGAGCGCGAGGCGTTTCCGCGCGCGCTGGAAGCCGCCGGCATCGTCTTCATCGGTCCGAACCCCGGCGCCATCGCCGCGATGGGCGACAAGATCGAATCCAAGAAGGCCGCGGCGAAGGCGAAAGTCTCGACCGTGCCGGGTCATCTCGGCGTCATCGAGGACGACAAGCACGCCGTCCAGATCGCCGACGAGATCGGCTACCCCGTGATGATCAAGGCCTCCGCCGGCGGCGGCGGCAAGGGCATGCGCATCGCGCATTCGAAGGCGGAGGTCGCCGAAGGCTTCAACCTCGCCAAGGCCGAGGCGAAATCGTCGTTCGGCGACGACCGCGTCTTCATCGAGAAATTCATCGTCGATCCGCGGCACATCGAGATCCAGGTGCTCGGTGACAAGCATGGCAATGTGATCTATCTCGGCGAGCGCGAGTGCTCGATCCAGCGCCGCAACCAGAAGGTCATCGAGGAGGCGCCGTCGCCGCTGCTCGACGAGACCACCCGCCGCAAGATGGGCGAGCAGGCCGTCGCGCTGGCGAAGGCGGTGAACTACGATTCGGCCGGCACCGTGGAATTCGTCGCAGGCCAGGACAAGAGCTTCTACTTCCTGGAGATGAACACCCGCCTGCAGGTCGAGCATCCCGTCACCGAATTGATCACCGGCATCGATCTCGTCGAGCAGATGATCCG
>NZ_JAGKJL010000202.1:0-732 GCF_020329495.1 Bradyrhizobium australafricanum | reverse complement strand
ACACATCTCTTCGAGGCTAGAAAACCGACTCATCATCAAGGGGTTAGCTACTAGGCGAGAGCCGAAATCGGCGGGCGCAACCCTAGTGCAGATGAGTAAGTTCTCTGCGGTTTTCGGCCAACTCTTTGAGAAGACTCCGGAAAGACTGCGGAGGATATGTATATACGCTAGTGCGAAAGCAGGGACCCATAACCACAGGACGTGGAGATGGAGCGAGCTGGGGCCACAGTTCGCTTCAACAACGCAACCCTGTGGTTATGGTCCCGGGTCGCGCTTCGCTTGCCCGGGACGACGTGGGAAAGAGCACCACCCGCACATTCAGCGTCGTCCCGGCGAAGGCCGGGACCCATTACCATAGGGAGTTGTTGTTTGTGCGAACTGGGGCCCCAGTGTGCTTCATAGCCACGGCCGGTGGTTATGGGTCCCGGCCTTCGCCGGGACGACGTGGGGAGAAAGCTCTCTCGAAATCGATGCTCAGGTATTGAAGCGGAAATGCATGACGTCGCCGTCGGCGACGACGTACTCCTTGCCTTCAAGCCGCAGTTTGCCGGCATCGCGCGCGCCGGCCTCGCCGTTGCCGGCGATGTAATCGGCGTAGGCGATGGTCTCGGCGCGGATGAACCCCTTCTCGAAATCGGTATGGATCACGCCGGCGGCGGCGGGCGCCTTGGTGCCGCGGTCGATGGTCCAGGCGCGCGCTTCCTTCGGGCCGACGGTGAAATAGGTGATGAG
>NZ_JAGKJL010000201.1:0-740 GCF_020329495.1 Bradyrhizobium australafricanum | reverse complement strand
ATCTCCTGTTCATGGCGGGCAGTCTCGAGCGAGCCGAAGGGTAAGCTCGGACGGGATCTGATCGACGAATAAGGCCATGAGGCTGCCAAGCAAGCAGGCTTGATCACGCTGGCAAAGGAGCGAGCGGCGCTGGGTAGCGTCGATCGCGTGAAACGCGTTGTTAAAGTGGTCGGCATGGTTAACTCGGCCGATGACTTCGGTGACTAAGCCAAGGTGATCAATGGATATTCCGACCTAATGGTCGAGGTGTTCGGCGAATCGATGGTAGACATGCTCGCTCCTCACTGCGCGTGGCGGCACTTCCGCGCCATGCCCCGGTCGAAGTCGAAATGATCCTTGAGGTACAGTAGCTTTTGTTGTTGATCGCAACCTTTCCACTTGGGAAGCTTTGACGCGAGGGTCGAAGATAGTCGTGCCGACGTGCTCTGCAGGCTCTTAGGACGTCGTCCGTGAAGAATGCGGATTGACCTGAGAAATAAGCAGAATTGGTCTTGATGTAGTATTCGATTTCGCAGGAAAGCGGGGTATTGGACCTCGCTTTCTTGCGTTTTAGGTTTTGCTTTTGGGTGATTCGTGATTCCCTGACGGCGTCGTCGACATTGGGGAATGCGATGAGCAAGCCGCGGGATGATCGCCAGAAAGACCTGTTGCTTCCGGCGCTTGATCAGATCATCGACATGGGTCATCCGCTGGTGCGGTTGGCAGCGCTGATCGACTGGAACATCCTGAATGAGCGCTTC
>NZ_JAGKJL010000021.1:0-141810 GCF_020329495.1 Bradyrhizobium australafricanum | reverse complement strand
GCATGAGCCTTTGGAATGACAGACCACCTGTCGTCGAAGGACTGCGCGACAGCAGGGGTAGCCTGAATTGCGATCAACGTCGGGACTGTTGCAATCGCGATCATTCCAGAAAGCGGACGCATGATCGGCCTCACTCAACAATCTAAATAACAACAGATCAATGCAAACCTATGAAGTGCGTTCCTGCACACGCAGGGAGCACCGGAAATTGAGTGC
This sequence comes from Bradyrhizobium australafricanum, assembly GCF_020329495.1. Lineage (NCBI taxonomy): Bacteria > Pseudomonadati > Pseudomonadota > Alphaproteobacteria > Hyphomicrobiales > Nitrobacteraceae > Bradyrhizobium > Bradyrhizobium australafricanum. The sequence continues at coordinate 141,594 of NZ_JAGKJL010000021.1, read as the reverse complement.
ATACCGATACTTCCGAATTGTGACGCGCTGCAGCAAGCATGTTTTTGCCGCAGCGCGTCACGTTGACCGGCCTGACGGGCTGAGCGTCTCTGGCGACGCGAGCACCAAGAGCCGACATCGGCGCGCCAATGAGGGCGTTCCGATTACGCACTTGATCTAGTGGTGCACTTTCCGGCAAGGCTACGACACACATGCGGCTCGAAAGCGTTTGGCCGCCAACTCGCTCTTGCGCCAATCGGCCCGACGCCGATGCTCAACCGCCAACGCCTTCCGCGCCTCCACATTCCGAATGATCTGATCGATCTCCGCGCCATCCAGCGTTCGCTTGATGCGCAGAACCACAGACAGCGCCATCACGACTCGCCGTAAGGCATCAGCAAATCGCGGGCCGCCAAATCGCAGCGCTCAATGAAGCTCTCAATCGCCTCTTCGCTCCTACAGATTAGCATAGCCAGTTCGCGAGCCTGTCGAAGATCATCCACCGGCAGCGCAGGCTCGCCATCCAGCAGCATGCGCTCTGCCGCTCGGCCCGCCATGAACTCGATACACTTGATGTAAACGTTGCCGAACACATCAGCCACAGGACCACGATCCTCACCTGCTTGCGGCATGACCGAACTAAGCGCATCTCGGACATCGGAGGCGTCGCCCCGCCCCGCTCTTGCCTGGCTGCTCGATCTGCGGAATGGCACGGTCGTTATCGGTCCCATGCGCGAAGAGCAGCAAGATATGTCGTGCCGCGCAAATGGCTCCTGCCGCGGCCATGCTATTCGCGGTCATTAGACAAAGAATGAATGGCGTTAGCATCGTACAGTCAAGCGCCTGAGCCGAAACTGTGTTTACCGTTCCTTCGAATGTTGTATGGACTTTTCAGACAGGCTCCTCCTGTCAGCATCGCGGACTGTACCTTTTCAAATGACCGTTGCTCGATTTGGCGGACACGCTCGCGCGATATTTCGTACTCCAAGGCAAGCGCTTCGAGCTTCGGGGGATCTTCACTCAAATAGCGTGCTGTGAAGATATGCCTTTCACGGGGGCTTAGCTTCTCAATGGCTGCTGTCAGAGCTTGGCGCCGTTGAGCCAGTTCCTGGTCCTCGGCCAACGTCACGTCATGAGTAGGCGAAGGATCAACCAGCCGTTCGAGGGCATCGCCGACGTCGCCGGCATCCTTGTGACGTAAATTCAGGGACAGGTCGCCACGCAGGCGACGGTCCATATTCACGACTTCACGTTCGGGTACCTTGAGGTGAGCGGCGATCGTCTTGACCTGTTCTGGCCTCAGCTCACCGTCCTCCAAGGCGGAGATCGCACTCTTCGATTGCCTCAGTTTGAAGAATAACTTCTTCTGGGCAGCGTCCGCCGTGATCTTCACCAGCGACCAGGAGCGAAGAACAAAATCCTGGATCGTTGCCTTGATCCACCACATGGCATAGGTGGAAAGGCGGATGCCCCGCTCCGGATCGAATCGCCGCACGGCCTGCATCAGGCCGACATTGCCCTCGGAAATGATATCGGCAATGGGTAGCCCATAACCTCGATATCGCATGGCGATTTTCGCAACGAGACGCAGGTGGCTTGTCACCAGGCGATAAGCCGCTTCACGATCGCCGTGGTTTCGCCATCGCCGACCAAGGGTGGTCTCTTCCTCCCGAGTGAGGATCGGAAATTGTCTAATTTCCGTTAAATACTTCGTCAGCCCGGTGCCGAGCGACGGCAATTTCTGAGAAACAGCTTGAGACATTTCCCCCCTCGCAGCGCTCAACAAATTCCCCCCTCTGCCGCGCTCTCGTCAGGGTCGCGGCAGAGCAACGAAAGCATCGGTCTACAGGGCGGGACTATCGTCCGCCTCATGGCTGCCAAAACGTCGGCCTTCTCGGTTGGAGCCATTGGTCCTTCGATCCGAATCGGACTCCAGAAGGCGCAGGGCATCCACGATGTCGTCGAAGCTCACAGCTCCATCGATTGTCCAGTTCAATTCTGGATCGTCTTTCACGGCGCAAGCATCCGCGGCCCAAAGCGATAGAATGGCCCGTTTCTCGAACGAGGTGAGGTCGCAATCATCGACAACGTCCATCGGATGAGCAAACGCCTCGGCTGGATGCAGCAGCCGAGCCATCTCCAGGTTCATTGTTCGTCGGCGATCCGTCTGCAGCGAGAGGCGATCGGGAAACGTCTCGTGCAAAAGAGCCTCCACGGAATGCTGCTCTTCGCTCATCCGGCGTGCGATATACGCTCGCTCCAGGTCCGACAGCCGCGTCGCGAGCAGCCTGCGGTAGCGCCGAATATTGGCGCGATGAGCACGCAGGCGTTCAAGATTTCCCTCGATCATCACTTGTCCCCTTCCGGCTCAGGCGGCCAAGGTACGTTCGGTTGAGCCCAACCGACAAGGCTTTCCACCCGGAGGATTCCGGGGGCCGCCGTCGAGTTCGCACAGGGCCTCGAGGATTTCGTCGATCGATACGGGCTTCTTCAGTCCGGCGGGCGAGCGGAGCGACGGGCATGATGCTATCGCCGATGCGTCGGACGCCCAGGATGCCAGAATTGCCCGCTTCTCGGCCGTCGTCAGGCCGGCATGGCACACGACATCCCTGGGATGTTCGAAAGCGGTGCCGGGATGCAGGAGCGCGTTGAAGTCAAACACGTTGTCGTCAGCGGTCGTCGGCCGCATGGTATCCTCCTTTGCATTGACGACGAGCGGCAGCCGCGCGAAGCCTCGCGCGGCGCCGGTCGGAGCCTGCTTAGGCTGCCTTGGTTTCCAATTTCTGGACATTGTCGGCCGATACGCCGTTGATTGCGATACGGCGCGGCTTCATGGCTTCCGGGATTTCCCGGACCAGCTCAATCTTGAGCAAGCCGTTGTCGAATGCGGCGCTCTTGACCTGAACGTAATCCGCCAGGTTAAACTGCCGCTTGAAGCTGCGGGTGGAGATGCCGCGATAGAGAAAATCGCGCTCAGCCTTCTCCGACTTGCTGCCCTCAATAGTGATCACGTTCTGTTCGGCCGTGATCGCGATCTCGTTGGGCGCAAAACCTGCAACCGCCAACGAAATCTGGTAGCGGTCCTCAGACAGCCGTTCGATATTGTAGGGCGGATAGTTGTCCTCGCCGGCCCGCTGGGCCATTTCCGCGAGGTCAAAAAGGCGGTCGAAGCCAATGGTCGAACGCCAAAGGGGCGAGAAATCATAAGTGCGCATAGCCAAATCCTCCAAAGAGCAAGATGGTTACGAGCGGCACCGGACACGACCGGTGCCCGTCTCAACGGCCGGACCCATGAGGCGCCCGGACACCACCGTTTGGCGGCGACAAAAAAATTAGCAAAGTCGTTTTTGGTTTCAAGAGGGTCCCAAAAATTTTTTAGGGCTTTGGTCCCATAACCTGACCTGACGTCCGTGTCGTTAACAAGTGCTAAAGCGAATTATGCACCCGGCCCCGCATTCGGCAGCGCGGTTGAGGCACAGGTTCGCCGTCCTCGAGCGCCAGGGAAGCTGCGTGACCCATAGACGGGCCGCGCGTGGAGCATTAGCTCACGCGGGGGGCAGTCCCCTCGAGGTCGGACGGAAGACGAAGGACATTGGGTTCATTGCTGTCTGGCAACAGCAGCGTGTCCATCTTGAACAGCGGCGGGCTCGGTTTCCAGCTCATCCACTGCATCGAATCCAGATAGCGGATGGGCGGAAGCGGCAGAAGGTGGTTCGCGCGCTCGGGGATCTGTTTTGACGGACCGTCCAGGCCCCAGGCACCCGCCGGGAGCAGCATTGCCGCATAAGCGAACGCGCCCGCAATCATCATTCGGGCCCGGCGGGCTGAAGTCTCAGCACGAGCGGAAAGGGTATCATTTCTTGTCATCTCATCCTCCTAATTTCGGCAAGCTGATCCAAGCGATGGTCGGAAGGCTGAGGGCGAACATGAGCCAATGCATCACAGCCGCCCCGCCGTTGGGTGGTGGAGATTGCATGCGCCTGCTCATCTGAAGCTCCTTGGTACTATCGTTGCTTTCTCGTGGTGGATCGGATGAGCCCGGCCGTCGCCGGCCGGGCTCAGGGTTGATCAGAAGTCCATGGACTGCGCGGCAGGTGCCGTCTCCGCCTTCTTCGGCTTGTCGGCCACCAGTGCCTCCGTCGTGATGAGCAAGGCGGCGACTGAAGCCGCGTCCTGCAGCGCGGTGCGGACGACCTTGGCAGGGTCGATCACGCCCGCTTTGACCATGTCCTGGTACTCTCCCGTGGCTGCGTTGAAGCCCCAATTGTAGTCGGCGTTCTCGAGCAGCTTGCCGACGACGAGCGAGCCGTCTTCACCGGCGTTCTGGACGATCTGCCGGGCAGGAACCTGGATGGCGCGACGCACGATATCGATGCCGGCCTTCTGATCTGCATTAGAAGCTTTGAGACCATCGAGCGCCTTCAACGCGCGCAGAAGCGCCACGCCGCCTCCGGGCAGGATACCCTCCTCGACCGCGGCGCGCGTTGCGTGCATTGCATCGTCGACGCGATCCTTTTTCTCCTTGACTTCGACCTCGGTGGCACCGCCGACGGGGATTACGGCGACGCCGCCAGCGAGTTTCGCCAAACGCTCCTGCAGCTTCTCCCGATCGTAGTCGGAGGTGGTCTCCTCGATCTGCGCCTTGATTTGGGTGACGCGGGCCTCGATGTCCTTCTTGGCGCCTGCGCCGTTGACGATGGTCGTGTTCTCCTTGTCGATGACGACCTTCTTGGCGCGTCCGAGCATGTTGAGGGTTACGTTCTCGAGCTTGATTCCGAGATCCTCCGATATCGCCGTTCCGCCGCTGAGAATCGCAATGTCCTCGAGCATGGCCTTGCGGCGGTCGCCGAACCCGGGCGCCTTGACGGCTGCCACTTTCAAGCCACCGCGCAGCCGATTGACGACAAGAGTCGCGAGTGCTTCGCCCTCGACGTCCTCGGCGACGATGAGCAGTGGCTTGCCCGACTGCACCACCGCCTCCAGCAGCGGCAGCATGGTCTGGAGCCCGGAGAGCTTTTTCTCGTGGATCAAGATGTAGGGATCCTCGAGCTCGACCCGCATCTTCTCTGCGTTGGTCACGAAGTAGGGCGAGACATAACCGCGATCGAACTGCATGCCTTCGACCACTTCGAGCTCGGAATCGAGGCTCTTGGCTTCCTCGACGGTGATCACGCCCTCATTGCCGACCTTCTGCATGGCATCGGCAAGGAAACGGCCGATCTCGGTGTCGCCGTTGGCGGAAATGGTGCCGATCTGCGCGATTTCCTCGTTTGAGGTGACCTTCTTGGCATGCGCCTGCAGGTCCTTGACGATGGCTTCGACCGCTAGATCGATACCGTGCTTGAGGTCCATCGGGTTCATGCCGGCGGCGACCGATTTTGCGCCTTCCTTGACGATGGCTTGGGCTAGCACGGTCGCCGTCGTGGTGCCGTCACCGGCGAGATCGTTTGTCTTCGAGGCGACTTCGCGCACCATCTGTGCACCCGTATTCTCGAACTTGTCTTCGAGCTCGATTTCCTTGGCAACAGTGACGCCATCCTTGGTGATGCGCGGGGCGCCGAAGGATTTCTCGATGACGACGTTGCGTCCCTTGGGACCAAGCGTCACCTTGACCGCATTGGCGAGCGTATCGACGCCGCGCAGCATCCGCTCGCGGGCCTCAGTTGAGAATTTCACGTCTTTGGCAGCCATATTATCTGCTCCTTTCTCGAATGACTGTCAGCTTCCAGCTTGCTCAGGCGGCCTTCTTGAGCGAGGCGGCCTTGTCGACCACGCCCAGAAGATCGCTTTCCTTCATGATGAGGTAGTCCTGGCCGTCGATTTTCACTTCGTTACCGGACCACTTACCGAAAAGCACGCGGTCGCCGGGATCAACGTCGAGGGGCACCAATTGCCCTTGCTCATTCCGACCGCCAGGGCCCGCGGCGACGATTTCACCCTCCTGCGGTTTCTCCTTTGCGGTGTCGGGAATGATGATGCCGCCAGCGGTCTTTTCCTCGGCATCAATGCGGCGCACGAGCACGCGGTCGTGCAATGGACGGAAATGCATGCACATCCTCCTGATTAGGTCAGCGATGTCAAAAATCCGGGTCCGGAACCGGTCCCCGGGCGGAAGCGACTTAGGTAACGCACAAAATCCGTGCAAGAGCTTCTACGAAAATTTTGGCGCCTCATCCGAACGATGCACTGAAGGCTCTTGAACAGTCGACTTGAGCCAACCAGTTAATCGCCGCCACCGCCCCGGAGGACGGGGCGATAAACGCGGTGTGCTGCCGGAGAGAAACGATGCGATACTTGCGTGGGCTTGCGCGACTCGGGCTCGGCTCGACGCTGGTGTTAACCCTTTCCGGACCACCAGTTCTCGCCCAAATTCCAGACATCAACATCGGCCGCGTGCCAACCCTTGCGCCGTTGGTCAAGGAGGTGACGCCGAGCGTCGTCAACATCTCGGTGCAGGGACGCGTGCGTGAGGACAATCCGCTGTACCAGGATCCCTTTTTCCGGGAGTTCTTCGACGTTCCGAAGCAGCTGGAGAAGGAAATCAACGCCGCCGGATCGGGCGTGATTGTCGACGCCCAGCGCGGCTATGTGTTGACGGCAAACCACGTTGTTGCCAACGCGACCGCAGTGCAGATCAGAACCAAGAATGGCCGAAAGTTTGCCGGTCGCGTGGTCGGCCGCGATGCGCCGACCGATATCGCGCTACTACAGGTCAAGGAGCCAGTCGGGCTGAGGGCCATCGCGCTGGGCGACAGCGACGCGCTTCAGGTCGGCGACTTCGTCATCGCGGTGGGTAATCCCTTCGGCCTGGGCCAGACCGTCACGTCAGGCCTTGTCAGCGCGCTCGGGCGCACCGGCCTTGGCAAGCACGGCTATGAAGACTTCATCCAGACTGATGCTGCGATCAATCCCGGGAACTCCGGTGGCGGCTTGATCAATCTGCGCGGCGAACTCGTTGGCATCAACACGGCGATCATCTCTCCGGGAGGAGGCAATGTGGGAATTGGCTTCGCGGTACCCATCAACATGGCCCGCAAGGTGATGGAGCAGCTCGCGCAGACAGGGCGGGTCGAGCGTGGCCGCATCGGCGTTGCGCTGGAGGATCTCGAGGCGCCCGCTGCGGGTGTGACGCAGGGGGCCCGTATCAAGGAGGTCAGTCCCGGCTCGCCCGCAGAGCGCGCGGGCCTTCGCCGCGGCGACATCATTCTGAAGGCCAACGACATCCCGATCCGCAGCGCCACGCAAATGCGCAACCTCATCGGGCTGACCGCGGTCGGTCAGCAAGTGCGGCTGAGTATTGAACGAGAGCGCGCTACAGAGAGCGCCACGGTCGAGGTCGCACCGTTGGCCGAGCCGAAGCCGAGAGCGCGCGGGCCGGGGTGAAGAATGTTTGCATATGACCGATTCCGTCGAAAAAGGCTGGCAGTATTTCGTTGTAATAGCTCCGTCGCGACGTGGCCGAACTGCTCTACCGACCCTATGCGAGCCTCGGGGTGGGCATCGGGATCAGCTTGGCCATCTTTCGAAGGTTTTGGGCGGTGGCTGCGAGGATGAACTCGTCGCGCGCCCCGTTTGGACCTCGCAAACGCAAACGGTCGAGCTTGAGAATGCGCTTGAGGTGCGCCAACAAGCGGAGCCGGCGCGAGGTGCCTCCCTCCCACGATCTCGCGATGTGGCGCGCCATGTCGCGAGCGCCCTCGTAGATCGAGCGCGGCACGCTCCGTGAGGCCTGCTTGGGGCAACACCGAGCCTTCAATGTGCATCGATCACAATCGCGCTTGCTGGCGAGGTAAGGCATGGTGGCACCATCATTCACCAACGTTCCCGTCGTGGTAAGAAATTTGCCGCCAGGGCAACGATAGATGTCCCCAGCATGGTCGTAGGTGAAATCGTCGCGCGAGAAGATCCCGCCTGTGCGGGCCGACTTGTCGAAGACTGTAACGTGCGGCTCGATGCTCATAGACCAGCCAAGCGAGCATCTCGGCCGAGCCATAGCCGCTGTCGCCGAGGAGCCGGCTCGGATAGAGATCAAACCGCTCCAGTGACCGCTCAATCATGCGCTTAGCGGTCAATACCTCCGCCTGCCGGATTGCCGTCGTTGCCTAAGTCCCTTATCGCCTTCGATCGCCTTCTGCCGATTTGCATCGGCCTTGACTAGGCTCGCATCGACTGCAAATCCTTCGCCGCCGACCAGTCGTTCGATGCAGCGGCACAGCACGCTCTCGAACACGCGACGGAAGAGGTCGCTCTGCCGGAAGCGCCCATGCCTGCTCTTGGAGAATGTCGAATGATCTGGCACCGCCCCATCCAGACGGAGCCGGCAAAACCACCGGTAGGCCAAATTGAGGTGAACCTCATCGCACAGACGCCGCTCCGATCGGATACCGAAGCAGTAACCGATCAGGGGCATCCGGATGATCAGCGATCGAAGGCCGACCGATGCTGCTGTAGAAAAGCGCCAGGTCCCGCCGGACCTGTTCAAGATCGACAAACCTGTCAATCAACCGCAGCAAGTGATCAGTCGGGATATGTCTTTCGAGCGAGAACTCATAGAACAACGCGGCCTGTTCGACTTGCCGATGCTCTATCATGATCTTCAGTCCCGCCAACTAGACAGACTGAATCACCGATATCTCTGCGTCGCAACAGCCGCCATTTTCAACAGAATCGGCCATAAGCAGAAGTTGTCGCGGCGAGAGCAGCGAAGCTCGATTGGCATCTCACGTCGGAACGGCGATTTCGCAAACCAGCCCTTCCGCGCGCCAGTCAAAGAGCACCTTCCCGCCAAGTGGATTGATCGTCCCTTCGATGAGCCGACTACCAAATCCCTTGCGTTGGGGCGCCTTTACCCTCGGTCCGCCCAGTTCGGTCCAGCGGAGCACCAGCTGTCCATCCTCGGCGCGCGACCAGGCCAATTCTATCCGGCCTCTTGTGTTGGATAGCGCTCCATACTTGATAGCATTGGTTGCTAACTCATGCAGGACAACAGCAATCGCCTGCGCAGCGATGGGTTCTAACACCGTCTGCAGCCCCTCCATCACAATCCGCTTCTGGTGACTCTCTTCGAGGTAAGGGGCAAACTCCTGCTTGGCGATCGCCGAGACTTCGGCTCCTATCCACCGCGTTTCAACAAACAGCGAGTGAACATTTGCCATCGCTTGGATGCGCCCGCTGATCACTTCCTTGAGGCCCTCGGAGGTGTCGGACTGAGAAAGGTTGATAATTGCCTGTACGTTAGAAAGGATGTTCTTGCTTCGATGCTCCGCCTCGCGAGCCAGAATGCTAATCTGCTCCTGAGTTCGCTTCTGCTGGGTAATATCTCTAGCAATTTTTGATGCGCCGACGATGTTGCCGTGTGCGTCTTTGACAGGAGAAACAGTTAGCGAAACGATGATTGAGCTACCATCCCGACGTCGCCGGACAGTCTCGAAATGGTCGATGCGCTCACCTCGTCGGATGCGGGTTAAAATCTCTCGTTCTTCGTTGAGCCGGTCTTGCGGAATCACGAGTGTAATGGGCTGACCAATAGCCTCCGTGGCCGAGTAACCGAAAATGCGCTCGGCCGCCTTGTTCCAACTCGTAATAATGCCATCTAGATTCTTGCTCACAATAGCATCGTCGCTGGACTCGACGATGGAGGCCAGAAGATTGGCCAGTCGCTCGGCGCGCTCCAGAGCCCGCTCGCTGGCCAACGGCTTGAGTTGAAATCCCGACTCGTTTTTAGGCCCCAATGGCCGCTCCCCGAAACCCAGATGCTGCACCGCCGTTGGTGCCCAATCATAACATCAAACGCAAAGAGCTGCGATGTTTCAAGCTGGGTCAAAAGTTGCCCTTGGCGGGCAGACCGGGCGACTTCCGCTTTATGACCGCAAGCCAACGTTTATGAGTACACATACGCGTCGGCTCTCGGTAAAACGGCAAATTGCCAAACGCTGGTATCTTTAACGCTTGCGCGGCGAAGTGCCAGTGATGGTCGCGTTACGTCTCTTTCTGCCAGACAGTTGGACAAGCGACGTATCTCGTATGAAGCGCGCTCGCATGCCAGGGAGGCGGGAGGTCCGAATGGCGGAATCAAAATCAGTTTGATTATTCAACGATTTCAAGGCGCATTTGGAAAAAGTATCACGAACGCGCTCCAGTAAATTCAATAGCTTGGCAGTCGTTTCCAAATGAAGAAGCCCGTCCGCGTGCAGCGCGGTCCCCGATGCGACCGCGCGCAGGGAAGCACTGGTTGGATGGTCTACGACAGCGAACTCAAGGGACCCACACAAATCAAGAAAGATGGCCACTTTGCTGAAAAGCTGACCAAAGAACACGCTGAGATAGTAGCGAAGGGGCTGAGGAACCGAATTCGCGCGGCGGAGGTCGGGGCCGGCCGGCAGCATTCGCAATGCGTCAAGGCCGCCCTAAACGCACGGTGAAATGATCGTTCAGAAGAGACCGTTGTTCATCATCAAACTTTTAAATCCTGACGCATTCTCGGGACGTCCTCTTGGGACCATGGCTTAGCGGACAAAACTCTCTTCAACATCAATCCAACACCATCGTGCGTTGCAGATGTTTGCACGGGGTGAAATAACCCACGTTAATCCCCGTGATAATGCTGCCACTGTTTCCCGGCGGCGCGCCGCGGCGCTCCGGTTAGCGCTTGTCTCCTCATCGGATTCGGAGTGCGATCGAACTGACCACTCTCGTAACGAGGGACTGGTCATCGCGGCCTCAGCAATTGCCCTAGGGCCTCCAAGGTTTGCTGAGGCCGCCTCGTTTGGATTCGCAAATCCAGCACTAGGTACGTATCGTGCTGGCATGCCCAAATTCGAGTTCCGCCTGCAGACCGTGGGAAAGGTGCCCGGCCGGCCCGGAGTGATTCCACGAGATCACGTACGACGGCTATCGCCTGCGCCTCGAGCGTGCTGTCCTAGCCAGTTCGCCCTTCGGACCGCAGGCGACCACGAACCGTCGATAAGATCCGAGCGCAGGCAAACGCCGCAGGTGTCAGGGCTACTTTGCGTCTTGTGCGCTACGAGATGGATAGTCCGCGCGGCGTAATTCGGGAAAATCCGCTGGAGAGAAAAGTCTGAGGCTGCGCGGATAAAGAAGCGGCCCCAGCGACCGTGGAAGCTGGGGCCAAGTTTGTAGCTGGGCGTCTAGGTGCCGGTAGCGGTGCGGCACCGAACAAGGCGACCAATGCCAGTGGATGCGCTTCGTTCCTATGGAAAAAAGGCCCTGACGCATCCGGCGCTGCACCGACGGACGCGCTGTCCTGAACGGCGCAAAGGCCGATTATCCGCTGTGCATTTTTTTTGCTTGGACGTTCTTGACACCGCCAAATCGCGTTCTAATTCCATCTCCGCGCACGTCATCCGTTAAGGGTGCCGGCGCCCTGGACGCCAAACGGGTTCAGGCAAACGGGCACCGGTCGTGTCCGGTGCTTCTCATACCCATCTTGCTCTCTGGAGGATTTGGCTATGCGCACATATGACTTCTCTCCCCTGTTCCGGTCGACAATTGGATTCGATCGCCTTTTCGACCTGCCGAAACGGCCCAGCGAGCCACCGAAGACAACTACCCGCCCTACAATATCGAACGACTTTCGGATGACCGCTATCAGATCGCGCTCGCGGTCGCAGGCTTCGCGCCGGACGAGATCTCCGTGACGGCGGAGCAGAACGTCCTGACGATCGAAGGCAACAAAGTCGAAAAAGCGGACCGCGACTACCTCTATCAAGGTATCTCGACCCGCCGATTCCGACGGCAATTTAGCTTGGCCGACCATGTTCTGGTCAAGGATGCCGCGTTTGACAATGGTCTGCTCAAGATCGAGCTGGCGCGCGAAATTCCGGAAGCCATGAAGCCGCGGCGGATCGCAATCACGCAGCCGAGCCGGCCGCAACAGCTCGAGTCCGCTGCAGCCTGACAGCCGCGAAGCCGCGCCGGATCTGCCGCACGCGGCTTCAATCATTCAATTCTCGTCTTGGAACGGAGGCAAACATGCGGCCGACGACCGCGAACGTCATTTCCTTGAACACATCTGACCGCAAAGAGGCGCGGTTTAATCATCCCCGAGATGTCCTGGCGGATCTGTCACTGACCACGGAAGAAAAACGCGCTCTCTTGGCGTCATGGGCGTCTGATGCTGCCGCGATTCCGTGCCGCCCAGACTTTCGGGCACCTCGGGATTTACGGTCACCGGTGAAGCTCGAGGCTAGTCTCGACGCCCTATGCCGTCTCGGCAGCGATCCTCATCATCCGCCGGGAGGTAGACCCCGTCGTCTTCGCTCAACCGCGCGTCCGCTCGCCGCTTAGGAGGGTGACATGAACGACATCAACCTTCCGAAACAAATAGTGGACAGGATCGAAGCCCGCTGGTGCGCCCGGCAGGTCTCGACAAAAGAAAAGCGCGAGATCGTCGACCGCCAGCTCGAACTGCTTCGGGCGCATCGCAACAACATCCAGCGGTATCGATGGCTACTCAGCACACAGCTGAGCGACCTCGAGCGCAACTTTATCGAACGACGTCTGTCCGAGGAATCGTCGGCGATGGAAAATCTGGCGGCTGACATTCCCCTTCTCGTTCATGAACAACCACTCGGCACGGCCAGTCGATCGAAAGGTGCCTCACCATGAGCACGACGAAATTTCTGATACGTGGAAGCCAGAAGGTTATTAGTCACTATCAGTTTTTGTTGGACACGGCCCAATCGGAACAGGAGCGGAAGACGTTCGCGAAACGGATCGAGGAAGAGAAGCGGAACCTGGAACGGCTGCAGGCTGATCTCGCTCGGCCAGCCCAAGCGGCCTGATCGTTCAAGGCAACGTGGACGGCAAGGCTTAGACGGCATGAGGACGCCAATATCGGTGAAGGACCTGGAGCTGATCGCGCTGCGCGAGATTCGCAGTTTTCCCGGCGGTGAATATGTGTGCCATGTGGAAGTTATTCCATCGAGCGCGGAATGGAGACTTCATGCGACGGTCAGGGACGGCGCCGATCTCAACCGAATCCAGCACGCCGCGGGAGCCACGACGTTTAGATTGAAGCAACGGTATCAACTAAGAACCGATTGGTGACGACTTCAACTGTGAGGGGCGACAAAGGCCGCCTCAATTCACTCTGAAGAAGTGGCCCCAGTCATCCGGATCATGCTGGGCCAAGCCAAATCGCCGAGCCGCGTGCCGTATCGGTCTTGCCCTTGGCCAGCACCGGCACCGTCGAATGGGCGCCGCGCATGGACCAAACACGCCGCTTCCCGGATCGGTCCGGGCGCTTGGGGATGCTCGCCCTGCGGTCACGTGAGTAATAGAACATCGTGCTTGTTTCCACTACGGCGGGCGCCGTCGGCGGCGCTGCGACGGGCGGGGGTCATCGGCGCGCTAACCCAGGCGGGCGTGTCCGAAGATGAAGCCTCGCGATACGACGAAGGCGTTCGTCGCGGCGGCACGCTCGTCTCCGCGCGCGTCAACGAGCAGGATCGCTTGCGAACCGAGGCTGCGCTCGATCGGGCGTCGTCGACATGACCAAGCGCACAACGGGGTGGCGACGGTCAGGTTGGACGCGCCTTGATGCTGCCGGCCAGCCACTCACCAACGACCGGATCCAGCGTGAACGCGGAACTTGACGGCGAAGGAACGGGGCTGGGACGCTAAAAGCGAGCCGCTCCCAACATCGCCTCTGGTCCCGGCGTTGGCTCCTCGGAGCCGGGGCCTTTTGTGTCTCGTTCAGACCCTGATCTTGCGCAGCACCGATCGTCCTCCTCCCTGTAAGCCTTTTTGTTTGGGCGCTCGATGCGAGGATCGCTCGGAGATTCAGTCACCAATACGCGAAGTTCACCGCGGCGAGATCGTGGTACTGACGTTTCCGCGCATGCGGCTCGAAACCAGATCGCGACGCGCCAGAATGGCCACCGTTCCTTCAATGCCAGCGGCGCGCTTTGCTAGCGAGTTCGAGAGCTACAGATGTTGCTGACGAGATCGACGCCAATGTCGCAACTTACTCACTAAGCGCAATTTCCTTTCGGTAATTTTCTGGATTCCCAGAAGAGCTCAGGTAGCGCACTAAGCATGATGACCCGGGAGCCCATCATGAATGCGAACCACGTACACTGGTAAAGGTGACGACTGACGATCGGGAGCACCGGTTGTGGGCAGCCGCGACCTCGCGCCACAATTCCATCGATTACGTTCTAAATGTCATTCCGCTGGGTTGCACCGCTCGCCTTTTGGATCGGATAGTCGATCCCTATGAAGCGGCCCGACGAAGTGCGCGAACCTCCTGCATCATTCGCTGGCATGGACGAGTAGCGACCCTGTCCTTTTCCCTGTCCATTGTGCACACAACGTCGTCTCTAATTCTACTCAATTCACTGTTGGTTTGGAATGAACGGATCGAGGTCGCGACGGGTCAGCTCCGCCGCCCCTCTCGCAAAAAGGCCCGCTAGGGGGAAGCGCGCCTTTCGCTTAAACAAGCTTAGCAGCTCAATACCTGTGACGACATGGTCAGCGCTCCAGGCCGCCTCAGAGCGAATCTACTGCTCTGTACAGATCTTGGTGGTCTTCACGGCGGACTCGGCTTCGGTCTTGGTTTTGTAGACGCCGTCACCCACGACCGTCGTCGTGGTGGTCGTCGGCTTGGTGTCGACAACGGTGCACTTCTTTGTCGATGCGTCGCGCACAATGTAGAACTCGGCGGCGCTGGCGGCCTGGGTGCCGAGAGCAAAGGCGGCAAGAGCGCCGCACACGATCAGCTTCTCCATAATGTCCTCCTCCAGTGGATGCTCGTGGTGCGTCCCAACGGCGGATTTCGAGGAACGTTCCACTTTTTCCCGACGCGATAGCTCTTGCTGAGCTTGAGTTCGAATTCAGCAAGGCTTCTTAGTTTTTCGAACAGGCCACAGCTATTGCCAACATATCCCGAGTTGGAACTAGCCGCGTCAAGCATTGTTGTTGGCCACCACATTCAGGGAGTTTTCAAATGAACAGGCGTTTATTATTGGCTACCACTGCCGCGGCAGCGATCGCGACATCGGCCTTTGCACAGACCTCTCCGAGCACCACGAACTCGCATCCGCCAGCCGCGCAGCGTCAGCAGGATTCCACATCGACGACGATGCCCTCCTCGAGCACGACGCCATCGTCGTCTGCCACGACGTCTTCGGGACACGCTCAGGGCAACGCCACTTCGACCAATTCTGCTCAAACACAGTCGTCCCCTCCCGCGGCCCAATCATCCCACACCGGCGCCAACACTGCGCAGACACCGGCCTCGGGCAACTCGCCCAGCCAGGCGCAGACCAGCCAGCCATCAAACCAGGGCAATCCGCCGTCAAACCAGGCGCAGACCAACTCGCCTTCGACCGGTCAGACCCAGAGCGCAAATCCGCCGGCGTCGAACAACAGCAATCAGGCCCAGTCGCCGACCGGTAGCGGCTCGACTAACACGGCCCAGCAGCCGAACAGCCAGCGGGACTCGACCGACCGTTCGTCGAATACCAACGTGAACGCTGCCGTTAACATTAACGACCAGCAGCGCACCCGCATCAGCACATCGATCTCGCACCTCAACGTCCAGCCGCTGACGAACGTGAACTTCTCGCTATCGGTCGGCACCGCCGTGCCTCGGGACGTGCGCCTGCAGCCGCTACCAGCCGAGGTCGTCGAAATTGTTCCGCAGTATCGCGGCTACGACTTCGTCCTGGTGAAGGACGAGATCGTGATCGTGGAGCCGTCCAGCTACAAGATCGTTGCGGTCATGCCGTATTCGGGCCGCGCAACGGCGGCGGCGCCGGCGCGCTCCGAGCAGCGCAAGACGACCTTTAGCGATCGCGATCGCGAAGTGATCCGAAAGAACGCCAAGGCGCGCCCAGTTGAGCGCGAGCGGCGCACCACCGGCAGCACGGTTCGCACCGAAATCCGAACCGGCGAGCGCGTGCCGGACGACGTTGAGATCGAAGCATTCCCTGACGAGGTCTACCGAGACGCGCCGACCTTGCGAGAATATCGGTACATCAATCGCGACAGCCGTACCTACATCGTCGAACCGCACGAACGTCGCATCATCGAAGAGATCGACTGATCTCATCAGAAGAGGAGACAATCATGAAGATCATCGCCGTGGGCGTCCTTGGCGCCGCCCTTTTGGGATCGGCTGCGACCGCAGCTCCCCTCAGCCCCTCCGGAGTGACCTCGCCCGAAGTCTCCGGCATTCGCCAGGTCCGGCTCGTCTGCAACGAGTACGGTCGCTGCTTCCGCAGCCATGGTCCCCGCTACGTCCAGCGCTATTACGGCGATGACGGCTATGTGGCGCGCCGGAGCTACGGTTCCTACGGCGGACCCGCCTACTATGATCGCCGCTATGGTTATTACGACAGCGGCACCGGCGTCGGCTTCAGCTTTGGCGCCGGCGGCTGGTAGCCGCTACACAGGGGCCGCTCCTTCGGAGCGGCCCCTCCTTTGTAGTAGCGGTGTGGCGGTCCGACCTCGACAAGAGATGACGTCTTGAGGAAGCAGCGCGAATTCTTCGTCGGCGTGAATCCTAACCACAGGGTCGGCATCCTGGGGAGCACTCGAGGTCTGCGCCACAGAGCGTCCGACTAAGTTACTAGGCGCGAGTGTCAGGAAAAACTGGAAACATCGGCCCGAGCGCGAGTTGGCTTCACAGTATTTTTCTTGCTGGAGCCGATACATGGTCGACGACGTGCCGCTCAGAAGCGTGGTGGATACGGTTTGGTGCCTCTATCGGGCAAAACATCGCGATGTCGACATTGCGGACAGCCGTCGTTGTCTGCTGGAGCGTCACCTTCAAGGGAGATGGGAAGCGAACGTGAGCGAAGCCGATGAACTCACTGGATTCGGCCTGGCTTATCTCGACCGTCTTCCCAAGGACGAATGTTGAGGCTGATGGAGGAGCTCGTCAGGCACGCCGTGACCGGCAGCGCAAGACCGGAGTGGACGCTGCTGGTCATTGCTGAACTCGCTTCAGCGGCCATCGTCTTGCTCCTCGGAGCGATGCTTCCTATCTAACGGATCCATTGATGCGCATCGCTCAACTTGCTCCCCTCGCTGAAAGCGTGCCCCCGAAGCTCTACGGAGGCACCGAGCGCGTGGTGGCGTGGTTGGTTGACGAGCTGGTCGGGCTCGGACACGACGTCACGCTGTTTGCAAGTGGAGATTCCAGGACGAAGGGCAAGTTGCATCCCGTATGGCCGCGCGCCCTGCGCCTAGGACGTAAGGGCGTCGATCCCAGTGCAGCCTGTGCCATGCTCCTGGAAGCCGTTGCGCGACGCGCGAAGGACTTTGATGTGATCCACGCTCACATCGATTGGCTGCCGCTTCCGCTGCTTGGCCGGCTCTCCGTGCCCTTCCTGACCACAATGCATGGCAGATTGGACCTCCCGGGCCTTCCTGACGTTGTGCGTCAGTTTCCGGAAGCGGGGTTCGTCTCGATCTCTGAGCATCAGCGGCTGCCGCTTCCGGGGGCGAACTGGATCGCGACAATTCAGCATGGGCTGCCGTCGCATCTGTTCAACCCGTCGAATGAGCAGGGATCCTATCTGGCGTTTCTCGGCCGCTTCACCGCGGAGAAAGGTCCCGAAGATGCAATCCGAATCGCCCAGGCGGCTGGAAAGCCGCTGCGAATCGCGGCCAAGATTCCTCGCGGTGAGACCCGATACTTCAAGAAAACCATTGAGCCGCTGATCGATGGCCGAGCGGTTCACCTGGTGGGGGAAGTCGATGAGGCAAAAAAGCAACCATTTCTGGCCGAGGCGGCGGCCCTCCTGTTTCCGATTGATTGGCCCGAGCCGTTCGGTCTCGTCATGATCGAGGCCATGGCTTGCGGAACGCCCGTGATCGCCTACCGATCCGGCTCCGTGCCGGAAGTTGTCGAGGATGGTGTAACGGGCTTCATCGTCGAGAATGTGGAACAGGCGACAAGAGCGGTGGGCGAGCTCCATCGATTGGATCGGAAGACGATACGCACCCGGTTCGAGGCGCGCTTCTCGGCGGGCCGGATGGCGAGAGAGTACGAGCAAGCCTACCGCGGGTTAATCGCCACCTGAAGGGCCGGCCCCCCTGAAACGCGCTTTGGCTTCAAAGCAACTGACTCGATCGTTTACCCTGCACACGGCGTCGGACAAATCGTTGCGCTCGAAGAGCAGACGGTGGCCGGCGTTCGTCTCGAGTTCTTTGTCATCTATTTCGCAAAGAGCAAGATGACGCTACGCGTTCCAACGAGCAAAGCGACAAACACCGGTATGCGTCACCTATCCAATCCGGGCTCCATCCAGCACATACGACGAATCCTGGGTCAACCACCTCATAGGGGACGGGGCAATTGGCCTCGACTTGCTCAACAGTACGAAATCAAGATCAATTCGGGTGATATTGTCGCCATTGCTGAAGTGATGCGCGACCTCCACCGACGCGCTAATAGCCCAGACCAGAGCTTCGCTGAACGGCGACTCTACACGGCGGCGGTTGATCGCTTGTCCGAAGAAGTTGCTCTTGTAAGCGGCATGACCGAAGAAGAAGCCGGAAAAGAGCTGGAAAGCCTGATGACAGCCGAGGTCAGGCGCAGCGCCTAGTCGGGGCCTTCGGACAGTCGCGGCTTTGCTTCCATCGAAAACGACCGCGCGCGGTCAGGCGCGAGGCCAAAACTTCCGCAATGTGCCGGGCCACTTTCGCGTGGCCCCGGCGCGAATCTCATTCGGCCGCTTGCGAGAAGATGCCTCCACCCTGGAAATCGCTGGATGCATCGACCAGATCTTGCGGCTTAACCGTCCTCAGCAAGGAACGCAGCCAGTCGGTCGCGGCTAGCGACTGCTTGGCAGCTTCTGCCATGTCGACCTTCTTCATGTCCGCCAAGCTGGCCGCTTCCTCGCTCACGCCTTCGCAGACTGCCTCCAGAATACGCGCCTTGGTGACGCGTCGGCCGCCAGTAGCCCATCATATCGACGGACACGGCCTCCGCGAGCCGATCCGGGGTAGCAAGTGCCAGAGCGAGCCGAGCGGAGGGGATCGCCCCCCGGCGTGATACCAAATTCGAGCCGCCCGAACGAACCAAGGGATGAAGCGTCGCGGCGGGGTTCGAGTCAGTGGAGCGTTACCGCCTTTCCCCACACCCGGAAAACTGCGGTACCTTCTGCAATCAAATCGGCCGCTATGCCACGCGGGCCAAGTTAAGCTGACGCCGCGCGTGTGTGCCCTCGACAGCAACATGCAGTGAGGAACCCTGCCACAATCAAACTGCCCCACTGCCGCCGCCTGACATCTTCATGGGCGCAAGAAGAAGAGCCGTTCCCTCGAGAGGAACTTAGATACGGCATGAGGTCTATTGAGGCGTTGTTGAAATCGATCCGGTGAGCCGGAACGGTCGCGCGCTCCCGTCATTAACGCGAGCAGGAAGCCGCCCAAAGAGTATTCGCGGCTGGAACGTCACTGCGCGTTGGCTGCCGACGCTGCCCCTGATCGACATTCCCGGCAACAACTTAGCACGCTTGCAGATAGCTATCGCGTGCTCGCCGAAAGCGCTCGCGTTCTAGAGCAATCTGGCAAGGTCGTGAACCGGATGGTCGAGCGGAAGGAGTAACGCCGCGCCTTGGCCGCCCTTTAACCTAGCTAAATGCAAGATTGGTCAGGGGGCCTACCGTAGACCATCGCCAAAGGCCTGACGGGTCACCGTCGGAATGATCAAGGCACCACTGATTATTCTCGACGTATCGAACCCCGCTGCGTTTTCGGGAATAGGCAGCATCATCATTCTGGAATACACAGACGAGGATACCGCCATGAGGGCCGCCCGAAAGTTGACGGCCTCGCAAAATAGGTATCAAATTCATCCGGGTCGCTGCGAGGCCAGCGCAATGCCGTGGACCGATCCCCTTGCAGATCCTGATGAGTTGCGGCGTTGTATGCGCGACGTTGTCGCCCTTTCGATGCTTCCCAAGGCGTGGCGAAACTATGATTTGCGGCGGATGTGCGACAGCATCGCCGGCGCGCTATTCACGATGCTCCGCGCTGACTTTGTCCTCATTATCCTGCAGAATCATGACACTCACCTCACGGAGCTGCTCCGCTGTGATCCTGACTTGGATCCTGCAAGTGTGGATCATGTACGGGCCGTGCTGAAGCGCGAAAGAGCGACATTTGGCGGCGATCAGGGGTTTGTCGTCGCCAACGGATCCAGCGGCCGCAACCTGCAGGTCGCAACCGCACCAATCGGGCTAAGCGAGTATGCTGTGCTTGCTGCCGGCTCCTTTCGCGCCGCGTTTCCAACCAAAGCGGAACGATTGCTGCTCACTATCGGGGCTAATCAGGCGGCGATCGCGTTCCCGCACTGGTTGGGCGATGCCGACAAGAGACGATTCACCATGTTGGCGCAGCGATCGACTGACTTTATAGGCATTGCCTCATTGAGCGGTCATATTCAATACGTCAACCCGGCTGGCCTACAATCGGTGGGTCTTGCCACGCCCGACGATGCATTGCGACTTCGCGTACTCGACTTCGTATCACGCGAAAACCGGCAGGTCGTCCGAAAAACGATTTGGCCCTTGGTGCTGCGTACCGGTCAATGGAAAGGAGAACTCGATCTTGTGCACTTCGGGTCCGGACTTCCGATGCCGTTCCTTGTGGATTGCTTCAGGATCGACGATCCGCGAACCGGGCAACCGATGAACGTCGCAACCGTTAGCCGCGATCTCAGCTTGGAGAATCATGCCGAGGCAGAATCGCGCCACCTCAACGAAACTCTCGAACGACGCCTGGAGCAGCTAACAATCGAACTGGCCGCGGCACACAAAAAGCTCATGGCGGAAAAATTCGAACGTGAGCAATCCGATCTCCGCTTCCGGAGCTTGCGGGACGAAATGTTTCGTATGGCGCGCTTCACGGCAGCTGGCCACATGGCTGCGTCGATTGCCCACGAACTCTCACAGCCGCTCACAGCCATCATCAACTCGATGAATGCGGCAAAGCGGCTTCTGAACCGCACGGACCCCGCCAGCCTCGCGATAGCGCGAGACGTTGCGAGCGAAGCGACTGCCGAGGCGCTTCGAGCAAGCGAAATCCTCCGGCGGCACCGCCAACTCGTCAGACCAGAGGAGAAGGAACGACGAATTGAAGCATTGTCTTTGATGATTGAAGAAGCCGGCGAGCTCGCGTTGAGCAGTGCTGCTCCGCCCGGGGCAAACCTCAAGTTTGAACTAGACGCTAGAGCCACGCACGCATTTGTAAGTCGGGTCCAAATCCGACAGGTCCTGGTAAATCTCATTCGCAATGCGCTTGAAGCGATGGCAGATCAGGAACAGCGCGAAATTACTCTGGCGACAAGAGTAGTAGACGATGGGATGATCGAGGTTACGGTCGCTGACGTCGGCCCCGGAATCAGCGAGGATATAGCCTGCCGGCTCTTCGAGCCGTTCGTTTCAAGCAAGCACAATGGCATGGGACTTGGCCTGCCATTTTCACGTTGGATTATCGAGACGCATGGCGGACAGTTGACGGCAGAGTCAAAGGCGGGCGGCGGCACCAGCTTCCGCTTCACCATTCCGTCCGAAGGTGTAGGCGATGCCAATTGAGCGAACCGTCTACGTTCTCGACGACGACGAAGCAGTGCTTCGTTCGCTGGAACGGTTATTGAGTTCCGCCAATTTCGAGCCAGTTACCTTCGAGAGAGCGGATCAGTTCTTGGCAGCCGCCATGGGGTTCAAACCGGCATGCGTGCTGCTTGACGTCCGTCTGCCAGACACAAACGGGCTGGAAGTCCAGGCACAGTTGACCCGGATGCGGAGCGACCTGTCGGTCATTATCGTCACCGCTCAGGGCGACATCCAAACGGCAGTCCGGGCGATGAGGGCGGGTGCCAGCGATTTCATAGAAAAGCCGTACAGCGATCACGCGTTGCTTGGGGCAATCGAGGCGACATTCACTAAGGAGTCCCAGATCACGGGCGATCGCGAGGGCGCCGACGCAGTCCGGAGGGTGGCAAGCCTCAGCCCACGCGAGCGGGACGTCCTTGACGGGCTGATGGCTGGTCGTCCCAACAAGTTGATTGCATACGAGCTCGGCCTGAGCGTGCGTACCGTTGAGGTACATCGCGCGCGCATGATGGATCGGCTTGAAGTACGCCAGCTCTCAGAAGCCATCCGGCTCGGCGTCGTGGCGAGGCTTAGGCCTGGCTGATCCGCAGTAACTCGTCATTGCCGGCCATGATCATCAACAAGGCCGAGCACGCTCGTTTCCCGGTTGACACCTAGTCATGTAATTGACACGTGGTCACGTATAGTAGTGCAGCTTAACTGCTCTGCCGGCGACGCTTTCGCTCGTCTCAAAAAATCTCATAAGCTCTGGAGCGCCACCCGCAGGGTGGGCCTCAGAAAGCGAACCACGCGAGCCGCGCATGTCGATTGTACTCTCTTGCCGCTGCCGCTCTACAACAGGCAATTGGATTACACGGGCGCACTGCCACTCCTCCAACATGTTCACGAGAACCATCGTTCCATCTGGAAAGGACAGGGCATCACGGTGAGGATCCGAGGCAAGTGGGTCAATTTTGCAAAACCGAGCCATGCTAAAGCCGGCGGAGCGGATCCAGCTGTATTCGCTTCTCGTGAAAAAACGGTTGCACCTGTATTTCACATCGTGATCGAACGTGAGTTCGGTCCCTGGAAGCAGGTACACAGCGACGGCGGGCTGCCCCATCGCAGCAAAACCGCGCGTGGCTGTGCCATGGAAGCCGGTTGCGATTAGCGTGTCACCAAGTTTGGCCGGACGGGATGCAACAGCATGCAGGCTATAATCGCACATGCGAATCTCCACTTCTCTATTGATCGCCTAGTGCAAGGTAGCCCGAAATGGCCGTGACACCCTGACTGTCATCAACATATATGCCGTCGAATTTGCTGCCAGAAACCTGGATCAATGCTCTGAACCTCCGCGTTGCCCCTAGAACCAGTGTTCGAAAGTCGACTGTCCCACGTTCAGTCCGAATTGATCGAGCCACGCTGGCGGAGGCTCGTCGTGAGCTCCTTAAATGCATCAAATGGGTCCAATGGCATTGTTCGACAGGAGGAAGCCGCGCCTCTTTGCTTCGTGCCGGAAATCATCGCTGTGCTAAGATCTTAGCCTCGCTAGCACGAACGTCTCGCTAAGTCGTAATAGCTTGCGGGATCTTGCCGATCTCAGCCGTCGTCACACGTCTTGTAACAGGCTGTTGATGTAGCAGGCAGGCTAAACAGGTGGGTGATACATCGTTCGTCGAGGCGTCGAAGAGGGCGAGTCACTCGGAGCACCATCGCGACGTACTATCAATGCAAATGAACGCGACACGTCGACCGCGCTACCCAAAATGTGGCGGGATCAGCGCGTAGAAAACGCGGCGGATCGGTGATATTGCATCGAGGCTAATGGACAGACGACAATCTACTTTTTCTCCACGACGATTTTCCCCCTGATAATATAGAGGGTTCTTGTGCCGTTGGAAATTTCTGTCGCCGCGTGAACATCAGGTCGTTGCTGGCCAAGAGCTCGACTAAGCGCACCTGGCATGCGACGCACAGCGTAACTGCATGCTGCGCCGGCGTCGTCAAGCACTACACCCTTCTGATCTATTACCGCCTGCCCGTTCAGGTGTCGATGGAAGTAAAACCGGGTCATGCCAAGGAATGAGGAGCGCCAGCTTTCGTTCCTATCAACAAAATTATTCTGGCTGTCATAAACGCAAATCAGCCGCTAAGTTCCGCCAGAGTTTCCGAAAGCCGCGCCCCATCCCGCTTCAACAATTCGGCGCCTAGCTAACCGGCCGCCTACAATTCCAAACCTTTGTTTGCAGCTACCTTCTTCCAGGCGTCAAGAAAAGGCTGCACCGTCCGCCAGCGGGCTACCAGCCACTTGCCTGGAATTTGGTCCTCCCGCTGCGCGGATCGCCTCGGCCCCGTTGACCGTCGTCATGGTGGAACCAAACGCGGCAAGCTAGTTTGCCGAATCCGAGACGGGGGGAACCAACAGGAGATTCTCCCATGAGGATTAATTGGCTTTACATGACGGCGATGGCGTTGGTGATTGGCGCTGGTCCCGCCATTGCGCAATCGCCGGAAGGTTCGCAGAAGCGCGAGGAGAGCCCCCGCGCCCAGTCACCGGCGTCTGAGTCTAGGGAAATGGACCGTCCAGCCGCCCAGTCGAAGGAGATGGATCGCGGCGGCGCGGCCGATCGCATCAAGGAGCGCGCGCAGTCCGAGCCGAAGGGTGGCACCAAGGATATGCAGCGCGGTGAGGTCCGGTCGCCGGCCGAGCGCAGTAAGGAGGCGCAGAAGCCGCAGGGCCGCGAGTCCAAGGAACCGACCCGGCAGAGCCAGGATCAGCCCAGCCGTGGCGAGCGCGCTCCCTCGAGCACGGCGCAGCAGAAGGAACTGCAGCAGGGCCGCGATGCCAAGCCGGCTGCCGATCAGAAGCAACAGGCTGAGGAAAAGCTGCGGGGCCGCGAGGGTCAGGCCAAGCAGGACCGCGCGCAGGACGCCACCAGGCCGGCCGATACGAAGCAGCAGCAGACCCAGCAGCAGATCGATCGCGATCGCAAGGAGCAACGCGATCAGGCCGCCCAGCCCTTCACGTCCTCGCAGCAGAACGCGCGGCCGGCAGACAACACACAGACCCATAAGACTGGCCAAAAGCCGGACCAATCGAACGGCCAGACTTCCTCGGCCGCGCTCAACGACGATCAGCGCCGGCAAGTCGTCGATCAGTTGCGGCGCGACAGGACTGCCACCAGCCAAAAGCTCAATGTTCAGGTCAATGTCGGCACGCGGTTGCCGCGGGGCGTGCAGGCGCGCCGGTTGCCGCCCGATATCGTGCGGATTATGCCGCAATACCGGGACTACGAATACACGGTGATCGACAACCGCGTTGCCATTATCGATCCGCGGCGGCGCGAGGTTGTCGATATTCTCGACGACGGACCGGGTTACGGCAGGGCAGCCGCTTACAGCCGCGATCATATCGTCATCGGCGATGACACGCGCAGACGGTTCAGAGAATTGGTGCGGAGCTCTTCGACGACGGTCGGCTCGACCTCGCCTTCGGCCGGCGGCGGAACCTCCGCGTCGAACTGTCTGTCGCTGCAGCCGGTGCCGGAAGAACTGGCGCGCAACCATCCGGAGCTCGCAAACTACCGCTATCTCGCCATCGGCGACGAGGTGGTGCTGGTTGACCCGCAGCAGCAGAAGATCGTCCAGGTGATCGACTGAGGCTGGCTGTTCTCCCTCTTCCCGTTCTTGCGGGGAGAGGGTCGGGGTGAGGAGCTGCACGTTTCCGCGGCAACCCGGTTTGCAGACCCCCCGGTGTTTAACCTCGCCGACCGGCTTCCTGATGTGGACATAGACGAAAACGGCGATGGCTGAATCCTCTTGAGCTTGTGCCGGCCCCGGTGCGGATCCTTTCGCGTCGGATTGAATTCGCGGACTTGGTTGCGGTTCAATGCCGCATGACGCCGATCCGCGCCAGCATCACCGGGCCGCCGCTCTCGGCCACCAGGATCAGCGCTTCCATGGCGGCTTGCCCGTCCGGCAGGGTAAGTTTCGCCTCGGGCAGCTTGCCGACGTACGCGGTGGCATCTCTGAGGGTGATGAACGCCCACCAAAGAAAGAGGCCTGAAGCGAACCTAGATCAGCCAAGCGCTGATTGCAATTACCCGGCCCAGCTCAGTGCCGACAGGGCAACCCAAAAGCGCGGAATTGCCTACAAGGATGGTGAGTGCCGCTCGCGTGGCTGTCCGTGTTCGAGAATCAATAGGGAGAGCATCTTTCCTCAAAGGAAGACGCGCATTTTTGTCGTTGCTCGACAAGAATCTCGATCGGCCTCGCATCTCAATTAGACTCACGTGAAAAGCTTTCATCCGGCACCACCTAAATGGGCGGAGCTGACGGCTCGCGAAAGTCCGCTATGCCCCCGTAGCGATCAAATTCCGCATCGCAGCGAATGATACAACGGGCCATCAACGACATCGGAAGCTCGCCCTATTCTAGTGCGGCGCTGATCGCGTTAACTAGTTCGTCTTCCGTGAACGGCTTCAAAATAATTCGCAAGTCGTTCAATTCATTCAGGACGGTGCGATCGCCATAGCCGGTGATAAGGATGACTGGCAAAGTTGGTCGCATCGCACGGATCGCCTTCGCAAGCTCGCCGCCGCTCATTTCCGGCATGGCGAGATCCGCGAGAACGAGATCTATTTCCTGATTGCTTGCGAGCATGCGAAGCGCTTCGCCGCCGCTCTCCGCCGACACCGTTGCATATCCGAGAACATCGAGCATCCTAACCATGGACCTCAGGACAGCCTTTTCGTCATCTGCGACCAGAACACGAAATCTCTTGGTGGTTTGCAGAGGCTTGCTCGCATCAACGGTGTCCGCATGGTGATCAGCATTGTCGACCCCCGCGCGAGGCAAGAAAACCTTCACCGCAGTGCCCTGACCGAGGCGAGTCTCAATACGCACGCCACCACCGGACTGTTTGGCAAAACCGAAGACTTGCGCCAATCCGAGGCCCGAGCCCTTTCCTGGTTCTTTCGTCGTGTAGAAAGGCTCGAACACATGCAGCAGGACATCATCTGGGATACCAGTGCCGGTATCCTTGACGGCGAGAACCACGTAGTCTCCCGGCAACGGCTCTTCCGGCCGAAAGGACTCGCTTTCGATGACGGTGTTGAACGTCTCGATAGTGAGCGTGTCGCCCGGCTGCATCGCGTCCCTGGCGTTGATGGCGAGATTGAGAACGATCATCTCGATTTGGTTTGGATCGACCAGAGCGGGCCAGAGATCCGGAGCAAATATTGTTTTGAGTTGCACCGTCCCGCCCAAGGTGGCGCCGAGCAGATCGCCGATTCCGGCGATCTTTCTGTTTAGATCAACCTCGAGGGGTGCAAGTTGCTGTTTCCGCGAAAAGGCGAGGAGTTGCGCAATGAGCTTCCTGCCCCGGTCAGCAGCGATCCGGATGAGTTCGACGCCTTCCCGATCGTCAGGGCGTTCCATTGTACGAGCGAGCAGACGCGCATTGGTGAGCACGACTGTGAGTAGGTTGTTGAAATCGTGCGCCACTCCTGACGTGATCTGTCCGATCGCATCGAGCCGCTGCAACTGCTGGACCTCGGTTTCGGCAAACTTACGTTTCTCCATTTGAGAGCGGAGCTGCCGGTTGGCCTCCTCCAATTCGCGCCTCCGGTCTTCAATGCGGCGCTCGAGCCTTTCTTCAATACGTTTGCGCTCGGTGACCTCCAAGGCGATACCGAAAAACGCAACTGGCGCCCCGTTCTCGAAATTGGTCCGCCCGCGCGTCGCGATCCAGCGTTCCACGCCGTCCGTATTTCCGATGACCCGGTACTCGATATCGTAGACCCCATCGCCCCGCGGGTCGACGCACCGCTGGACCGCAGCCTCGACACGTGCAAGATCGTCTGGATGAACGCCGGCCCTCCACACCTCGTAATCGACAGGCGTGCCTGCAGCCAGGCCCCACATTGCCCGCAACGTGTCATCCCATTGCAACTCATTGGTTTGCGGATTCCAAGCATAGCGGCCGAGCCGCGCGAGATCGACGGCCGCCTTCAGCCGTGCTTCGCTGTCGCGCAGACGCGCTTCGGCATGCTTCTCCTCCGTGATCTCGCGTATGGCACCGATGAATCCGACCGGCTGTCGGCCTTCAAAGAAATTTTGGGCATGGGTAGAGACCCAACGTTCTATGCCATCCTCGATTCCCTGCACACGGTACTCGGCCACGAAAACGCCATCGCTATCGGGGTCGAGTGAGGCCTCCCACGCCGCTGCGACCCGAGCCTGGTCGTCACGGTGTATGGCCGCGACAGTCATCGGCGCGTCGACGGTGGTGTCAGCGGGTAATCCCCACATTGCCTTAAGGCGTGCATCCCAGTCGAGAGCGCCGGTCCTAGGGTCGCCAGAATAAGGCGATAAGCCGATCAGTTCGACTGCCGCCTTTAGCCGCGCTTCGCTGGCCAGCAGCAACGTTTCTGCTTGTTTACGCCGATCGATGTCTCGGAACGCAACAGAAACGCCCGTCGAGGCCGGATAGATGTCGACCTCGAACCAATGCCCAATCAAGGGCGAGGCGCTCTCGAAATGCTGGGCCGTGCCTGTCTCGAGTGCGCGCCGCTGCGCCTCATAGTCCAGCGCGCCGACAGCGTTCGGGAACGCTGAGAGAAACGGGACGCCCATCAAATCGTCGGGCTTCTTGTCCCAAATTTCGAGTGCCTTGCGGCTTGCGTAAAGAAAACGTTGATCCTGATCAAGCGCATAAAAGGCCTCGCCGATCCCTTCGAGTACCTCGCGCAGGCTGGCTTCGCTCTTGCGCAAGGCCCGTTCGGCCTGGTCCCGCGCCGCCTTTTCCTTTATGGCGTTGGTGGTTTCGAAAGCAGTGGCGAGATTGGCGACGACCGCGCCCGTCTCGTCGCGGATGGGCGTAAAATACGACGTGAAAAACGCTTCCTCAGGACCGTCGTTGCGCAGGAGCGTCCAGGGATGGTCTTCCAGCGTAACGGTCTCGCCCGCGAAAACACGGCGGTGGATCGCCGCTTCAGCCGCCTCCCATACCTCGCCCCAGACTTCGCGCCCCGGTCGACCGAAGGCACGAGGATGCATCGTCCCCATGAACGCCCGATGGACCTCATTGTAGATTAGGATGCGCTCGGGACCCCAGATCAGATTCATCGCGAGTTGCGATGCCATCATGAGGTCAATGGTGGTCTTGAGGCTCTGGGGCCAACTGGCAATCGGCCCAAGCGGAGTCTTCTCCCAATCGAACGCGCGAACGCGCGCGCCCATCTCGCCGCCGCTGGATGGCCAAGCTGATCGTCCTAGGTGAAGGTCCTTGCCCACCTGGGCTTCTCGCGGGCGCTGGCGAAAAGGACATCATTGTCCTGAAGTACGATCGCGCGCGCCCATCTCGCCGCCGCTGGACGGCCAAGCTGATCGTCCTCGGTGAAGGTCCTTGCCCACTGGGCCTTCTCGCGGGCGCAGGCGAAACGGACGTTATTGTCCTGAAGTACGATAGATTGGCCCGGGCCATCAAGCATCAAAAAGTACCTTCATGCAGGTAGGTTGGCTTGGTGCCCCGCAATTATGGGTCGCTCGCGAGGAGGTCTCACGGGCAAGATACACGCGGTGGTGGACACCGACGGGCTACCGGTCCGTCTCGTGCTCACGCCCGGTGAGGCACATAATAATCGGCTGTGTGTTCGGTCCTCCTCGTACCTTGCTCCCCCCAGAACGCGTTCTTAGCCGCGCAGCAATGGCCCGGCTCAAAAACGGACTTCTGTGATGACCGGGGTGAAGTCGACTTGGCGGCTCGCGGAAATCGCTTATCGTCGCACAGCCGGCCACCTCTCACGGCCGAACCAATTGTTTCATGCGCTCTTAGTTCCTAAAAGTGCATAGTTCACCGACCGTTCAGCTGGCTTGTGAACATAACAGGCGGCCATGCCGAGCGGTCCCTGGAGGGAGGGATGTTGTTGCGGCGGGCTAGGAACCCGGGCACCCTCCCCGGGTTCCGCCTCCGCGGGCCATTCCCCATCTACACTCGCTTCTATCCTGGTGGGATACTTCAGCTTAATCGCCCGCACACATGGCTGGCCGGCTATGAGGCGCCGTCGATCAGCACGACGTCATTCCCTTTTAATGCAGCTTGCGCCTGGCCTGCGGCGCCTCGAACTGGGCTACCTCGGCGGTCTGCGCCGCCTTGCCATTGAAGGTCAGCACATTGCCTTCGCTCGAGATCACAACGCGGTCCCCGTCGGCGACCTCGCCGGCCAGGATCATCTCGGCGAGCGGATCCTGCACGCTGCGCTGGATCACCCGCTTCAGGGGACGCGCGCCATAGGCGGGGTCCCAGCCCTTGTCGGCGAGCCAGTCGCGTGCGGAAGCATCGAGCGTCAGCGCGATCTTTCGATCCTCGAGCAGCTCTTGCAGCCGCGCGAACTGGATCTCGACGATCCGGCCCATCTCGCTCTTCTGCAGGCGGTGGAACAGGATGATCTCGTCGACGCGGTTGAGGAACTCAGGGCGGAAATGTGCCCGCACCATCCCCATCACCTGATCGCGAACGGCCGAGGTGTCCTCGCCTTCCGGCTGGTTCACCAAAAATTCCGAACCGAGGTTCGACGTCATGATGATCAGGGTATTGCGGAAGTCGACGGTGCGGCCCTGCCCGTCGGTCAAGCGGCCGTCGTCGAGCACCTGCAGCAGCACGTTGAAGACGTCCGGGTGCGCCTTCTCGATCTCGTCGAACAGCACGACCTGGTAGGGCCGCCGCCGCACCGCTTCCGTGAGCGCGCCGCCCTCGTCATAACCCACATAGCCCGGAGGCGCGCCGATCAGACGGGAGACCGAGTGCTTCTCCATGTATTCGGACATGTCGAGGCGCACCATCGCGGTCTCGTCGTTGAAGAGATACTCCGCCAAGGCTTTCGTCAGCTCGGTCTTGCCGACGCCGGTGGGTCCTAAGAACATGAACGAGCCGGTCGGCCGGTTCGGATCCTGCAGGCCCGCGCGCGAACGCCGAACGGCGGTCGCCACCGCGTGCACCGCTTCGGCCTGGCCAACGACGCGCCTGGAAAGCGCCTCCTCCATCTTGAGGAGCTTGTCCTTTTCGCCTTCCAGCATCTTGTCGACGGGCACGCCGGTCCAGCGCGACACGACCTGCGCGATGTGGTTGGCGGTGACCGCCTCCTCCATCATTTCGCCGGGCGCCTCGTTGTCCTCGATGGAGGCGAGTTTCTTCTCAAGCTCGGGAATCTTGCCATAGGCAAGTTCGCCCGCGCGCTGGAATTCGCCGCGGCGCTGCGCGTTGGCAAGTTCAATGCGCAAGGCATCGAGCTCGCTCTTCAGCTTCGCCGCATCGGAAAGCTTGTTCTTCTCCTTGCTCCAGCGCGCCGTCAGCGCCGCGGATTTCTCTTCGAGATCGGCAAGTTCCTTCTCCAGCGTCTGCAGCCGGGTCTTGGAACCCGGATCGCTTTCCTTCTTTAGCGCCTCCTGCTCGATCTTCAGCCGGATGATGTCGCGATCGAGCGAATCGAGCTCTTCCGGCTTCGAATCGACCTGCATCTTCAGCCGCGCCGCCGCCTCGTCCATCAGGTCGATGGCCTTGTCCGGCAGGAAGCGGTCGGTGATGTAGCGGTTCGACAGCGTGGTCGCGGCCACCAGCGCGGAATCGGTGATGCGCACCCCATGATGCTGCTCATATTTGTCCTTGAGGCCGCGCAGGATCGAGATGGTGTCCTCGACTGTGGGCTCGTTGACATAGATCGGCTGGAAGCGCCGGGCGAGCGCGGCATCCTTTTCGACATGCTTCTGGTATTCGTCGAGCGTTGTGGCGCCGATGCAGTGCAGCTCGCCGCGCGCGAGCGCAGGCTTCAACAGATTGGACGCGTCCATCGCGCCGTCGGCCTTGCCGGCGCCGATCAGCGTGTGCATCTCGTCGATAAACAGGATGATGCTGCCCTCCGCGGAGATGACCTCCTGCAGCACGGCTTTCAGCCGCTCCTCGAACTCGCCGCGATACTTTGCGCCGGCAATCAACGCACCCATGTCGAGGGAGAGCAGCTTTTTGTCCTGCAGGCTTTCCGGCACGTCGCCATTGACGATGCGCAGCGCGAGGCCCTCGACGATAGCGGTCTTGCCGACGCCGGGCTCGCCGATCAGCACGGGATTGTTCTTGGTGCGGCGGGAGAGCACTTGAATCGTGCGACGGATCTCCTCGTCGCGGCCGATGACGGGATCGAGCTTGCCGTCGCGTGCGGCCTGGGTCAGGTCGCGGGCATATTTCTTCAGCGCGTCGTAGGCGTTTTCGGCCGTCGCGGAATCCGCGGTGCGGCCCTTGCGCAGGGTCTCGATCGCCGCGTTAAGATTCTGCGTTGTGACGCCGCCCTTGCTCAAAATATTGCCGGCTTCGCTGTTCTTGTCCATCGCGAGGCCCAGTAGCAGCCGCTCGACGGTGACAAAGCTGTCGCCGGCCTTGTCGGCCGCCTTCTCGGAAGCATCGAAGGCGCGCGCCAGTTCCGGCGCGAGATAGACCTGTCCAGCCCCGCCGCCGGACACTTTTGGCAATTTATTCAGCGCGTCCTCGGTCGCCTTCAGGATGGCGCGGGAGTTGCCGCCCGCACGGTCAATCAGGCCGCTCGCAAGGCCCTCATTGTCATCCAGCAGCACTTTCAACACATGCAGTGTCGAGAACTGCTGGTGGCCCTCGCGCATGGCGAGCGATTGCGCCGACTGGATGAAGCCGCGCGAACGCTCGGTATATTTCTCGATATTCATCGGTTTGCTTCCTTCAGCGCGACGCTCAAGCCCGAAGGCACTCCCTAATATCATTATTGAGTTTCCGCCTGGCCGCGTTGATATCGGTCAACCGGCCGGTGGTCGTCGACCTCATTTGGCATAGCCGCCCCCCCCCCCCCGCAGCGGTGCCGCTCTCCGCCGGCTACCAGCCAGACTAGTACCTCTAGCTCGGCGCGCCGGTTGAATGAGGGAATTGCATCCGATTGTGTGGCAAGACGTTTACGCTCCACGTCCTGTTTTTCGATCGTCCAGGCCGAACCCACAGCGCGTTGACCTCCATAAAGCTTCCCGAAAGCTTTGGCTGTCACTCAGTCGTAGTAGCACAGCCTGCATACCGTGCTTGCGCGCGCACGATCCGCATCGCGATTGCTGCACCGAGCGGCCGACAAAGATATTGGCCGCTGAAAACCCTCAAGCAAGCTGACGTCAATCAAGGTGCTCGCGATGCGGGAGCCCCTAGATTTCGGTGAATGATGGATTGCGCTGTTGCAACCAGGGAGACCCGGTCGAACGCTGGTAGTCATTACCGAGCGGCGCAATGGTCGCACCTAGAACAGTCCGGACATGGACCCGTCCAAAGCCCCCCAAGCGCTGGTCTCCCGTCTCGCGGTCGCGCTCGGCATCGGGCTATTGGTCGCCTCGAACGGGGCTGGCGTCGACGTTAAGCGAGCCCTGGGTGTCCATGGCGCGCCTCACACCTGACATCTTGAGCACGTCAGATGCGGCGGTGGCCATTCTTGGCGTCGTACCGTCAGCAAAATCGCTACCTGGTCGGAGCAGTTGCGCTGTGGTGGCCTTTGTCTTCGCCGCCTGAACGGCGGTTGATCGCCAAGGCCGAGGATTGCCGCTCGCTGGCACCGTCAAATCGAAGATGCTCGGTCATTGCAGATGACAATGCTATCGAAGAAGGAGAAATCGATGCGGATCGAGCCCGTCTTTATATTTGACCTTGATGGAACCCTGGTGGACAGCGTGTACCAACACGTCCTTGCCTGGAAGCACGCGCTTGACGCTGAAGGCATTGAGCTATCGGTGTGGCGCATCCATCGCAAGATCGGCATGAGCGGCGGCTTGTTCACCGACCAGCTTCTGCGCGAGACCGGGTTCGAGATTAGCGATGAGCGCGCGGAACGGCTGCGCGAGGGCCACGCCGCCGCGTACCGTCAGCAGGCCAGATACATCCGGCCTCTGCCGGGAGCGCGAGAATTGCTGTCGTGGTTGTCGGAGGCCGGTATTCCGTGGACGATTGCGACCAGCGGCCGCATGGAAACCGCAGCCGTCAATCTGGCCGCGCTCAGCGTCGATCCAGACAGGATCCCGGTAGTGACGCGCGATCAGGTCAAATATGCCAAACCCGATCCGGACCTGTTTCTCGCGGCCGCCGCCCGACTGGAAGCACCTATCGAAACAGCAGTGGTTGTGGGTGATAGCGTCTGGGACATGCTGGCGGCAATACGATGCCGGGCCCTGGGTGTTGGTCTTTTGAGCGGTGGCTATGGGCAAGACGAGTTGAGGCAATCCGGTGCAATCCGCGTTTACGATGATCCGGCCGATCTGTTGAGGCATGTCGACGAGGTTGGCGGCCGTCGATGACGCCTGCACGCGCGGCACGGCCACGCTCAAGATACCTCACGCACCTTCCTGGCACAGCCGCGGAACCCCATTTTGCAGGCGCAATCAGCCGCGTTGAGAGGAAACTCTCGTTCGCACGGCAGCCTTTTTCTAACGACTTCTGGCTCGCTTGGTCCTTGTCGTCAGTGCATGAGCCGCGTGTGATCGTCTCAGATGTCTAACGACGTCACCTCTTCCGGCCTGCTCACGACAGCCGCCTTTGATGAGAGGGCCGCTCTTGTCACGAAGTGGCGATCGAGGCACGCACGAGACAACTGCGAGTTTCCCCTGATCACGGGCATACGGAGAATTTCGAAATTCTTAGCGTGTTCGGCCTGCAGCGATATGACCCTGAGCCGGGGGTCGGCCTCCAAATTATGCAAGCGGATTGACACCGTTGGGGTTGCGGTTTGTCAGCGCAGCAGCAGGACAGCCGCTTCATCCTGCCCCTGCCCCGAAGCTCGACCGTTGTGAGGCAAGCCATGTCTTGGTACCTGAAGCTCGGCTCCATCGCCGGAACAGCCGTCCGAATCCACATCACTTTCCTCCTCTTCCTCGCGTGGATTTTCGGCGCGAGTTACGTCTCGGGCGGGACCAATGCGGCCTGGAGCAGCCTTCTGTTCATGATGCTCCTGTTCATCTGCGTGCTGGCGCATGAGTTCGGCCACATCCTGATGGCGCGCGCCTTCGGCGTTCTGACACCCGATGTCATTTTGCTTCCAATCGGCGGCGTCGCGCGGCTGGAACGCATTCCGCAAACGCCGCTTGAGGAATTTCTCATCGCGATCGCGGGCCCACTGGTCAATGTCGTGATCGCGTTCGGTCTCGTCCTCCTCACGAGCGCGACACTGGACGGCGGCTCGCTCGCGGCGGTCGAAAGCGCCCAGGTCTCAATGGTCGACCGGCTCGCATCGGTGAATCTGTTCCTCGCGCTCTTCAACCTGGTCCCCGCCTTCCCGATGGATGGCGGACGCATCCTGCGCGCGCTCCTCTCAGCGCGGCTCGGCTTCGTTCGCGCCACCGAGATCGCTGCAATGATCGGTCAATGGGTCGCGTTCGCGCTCGGCTTTATCGGTCTGTTCGGAAGCCCGATGCTGATCTTCATCGCGATCTTCGTTTATCTGGCGGCCTCCTCGGAGGCCCATATGGTCGCCCTCCGCTCCTTGTCGCAAGGCGTGCCGGTCGACGCCGCGACGATGACGCAGTTCGCAATGCTCACGCCGGAATCGCGTCTCAACGAGGCGATCGAGCTCCTGCTGCACACGAGCCAGAGCGAATTCCCGATCGTCGATCATGCACAGCGGCCAGTCGGTATCCTGTCCCGCGCCGACCTGATCCGCGCTCTGAAAGAGCTCGGTCCCGAGGCTCGGCTAAAGGACGCGACATTGTCGCCTTTCCCGACCTGCAATCGTCGCTGCACGCTGGAAGACGCACTCAAACTCCTGCAGGAAAAAGGTGCGCCCGCCGTCGGCGTCCTTGATGGTGCGGACCGACTGGTTGGACTTGTGAGTTCCGAAAGGCTAGGCGAAATGCTGATGATCGCGAGCGCCATGCCGCCTGGATACCGACTGAGCAGCGGCCACCGACCCGCGGCAGCCTGAACGGACCGGTTATCGCCGACGTTGTCGGTTTCGATAACCCTTTGCGGCCGTCGATTTTGATCTTGCGAGGCTGCGGGCTCGCGATCTCGAATATATTCCTGATTGTCTCGTTCGAGCCGTGGGCGTTCGCAGCGCCACGTGGAATCGCAATACCCAGTTGCCTCCTGCGCCAAGCAGTATTTCTCGCATTGAATTTCTCCATTGCATCGCTCTTGGGCGCCGAAATTGGTGTCGCCTACTCCCAGAGCCAAGTCAGGGCTTCCGATCCGAATTTGCCAATTTGCAGCACCACGGCCGCCCACAGGAATGCCGAAGCGAAATTGGCGACCTGAAAGGGCCAATAGGGCATGGCGAAGATGCCAGCGACAAGTGGAACGACCGCGCGCAACGGGCCGAAGAAACGACCGATGAAGACGCCGGACACGCCCCATTTCCTCACGAAGGACTCCCCCTTCGAAATGAGATGCGGATGCCGGGAGAACGGCCACCTGTGGTAGATGGCCTTCCCCAGTTTCAAGCCGATCCAGTAGGATACCCAATCGCCGAGCCCAGCGCCCGTCGAGGCGGCGACCCAGATCGGCCAGAACCTGATCTCGCTCACGCTGACCAGCCCACCAATCGCGATCAACGCAGCCCAAGCCGGAACCAACACCGAGATGAATGCTAGCGACTCACCGAAAGCGAGCGCAAAAACAATCGGCGGCGCCCAGGCCTCGTTCTGACGCACGAAGTCGATGATTTGCTGTGCGTAAGATTCCATCGGCATTCGCATCAACCAAGCATCTACAGAAATGTGAGAAGACAGCAGTTACCTATACTGACCAATCGCTCCGCGTGCGGCCCGCCCTCGCTTTGTCCGACTTGGCTGAACTCGCTGACGAGTAGTCGGTAAACGGTCTTGACATCCCTGACGTCGGCAGCCTGCAAGAACTCCGCCTCTAGATGTCTTACGTCCAGGCTTCGCGCAGCGGCTTCGAGACGGTAGTTCAACCGATCCCTTGCCGCCTCTTCGCGGATCGAGTTCACCCAACGAGGTGTCTGTAATACCACCGACGCGCCAGCGCTGCCACTTCGTCCAGCGCAACGGGCTCCTCGAAGAAGCGTGTTGCGCCTGGCACGAGGGCGAATTGCTTTTCGCATTTCAGCTGCTTGAACGCTTCCCGGTTCGGCTTAACCGCCTCAAGGTCGTTTCCGCCTACTATGAGCAGCGTCGGTGCGCAGACGCGCACCAAGGCAGCACCGGCGAGATCGGGACGGCCTCCTCGCGACGTGATCGCACCAACTTGATCGGAACGTACCGCCGCCGCTTCCAATGCTGCCGCTATGCCGGTGTCAGTTCCGAAATAGCCGATCCGTAGGCCCTTCGTATCCGGGTATTGCGTGATCCAATCGGCTACACCAATCAGCCGTTCGGCGAGCAGCGCAATGTTGAGCCGCAACCTTTTCGTGCGGAGGTCTATTTCTTGCTCCTCGACCGTCAGCAAATCAACAAGGAGAGTCGCAAGATTGGACTCGTTGAGCAGACGCTCCACATAGCGATCCAGGTAGCGACTGCGAGGATTGTGAAAGCCACTGCTGCCTTGCGCGAAGAGAATAAGGCCGCTGGATTCTAGCGGCACCGTCAGCCTGCCGTAGAGCGATTCCGAGCCCGCTGGGATGGCTACCAACTGGTCTTCAATCGCTAGAGCAGCAGGATTGCGCATCGTTACTTTCCTTCCTGGAATGCGCTGCGGCGACCGCTATCTCTCCCGCCTATCCGCTGCGAACGAAAACGCCGCTTGCCTTGCCAATAGGCACTGATCGCGAGCAACACACCTTGGCTCGCAGCTTGGTTCGCAGCAAGCTTTTGAAGGAACTTTGCCCAACAAGGTCTCGCCCGACCATGACGTCCGTCAATGGAAGGATGATCGTGCCGCTTCTCGGCAGAGTATGATCACGAAGCACTGAGCCGGCACCCATTGCAGGAACAGCCAGAACGGCTTCGTGTGCAAGCAGGAGAAGGCGAACTGATTGCGAAGCTCGCAAATCAGCCCTCTTGCAACGAGAATTCCATAAGCATCGCGCGGAAGATTCCGAAATGGCCTTCCCCGCGGCGATCGGAAACTCGACGGACGGATCAGCCTCCTCCTTGATATTTGTCATCCGTTTCGCATTCTCTCACACACCACCACCACCACCCGGCCCGGACCGGGCACGAAATTGATCTTTATCACGGCGCCCTGTTCGACATTGCAGTATCTTTGCACGTGGTGCGGAGTTCCCCTATGGTTGCGGCCATTCACGTTTTTCCCGACGACAATTTCGACGACTGGGTCGTTCGCGACGACAAGGGGTGCGAGCTCGGTCACTATCCGACCAGGGAAAACGCCGAATTTGCCGCGCAAGCAGTTGCGCGGGAATTGGGGACCAGGCTCGTCGTTCATCTCCCTGATGGAAGAACGAGTTGCACTAATTTTGCGAGGGGATGGCTCGCCAGATTGTTCGGTTCGGTCGGCCTAAGAAAATGGTAGCGCCTCTGTTGGAAGAGGCATCAATT
This sequence comes from Bradyrhizobium australafricanum, assembly GCF_020329495.1. Lineage (NCBI taxonomy): Bacteria > Pseudomonadati > Pseudomonadota > Alphaproteobacteria > Hyphomicrobiales > Nitrobacteraceae > Bradyrhizobium > Bradyrhizobium australafricanum. The sequence goes on along the minus strand of NZ_JAGKJL010000021.1, from coordinate 103,540 downwards.
ACAATGCGACACGAAGGTCAATTTGCGCCGCCTTGAGCCACGAAATATTGACAACGATCATGGTGCACGACACGACGGCGCTCAATGTTCCCCGCGCGAGTTCGGATGAAGACGACATCTCTGTGCTCTGCACGCGGAGCAGCGTTTTGCCTTTGGCCTAGTCGTTACGACTAACCAGCGTTCCGCTCGCTGAGGAGGACACGATGTCGACAGGCGATATTGTCTGGATGTTCTTCATATTCTCAGCGCTCCAACCGATGCTGCGGCAGCAGTTTCTCGAAGTCTTGCGGGTACGCAAGATTTCGCAGATCGAGCGCGAGCGACAGTCCCGGGTGATCCTGCTGGTGCACCGGCAGGAAACGATGCGGTTTCTCGGCTTTCCGCTTGCGCGCTACATCGACATCAACGATTCCGAGGACGTGATGCGCGCTATCCAGATGACGGACGCCGATGTGCTGATTGATCTCGTGCTTCATACTCCGGGCGGACTCGTCCTAGCCGCATTGCAGATCGCCAAAGCGGTACGGGAGCACAAAGCGAAGGTCACCGTCTTTGTGCCGCACCACGCCATGTCGGGCGGTACGCTGATCGCACTCGCCGCTGACGAAATCGTCATGAGCAAGCATTCCATGCTGGGCCCGATCGATCCGCAACTCGGGGACTCACCGGCCGCCTCGCTGATCAAGGTCTTGGCAGACAAGCCGATTGCAAAGGTCGACGACCGCACGCTGATCATGGCCGACGTCGGCCGCAAGGCGATCACGCAGGTCAAACAGGCCGCATGCGAGCTGCTGACCCGTCGTGATCCGTGGATGAATCGTGCTGCCGCGGGAAACTCGGGCTCACGCACTCAAGACGAACGAGCTTGCCCAAGGCTACCGTTCTGTAGCCCAAAGCTAAACCTTGACATCAATAAGAGCGAGACGGTCGGAGGATCAAGGATTTCATTCGGCAAAGACGGTAACATCGATGCCATCGTCGCCGTCAACGATTTCGCCCGTCTCGTAGGCCAGCCTACGCTATTCCCCATTACCTTAAGTTCAACCTTTCCCTCCGTCGGAGGTAGTGCGCCCCAAAACTGCCGGCTTTCGTCAGCAGTTGATAGCGCTTCGTACTAACGTCAGGCCATCTCGTCCTCCGCCAGATCGCGACGACCTATCAGCCAATAGATAACGCCGAGCGCGACGATCGCCGCCGCCAGCGACAAGATGTGCAGCGCGTCCGTCTCTGTGAGATCGAGGATGATGACCTTCCGGCAGATAGCCAATAACGTGATCATCACGACCGAGCGTATCTGGACAACGGTATCACGGCGCTCAGCAACCACCAGAAGCGTTTTCTTGAACTCGAGTGCAATGATCACCGTCAGGATCATGCCGAATGCAGCCTGAAACGCCGAGTAGTCGGATGGATCGAATCCTCCAGCGAGAACCAGGCCAAACAAGATCTTCAAGGTCAGGGTCCACATGGCGGCGACGACGATGACGGCAATCAACGCCGTGAGGAACATGACGACGACGTACTCGAAGCGTTGATACAGCGACAGCAGCCCCAATCGTTCTCTCGCATCCCTCAACTCGTGCTTGATCGACATCAGGGCCTCCGACACGCCGCGTCTCACGCTTCTGGCATCTCACGCTTCCAAAATCCTTCCTGGCGGACTCTCTTTCCAGGCGCTCGGGGTGGACGTTGTATCAGTATTACCAGCGGGATCGCCAGCAAGGACACGAACATCATCAGCTTGAAATTGTCGATGAACGCGACAGCTTCTGCCTGTGCTGAAACGAGCTGGGCAAGTGCGGCCCGCCCCTGAACGGTTGCGAGACCGAAATGCTGGGCATGGTCGCGTATCACCTGCCGGTAGGGGGTGATGTGCTCGACCAGCTCGGCCTGGGCGGTGGCTGAATTGCGCACCAGCAGATAGCTCATCAGGGAAATGCCGATGCTCGCCCCGATATTTCGCATCAAATTGAAGAGCCCGGTTCCCTGCGTGCGCAACGTCGAGGGAAGGGTTCCGAACGCCACCGTGCCGAGCGGTACGAAGACGAATCCAAGGCCGAAACCCTGCAGTAAACCGGTGCGGACCAGGGTGCCCTGCGATACGTCGGGAGTAAAGCCGGTCATGAAATAGAGGGACAGCGCCGTCAGTCCGAAACCAGTCGCGATCAAGATGCGTCCGTCGATATGGCGGATGAGTTGCCCGACCAACAACATCGCGACCATGGTCCCGACACCACGTGGCGCTAGCACGAGGCCCGCCGTCAGCACTGGATAGTTCATGAGCTTTTCGAGATAGGGCGTCAGCATCGATAGCGTCGCTAGCAGCACGACACCGACGATGAAAATCAGGATGACCCCGACGACAAAATTCCGGTCGCGGAACAACGCAAGATCAATGAAAGGATCGGCCATCGACAGGGAGTGGACCGTAAAGAGATAGAAGCCGAGCACGAAAAGGGCGGCTTCCAACTGAATCTCGGGAGAAGAAAGCCAGTCGAGGCGCTCGCCCCGGTCCAGGAAAAGCTGCAATGCACCAATGCCCAGGCTGAGCGACGCAAATCCGAGCCAATCGAGCCGCCGCGCAAGGGGCCGATCGGTGCGCCGTCCGAGAAACAGCAAAATGCCAAGCGCGCACAGCAGGCCAACCGGCAAGTTGACATAAAACACCCAGCGCCAGCTATAGGAGTCGGTCAACCAGCCGCCGAGTGTCGGCCCGAGAATCGGGCCCAACATGACGCCGAGGCCGAATATCGCCGTCGCCTGTCCTTGCCGCTCCGGCGGATAAACGTCGAGCAGCACGGATTGCGAGAGCGGCACCAGCGGCGCGCCAAAGATACCCTGAAGCAGTCGAAAGACGACCATCTGTCCTAGCGATACGGCCGCCCCACAGAGCATCGAGGTCACAATGAAGCCGATCACCGCTGTCAGGAATAATGGCTTGCGGCCGAGCCTTGCTTCGAGCCAGCCAGTCGCCGGCGTAACGATCGCCGCTGCGACGATATAGGAAGTCAGGACCCAGTTGATTTGGTCGCTCGTTGCCGACAGGCTGCCCTGCATATATGGCAACGCGACATTGGCTATCGTGGTATCAAGCGCCTGCATCAGGGTCGCAAGCATCACGGTTACTGTGATCATTCCGCGGTTCATGATGCTGCTATCTGCGGCGCTGCTCGCCATGTCAGGCCCCGAAAATCGCGGTGAAGTCATGCCACAGCTCGCGGAGCGATCGCTGGTGGCCGGTGTCGATCGAGATCTTGACACTCATCCCTGCGCGCAGTGGCGGGTGGTTCGCGGGTTGATCGAAAGAAAGACGAACCGGAATGCGCTGCACGACTTTCACCCAGTTGCCTGTGGCATTTTGCGGCGGCAGTAGTGCGAAGACCGATCCACTCGCGGGTGCCAGCGACGTTACCTGCGCTGCAATCGGCGTGTCCGGGTAGGCGTCAACGATGACCCGCGCCGGATTTCCTTTCCTCACATAAGTGAGATCCGTCTCCTTGATATTGGCTTCGACATAGAGATCGCGCGTCGCTACCAGCGGAAATGCGGCTTGTCCGGCATTCAAAAAAACGCCTATCGCGATGCTCTCGACGTTGTGCGGAATGCCGTCGAAAGGTGCGACGATAGAGGTCAGTCGCAGGTTGCGCGCGGCCAGATCGACGGCCGCCTGCGCCTGTTTGACCGTGGATTGCTGGTCGACCGGCAAATCCAGGTTGCCGCCAATCTGGGCGAGCGCCGCCGCTGCCTCCCGCTCCAAGCTGGCCAGATTGGCCTTGGCCGCCTGAAAGTCGCGGATTGCGGCATCGAGCGTCGCCCGAGGCGAGGTGCCAGTGTTGTAGAGCTGCTGCTGGCGTTCATAATTGGCCTGCGTGTAGTCGACCGAGGCCCTTGCCTCATCGATCTGCTTCTGGCGTGCGCGGTAAGTCTCGATCAGCGTGTGCGCCTGGTCGCGTGCAATGCCGAGCTGCGCTTCGGCGTTGGCTAGCGCAAGCCGATATGTCTCCGTATCGATGTTGAAGAGCGGGTCGCCTTTCTTCACCGGCGCGTTCGACTTTGCCGCGATGCCGATGACCTGGCCCGAGATCTGCGCGCTGATCGACGCGCTCACCGCCTGAACATAAGCGTCTTCCTCGGACACGTAGCGGCCGGTCATCAGATAAAGCGCGAGCGCGCCGGCAACCAGCGCGACCGGACCAAGGGCCAACAGCGGTCGGCGCCAGCGGCTTCGCGATGGCGCCGGCGCGCCTTCTACACCAGGCTTCTCCGTCGAACCCTGAAGATCCCGATCCAGGTAAGGAGAACGCCTCGGGAGTGCGCGGGCCGTGGTGGGTTCGCCAACTTTCGTAAATGCTTCGAAGCCGCTATCTGGCATGGCGCGATACTCGCCGTCCCGGTTAGTCGTAATGTTGCGTCAATCGATCGTCGGCACCTTGATGGGTGTCAGCCTCTCGCAAAATACAAAATCCAGGCAAAAAATTGAGCCTCGACAATGCATGAGGCTGCTCGATTTGCGATTTGACTTTGGCGCCCCCGCGTCGCTTGCCCTGCGTGGGCGCTCCTCCCAAGACTTGGACCGCCGGCGAAAGCCGCGCGGTCCGCTTTTTCCGCCCGATGAACGACGAGAGAGCAACGGGACCTCGTGACGGTCACCCCCAACCGTCACTCCCGAATGCCGATCCATTCACGCCATACGGTCAGGAGCGCCGCCATGATTACCGGGCCAAGAAAGAGGCCTACCAATCCAAACGACTGCATCCCGCCGAGAATTCCGACCAGCACCAGCAGGAAGGGCAGCTCAGCGCTGCCTCCGATAAGAGCCGGCTGAATGAAATTGTCGCCGATCAGAAGCACCGCCGCACCAAAGACAAACAGTCCGATAGGCGCCAACAAGCTTCCGTCTTGAACAACCAAGGTCAGAGAAGCCGCCGCAAGCGCAACCCAGGCGCCGAGCGGCACCATCGCCAACACAATTGTCATCACCGAAAATAGCAGCGGGCGCGGCACGCCCATTATGACGTAGGCGATACCGACGACAGCGCCCTTCACAATCGCCGCTGCGATCGTTCCGTTCACAGTGGCGCGAGTTGCGTCGGCGATCTTGCCGATCAGGCGAGTGCCGGGTTTGCCGAGCAGCCGCCGAGCGGTGACGACCGAACGGTTCGCAAGCCATGTTCCGTCACGCAGCATCAAGGAAAGCGCGATCAACGTAATGGCGAAGAGAAAGAGACGATGTAGCAGTGCGCCGCCGAGCGTTCCGGTCCAGCTCGTCAGACTTTCGATGTTTACACCGCGAAGCCATTCCGTGAGAGCCTCGGGTCTGCTGAGGTTGGCACGCCACCAGAGATCGAGGTATTTGCCGGCGATCGGCAGCTGCGCGAACCAAGCAGGGACAACAACGCCGCCCTCGCGCAGGCGATTGAGCACGTGCACAAGAGCGTCGCTCCCCTGGGCGACCTGACGCACGGTCAAGACAATGGGTACGAGAAGAACAAGGCCGATTATGCAAGTAAACAGCAACGATGCTAGCAGTGATGAAGGACGGGCAGAAATCAGCTGCGCAAACCTAACATAGATCGGCCAGGTGGTGATGGCAATCACGCCTGCCCAAATCAGTGCAACCAGGAAATCGCGCGCGACCCAAAGCGCGAGCAACACCACTGCGACTGCGATAACGGCCTGGGTGATCGCCCGCATGTGCGATTCGAATGGTGGTGGAGGTTCTTCCAGCGTGCGAGGTCCACTTCCGTCGTCGCTTCGCACGAAGTCATGGCGCTGCATTGGGGATCCATCGTGCTGGCACCGATCCGTCTGGTCGCAGGCTACATGGCTAGCCACTTCCGCACGTTGATGGACATCAACTTGCCGATGCCGATGCGCCGTTCGAGTGAGTGCCGCTTTCGCGGGCGCGGTTTTCAATTTACCCAGATCGAATTCACAGGCATCAGCTGGTTTCGCCGCGGAGCTGAGGCTATCTGTTCCAGTGTGATCTCGGGACGGCCTTGCTGTTGACCCTTGCTCAAATCTTTCTAACCCGAACTCATGAGGACGTCGCCAGGCACAGCTTGCACGAATTAGTGCTACGCAGCACGACCATCCGTATCCTGCGCATCTCGCCATTGCCTCCTCATCGCGCATGAATTTCGGGCGCGTTCTTCCACCCCGAACCCGCGATTGAAGGCCGTTAAGGTTGGTCCACGCGGCGGAACGACAGGGCGGCGCGGCGGGCTCACAGGCGGACCCTCGCATTTCCTTCCGAAATTGACCGACGTCAGCGTCGCTGCCGGCAATTTCCTCCATGCAGGCGGAAAGCCCACGCGAGATAGCCACCATGCTCGATCGTCCCCGCAATGCTTTGCTTTTTCGGCATCACACGATGCACGTCCCCCGCACCATGTTTGCGGCGGCCATAGACCGCTTCGGCGGACCGGAGGTGATCACTGGTCATGCTTTAGCGGTGCCGCCGCTGGACGCTGACGAAGTCATGATTGCCGTCGACACCGCCGGCGTTGGCGGGTGGGATGCCGACGTCCGGGAGGGGTTCTATGCGCCTCGCAAGCCGCATTTTCCATTGGTACTAGGCTACGACGGTTCCGGAATCGTCGTCTCTGTCGGCTCGCGGGTGCGACGGTTGAAAGTCGGCGACAAGGTCTATTCCTACAATTGGGAGAACCCGAAAGGCGGCTTCTACGCCGAATACGTCGCCGTGCCTGCCGACAAGGTCGCGCCGATCCCAAAACGGCTTGACCTGCGACATGCTGGCGCGATCCCGATTACGGGATTGACGGCACTGCAGGGGATTGACGACGCACTGAAGCTGAAGAAGGGCGAGACCATCATCATTCACGGCGCTTCCGGCGGCGTCGGAACGCTTGCCGTGCAATTCGCAAGACTTCGCGGCGCCCGGGTATTCGCAACAGCATCAAGCCAGGAAGGCGTGGAACTCGTGCGGGAGATGGACGCGCATGTCGTCGTCGACGGCAAGCGCATCGACATCGATGACCAAGCGCGCCGCTTCGCGCCCGACGGCGTCGACGCCATCTTGGCGCTCGTCGGTGGAGATGCGCTGGAGAAATGCCTGAACGTGCTGCGGCCCGGCGGCCGGCTGGCGCACCCGAACGGCATCGAGCCGGCCCCGAAGAAGCGGCGCGGCGCGGAATTGATCCGCTACGACGGCATTTCAGGCGTTCGCGAGTTCGAACGCCTCAACGCGGCGGCCCACGCAGCGAAACTCAAAGTTCCGATCGCGGAATGCTATTCCCTGGCCCACGCGCACAAGGCGCATGAACGTCTAGCCGAGGGTCATGTAGTCGGTAAAATTATACTTGCGATACACGTTTCGTAGTGGCGAGACATGTATCTCGACGCTCCGCGCGCCCAAGCTCGCCGACAGGAGGCAATTTCCACGCACCCGCGATTACATCTGCCACTAGATCAGAAATTGACCGATCGGAAATCGGCAGTTCGTTCATATTGTGCTGGACATCAGACAAATTTGGGGCGGGATAAAGCGTTTCCTTTTCCACCGGAAGCTTAGTGCACGCTTAGGAGAGGAATGCCGTGGTCTCCAGTTCGAGAACGACCGATAGAATTCCAACAATTTCGACTGAGCGGTCACCCGCGAAGATCGATACGGCCCAAAGGTGCACGGAAACATTTTTGACGCCCGTCAAGGCGCCCGTCATCCGGCACGCGCTAAGCATCACCAAAGGTCAATCAGATTGCGGGAGCATGTCATGACCAGCACGACGTTCACTGGCCCCTCGGACGCCAATACCGATGCTGCCACGGCAGCGCTCGCTCCAACCTGGTGGCTGTTCCTGGTGCGAGGCATTCTGGGCATCATCTTCGGATGTCTCGCATTGATCTTTCCCGGCCCGACAATGCTGTCGCTGGCGCTCCTGTTCTCCGCGTACATGCTGGTCGATGGCGTGGCCGGGATCGTCTCGGCGGTCCGCGCGATGCGCCGCAGGGGCCGCTGGGGATTTCTGATCTTCGAAGGGCTGGTCAATATCGCCGTGGGCATCGGAGCCCTCCTCTGGCCGGGCCTTACCGTGCTTGCCTTCGTGTTACTGGTTGCCTCATGGGCGATCGTCACCGGCGCGTTGATGACGGCTGCGGGTTCTCGCCTCAACCTGGAGCATGGCCGATGGTGGCTGGTCTTGGGTGGCATTCTGTCGCTGGCATATGGCGCGCTGCTTTTCTTCACACCATTAATCGGAGCTCTCGTTCTGACTTGGTGGATGGGCGCATACGCCATCGCCTTTGGCGTCGCCCTGATCATATTCTCGTTCCGACTTCGAGCGCGGCAGCAGCAGGCGACCAATCCTGCGGCCGTGGGCACGGTTGCCTAGCGGACCTGTGATGACGCCACGACGATCGAGCCATCAAAGTCACAAGAGCGGGGCCAAAGCCCAACTCCCCCGCGAAATTGAAACGACCCCGGCTGAGGACGAATTCGTCTTGATGAGCCTGATCGAGACGTTTCCGGCAAGCGATCCTCCCGCCTGGATACCTCTCACTCGTGTTGGCGTTCCTGAGCGACGGGCCAAATCCAAGTCTGCTCGAAAACGGCATTGGTGACCGGCACAATCTTTCCTGCAAGGTCGGGTAGGCTAAGAACCATCAACCTTCGCTCTGCGGTCCCCGATCGCCGCTCTTGGGCGTCGCCGATCGAATTGGCGGAGGCAAACAGGACGCGCTCGTGGCGGACACTCTCGAGCGCCCGCAAGCCGGTCTCCGCCTTGAAATTTGTACAGCGAACCGCTGCATATCGCACGCCTCTCGGCCGCCAGCCAGACGGCCGCAGCGCCCATTCACAATTTGAACCAACCGCTACTCGGTCGATCCTGCAAAGTGATTACACGAAGATCGCACCGAGAAACCTGCTGCGAAAGTTGATGAGCATCATGGCTGGACGTGTGACACCTCCTAGGATTTGCGTTGATCGGTAGCGTAATGACCCGCCGATCCCACAATCCGCATTGTACAGACCAGGAGCCAATCATGAGATCCGACCGTGAAATAGAACGCGACGTCCGCGAAGAGTTAAACTGGGATCCCGATCTCGATGCCGAGGACATCGCCATCTCAGTGAAGGATGGCGTGGTCACACTGGCTGGATTCACCAGAAGTTACAGTGACCGGCTGGAAGCCGAGCGCGCGGCGAAGCGCGTCGCAGGCGTGCATGCCGTCGCGAATGACATCGAGGTCCGGCTACCGTCGATTGATCAAAGGCCCGATCCGGACATCGCGCGCGATGCGATTGACAGTCTGAAGGCTCAACTGCCCCTTTCGCACGAAAATATCAAGGTCGTCGTCAAAGACGGCTGGCTGACCCTCGAAGGCGCAGTGGAATGGCAATACCAGAAAACCACCGCCGAAAATGCCGTACGAAAGGTTAAAGGGGTCAAGGGCGTGACTAACGTCATCTCACTGAAGCCCAAGGTCGAGCCTACAGACATTCAGCGCAGGATCCAAGAGGCGTTCAAGCGGAATGCGGAGGTCGATGCCAATCGCATCGCCGTCGAAACCCACGGCAGCGAGGTCATCCTGAAAGGCACTGTTCGCTCGTGGATCGAACGCGAGGAAGCTGAGCGTGTCGCATGGTCGGCACCAGGCATCACCCGTGTCGAAGACCGGATTGTGGTCAGTCCATAACGGCCCCGGCCTGTTATCCGCCCCGTTAGTTAACGTCTTATCGAGGCAAAAGGAGAGTGCCAAGGTCATTGGTTCCGTTTCGTGAGAGCGACGCACCGACGCGAGCGAATTTCAGACTGTTCGGCCAGCATTGAGTGATCGACGGGCTGTTCAACGAGCTCGTGCAAGCAATAGCCTCAAACGATGGCACGAAGTCGCTTACCCCTAACATCGAAATCACCGGACCGAGGAGGCCGTTGAGGTAACCGCTGAGATGCCCGGCCTTGAGGGCAAGGACGTCGAAATATCGATCGAGGATGATACCCTTACGATCCAGGGCGAGAAAAAGGTCGAGGATAATCAAAAAAGACAAGAACGTGCAGCACAGCGAGCGCATCTACGGTATGTTCATGTGTGTGTTACAGTTGCCTTCCGGCATTGATCCGTCCAGCGTCCAGGCAGCCATGTCCGACGGCGTCCTCAAGGTCACAATACCTAAACCGGCCAAGTCCATGCCGACGAAGATCGAGGTCGAGGACGCCTCGCAGGCGGAGGCCAAGAAAGCCGCCTGAGCCGGCAGCAGCGGACGCGTAGGTAGCACCTCCTCCTCGGCCAATGCGTCCCGCATACGATCGCCGACAGCCCATCGCGGCGCCTCACCCCCTCATTCCCGCAGAGTTTGCTTTTGCCACGAAGCAGAACTCCTGGTCAAAAGCAATTCGGATCCATCTCGGAACCACCAACTCTTGCGTCGTCGTGACGAAGGGAAGTAAGGCCAGATTGATCGAAAATGCCGACGGCGCGCCCGCGCCCACACCACCATGGTTGCGTTCCTCGACGATGGGGAAGTCCTGGTCGGGCACCGGCAGAGCATCATCAATCCGGAAAGCACGGACGCAGACAACGGAGGTGTCCGACCGAACTGTGGCGACACTTGACGGCGGCCTGACGGTGCTTCAATGGAATGCGTAGCGGAGGATGGCGGTCAGTGGAGCCCGATTCGGTAGTTCATGTTGCTTGGCGCCCATGACCCTAGCGCCGGTGGACAGCGCCCGCCGCGCGACTTCGTCAACGACGCTGTAAGTTTCGGCATCATCAGAAGCTGAATATGTCACGCTGCCATCGAAGTCGCTGACGAGACCCGGCACAACTGCATCAAGATCGACAACGAGCTGATCGATAGCACCTGCAGTCGCAGCATGCGCCGCATAGGAAACGTCAGTAGTTGCACGTCGGGGCTTGAGCTCGTCGTAGCGCGCGATCACAGCTCTCAATTCGCGGGAATAGAGACGGTCGAGAATCGGAATCGCTGTATCTCCCAGTTCGGCATCCGTCTTCCGGCCTGGGTTTCCTTCAATCGTCTCGTCGGCCAGCCTTGAATACGTAGTGACGGACCGGAACATCGACGCGAGAGGCTCCTCCGCCGCAAGAGCCAAAGGTGGTGCATTGCGTCCCGAAAGCAGACTGCGGATGGCGTGCTCGACCTTCCTGACATACTGGTGCAGCAGGACCTTTTCGCCTTCGAGGTTCTGCAGTTTGCCGCGCGGGGCGCGTACGTGAAATGACGGCCGCCGGGTCGCTTCCTCCGCGTTCTTGGGCAAGCCACGAACCTGCAGCCGTTCTGGCGGAAAATTGGCGAAGGCGTGAATTAGCCGAACGCTCTCCTCCGCCAACGCAAGCACGAAGATATCGTGCGGCGACGTCATGGCGCGGGTCAGCGGTGTTAGATGGAAGCGGTCCGCGACTTCGGCGAGCGGCTTTGGGGACTCCGGCAGGCGGAACGTTCGCATTGTCGCGGACGTGGTGAGCACCGCCAATCCAGTAGACAGGTAATGCCAGAACGAATCGACCGGGTCCGGCTTTCGACGCTGGAGCCTTCTGATCTTGTCTTCATCCTGGACATTGTGCTCTACACCCGCGAGGTGATCGAACTGCCCCTCGAAGGCAACGATCTTGCTGTTGTCGGCGCCGCCTGCCCTGAGCTGCGATAGCGCGTCCCTGGCCAAGTCCTTGAACACAGTACGGTTGAGCTGGGCGTTACTCCCCAAGGGAGATGTCGGCAGATACAGGGAAACGCAGGTCTCGCCCTTGATCTGCGCCAGCGTCCTGAACTCCTCCAACGTTGGAATATCGATATGCAACATTGGCCCTCGCCGGCAGAACCCTTCGCTCGCCTGTAGCTTTGAGAGACCGACTTTGGCCGAAGCGCGGTACTCTGACATTGACGGCGATCAATCAGGGCGGCAATTCCAACGCCCACGCGAAGACGCCACAGGCTGCGAATCCGATCAGCGCGTATCCCCATTCCAAGAGCCCCCAGTCCCGCATAAGCCTGCGCAGCGGCGAAACCGGTTTTCCGATTCGAACGGCAAACAGCCAGACGTTCACTGGCATCATTACAAAATAGGTATACGGCCAGCTTGCCAGAATAGTAGTGCCCCCAATGATCCACCGAACGTCGCCACTCTGCCTGAACTGTACAAGCGCGATTGCGGCCGACAGCACGGCCACACCCGACAGCACCAGCGTGCCGCGCCGATTGCTCAGTTTCCATTCCTCGATCATCGCACGAGTATTGAGCCTGAGTCGCGCTGGCTGCTCAACGAGGCCGATGTAAACCGTAGCGCCGGAAAAGGCCGCGGCGACAGCAAATGCGTAAAGACCGAGCCGCATCGATCTCACTCCTGGCGCAGGCGGTTGTCGTACCCTTCAATGCGACATGAACACGGGCACCGTCATCGACTTCATCATATCGTGGGTCACGCCACCCAGAATGACTTCGCGCAGCCTCCCGTGACCGTACCCCCCCATCACGATCAGGGTCCCGGAATTATCTGCGACATAGGAAAGGATCGCATTGGTAATATCAGTGTCAGGGGTCACAACAGTCGCGATCTCGACCTTGACGTCATGATGCGCGAGGTGAGCCGCCATCTCAACACCGCGGACTTCCTTGTTCTCTGCGTTGGTCTTCCCGTTCAGCACGATCAAAAGATCCACAGCCGTCGCGTTCGCGAGCAGCGGCAACGCGTCGCTGAAGGCGCGTGCCGCCACGCGGCCGCCATCCCAACAGCACACCACGCGATCGAGCTTCAACCCGTCTTTCTGGACGTAAGGCACAACAATCAGCGGACGCCCTGACTGGAACAGCGCGGTTTCGATCATGTCATCGTTGTTCGCGCGAGACGGCTCGGATTGCATGAACACGCTCAGATCGAAGCGCCGAGCCAGGGCCGCAAAGATCGCGGGCGCCTCCGCCCCTATCGTCCTCAGCAAGCGGTGCTCTGTTGAAACAAGGCAACGCGCGGCCGCCGCATCGAAGCGTTCGATCGCGGCGAGCGCAGATCTTTCACTGCTCGCGACCATCTGGGCCAGGACATCAGGCGGAAGCTCCATCACGGGGTAACCCGGAAACTCAGGGGAATATGCGAAGGCAACACCGGCAAGGTGGGTGCCAAACATCTCCGCAATCGAAATGGCAAACTCACCGGCCGGATCGCGGGTTACCTGATGCTCGAGATTGATGACAATGTCCTTGATCATCGAACCGTTCCAGCAAATATACGATGCGCCCCCTGAGCGCAGTCTCAAGACTCACGGCGTAACGGGCATTGATGACGATCAATCGGCGGGCCGCAGTTTTAACGGTGCAACGTAGCATCGGAACGATACTCACTCCGACAGATCAAGGAGAAACCTGACGTCACCCCTCGCCAGGGTTCCCTTGCCGGACCGCCTCCCGAACGTGAGAGTATCAGTAGCAATCCTCGATCCGGCGAACTCGCCACCTCCAACCGTCCCAGAAGCGTTCACGCCTAACACGACAGTACGGCCCGAAATCGACGGGCTCATAGGCGTAGCTATAGTAGTATGGCTTCGGTGCGGCGAGTGCGGCGCCAATGAGTGCGCCCGCCGCCAGGCCGCCGACGACCGGAGCGACAGGAAATCCATGACGCCATCGAGCGTCCGCCGAGGTTGAGCTTGCCACCGAGCCGACGACAACGGTCGCACCAACCGCGAGTGCAATCATTGTTTTCCTCATCATGAGACCTCCGCTTCTTCACTTGTGACGAATCAACTGCCCGGTGTCCGAGATCCCGGACGCCAGCGCGCAGCGACGCTGACTCTAGCCGCCTGGAAAATGGTCCACATTGGCGTCTGTCAAGAATCGCTTGCCGCCTGTGTCGCTTCGCCCTGCAACGCTGTACAAAGACAATTGGGAAATTGATGGTCGTCAACGCGGCAGGCCGCGCGTCCACGTCGCCGCCGAGCGCGCACAGGCGACTGCTGCAAGTACAAGTGTCGCATGGGGCCGGCATACTGCCCGTTAGCTCCGACGCCGCGTCAACGGTTCGCGACCCAAAGAACGAGGCTGAACACCAAGCTGATAAGTATACAAGTCATCAGCGGGAAATAGAGCGTCGTGTTTCCCCGCTCGATGACAATGTCGCCGGGCAGCCGCCCCAATCCGAGTTGGCTCAGATAGGGCCAAAGCAGGCCAACCGCCAGGATCAGCGCGCCTAGTAGGATCAGAACACGTGTCATCGCTATCAATCCGTGCGCCGCCTAATTGTCGCGGCGGTGACCGAACAATTGGAGCAGCATCATGAAGAGGTTGATGAAATCAAGGTAAAGTGCCAGTGCGCCAAGCACGGCCTTCTTGCCGGCGATTTCGCCGGTATCGGATTCAAGATACATCTCCTTGATGCGCTGTGTGTCGTAGGCAGTGAGGCCTACGAACACGATGACGCCGATGATCGAGATAGCGAACTGAAGCGCGCTCGATCCGATGAAGATATTGACGAGGGATGCGATCACGATACCGATCAGCCCCATCATGAGAAACGATCCAAAGCGGGAAAGATCGGCTCTGGTGGTATAGCCGTAGAGGCTCATCGCGCCGAAGGTCGCCGCCGTGATGAAAAACACACGCGCAATCGATTCCCCGGTGAATACCAGGAAGATGCCTCCCAGCGACAGCCCCATGACGGCGGCGTAGAGCCAGAACAGCAGCATCGCCGTTCCTGCGGCCATACGCTGGATCCCGAAGCTCAAGAGCAGTACGAAGCCGAGGGGCGCCAGCATAACAAGCCAAATCAATGGCGTCGCCGCGATAGACTGGTAGAAACCGGAGGCCGCGGCCAGGTAGGCCACGAGGCCGGTCAGCGCGAGGCCACCGGCCATATAGCCGTAGATGCGCTGCATATGGGCCCGCAAGGCGGCGTCGATCTCGGCGACCGATGGTGGAAAGCCCGCGTCCCGTGACTTGCGAGCATCAAAATCATAATAGCTCATGGCTTACTCCTGTGCGGTCGACTGATCGAGCAGCCTTGAACGTCAGTTGCCGATAGGCCTGCTAATTCGTATGCAAAGCGCGCTCGTTCCGTACCTGGTCAGCGCTATAGGGCACGGCGTTTGGATCGAACGCCTGCCAGCCCGACCTGCGGTATAGCTCGCAGCGTTCCTGAAGCCTTACCGCTGACCGGTTCATAATCGGCTCTATTCGCGGCATATCGGCCGGAGGCACCCGCGCGGCGACCAATGTTCCTCCGCGGCGAACGCCCTCGGCAAAGACGTGCGCATCTTCTTCGCTGATGCCGGCGTTGGTCAGCGCTCCCAGCAGGCCGCCGGTAACGCCACCGATCGCCATGCTACCCAACATCGCTGCAAGCCATCCCACGCCCACCACGGCGCCGATGCCGGGAAGCGCCAGCATTGTAACGAGACTGGCAGCGGTCGCCGCCGTTGCGCCGATTGCGGCTCCAACGGCCGCACCCTCGAGCTTTCCGTCGCGGGCGGTGTCGCTGCTCGTAACCTGTTTCCGCAAAGGCACAACATTCGTGCTCTCGGTAGCTCTGTACCAGGTGTCGGAATTGTTCGAAATCACGCTAGTCTCCGAAGGCGGCAGACCCGCGATCGCAAGCGCGAAGATGACCCGGCGTGCGTCAGCATGTGAATCATAGAGGCGGCAGATAGTGATTGGCATGACACGCTCCCGTTGCGTGAAAGTGCCACGGATCGGCCACTTGCGGATTGGCAGGTAGCACCACTATTCTTGTCAATTGCGAAGAAACGTCACCTTGACGAGCGTCAACGGAACATGGCGGATTTCGTCGAGTTGTGCGCCTACCGTTGGTCTCGCTTGCGACGCTGAGGATTCGCTTGCGACGCTGAGGAGTTGCGTTGGCCAGAGACGAGCGGTGCGCCCCTGCGGAACAATCGGGCTGTCTTTGCGCTCCACCTTCACGAGAAACGACCTCACCGCGCCTAACAGCGTGTTCCCCAGCGCTCACGCTGCAGCAAAGCAATCATCTGCCGGCGGCAATCTCGCAGGATCCGGCCGACACCGCCATTTGGACGGCTGCCTGCCAGTCTTGCCACGATGTCGGATCGACTGGCGTCCCGTCGGCCCACTTCAAGCTACCGAGCAAGAATGCGATCTGCTCGACCGGCCTACCATGGCGACGCCAAACGGCCTCGAGAAAGATCCGGATCGCGTCATAGCCTTCAATCACCGTAATAGTGTCGGTTGCTTTGAACGTGGCCATATTCAGTGACTCCGAGTTGCGCCCGTCATGCGGATTTTCTGCTGCGTGGCGCAACGGTCATAGCCCTCGGGGCAAAATGCTTATCCTTCATCCGCCTCGTCACATTGACGGTTGTCAGCCGCTGAGCGCTGAAACATTTTTCTCCGATTAGCGGAACTTGATGCTCATCACGGCAATGACAAATCTGGACAACGAACTGGGGGGCGAAGCGCATCGGAGCTGCGCATGGCCGACGACCTATTGATCAAGACACTAATCGTGATCCTTGCCTCGGTCTGCGCCATCAGCCTGGTCGCGCGTCTGAGATTTGCGGCGGCCGGCGGTTACCTGCTGGCCGGCTTGGTAATCGGGCCACACGGTTTGCAACTCATCACCGCAAGCGATGAAGCAAGATTTCTGGCCGAGCTCGGCATCATTTTCCTAATGTTTATGGTCGGCCTCGAGTTTTCGCTCTCGGCAATGATTGCCGCACGCCGCGACGTTTTCGGCGCCGGCAGTCTGCAAGTCGGGTTCACCGTTTTTATCGTGACGGGAATTGCGACGCTTTCGGGTGTGAGCTTATCCGGCGCGGTGCTGCTCGGTGGTGCAGTTGCGATGTCATCGACCGCCATCACGCTCAAGCAATTGGTCGATCAGGGAGAGGTCAGCAGCCAACAAGGCCGCCTTGTGCTGGGAATCCTGCTCTTTCAGGATCTTGCTGTCCTTCCCTTTCTCGTCGTGCTGGGTGGGTGGCAACCAGGCGGTGGGCCGGAACCGTTGGGAGCACTGCGCCAGCTCGCAACAGCGACGATTGCACTCGGCGCCGCGGCTTTCGTCTGCAAACCGGTTTTTCGCACGTGGCTTACCTGGGTTGCCCGGACCAGCTCGGCGGATCTATTTCTGCTCACCGTTCTGTTGCTCGCGCTCGGTACGGCGTTCGTCGGACATGTCGCCGGTCTTTCCGGGCCGATCGGAGCATTCCTCGCCGGTATGGTGGTCAGCGAAAGCGACTTCCGTCATCAGGTAGAGGACGATATCCGACCCTTTCGTGACATCCTGTTGGGCCTATTCTTCGTCACCGTCGGCATGGAGGTGGATCCCTCAACCGTGGCTGTGGCGCCCATGACCGTCCTCGCATGGATAGCCGTATGCCTGCCAGGAAAGGCCGTCGTCGTGATCCTGGTTGGTGCAATCATGCGCTGGCCAGCACCGGTCGCAGTGCGAGTTGCCCTTATTCTAGCACACGGCGGAGAAGCCGGTTTACTCCTACTCACACAGGCGGTGCGAGTGAATGCCCTGGAAGCGGGCGTTGGGCAGCCGGCTCTGTTGGCCCTAGCGGTCACCATGGCGCTCGGTCCAATGCTGATTCAAGCGAGCTACCGATTTGCAGAACTCGTTCGCGGAGCATCACATCGCCTCAAAGCACATGCCGAAGAGGCTGCCATCCGCCAGGAAAGCCGAGATCTCAGCGATCACGTGATCCTGTGTGGCTGTGGACGCGTGGGCCGTCCAGTGGCGCTCGTGCTGGAGGCAGCAAAGGCTCCGTACATTGCGATCGAGTCTGACTTAATGCGCTTTCGCAGGGCAAAACAGTCTGGACACAAGGTCGTCTTCGGCGACGCGGGCCGCAAACGGGTTATGGAAGCTGCCGGCGTCGCCCGAGCGCGCCTCGTCGTGGTAACCTTCGATCGACGTCATTTGATTGAACGCATTCTTCACTATGTGCGCCAGCAAAATCCAGCGGCATCCTCCGTCGTAAGTGCTGCCGATGATGAGGGAATCTCATCGCTGGCGCTGGCGGGCGCCAGCACCGTGTTTCCAGAGAACATCGCGGCCGGCCTCGCGCTGGCTGACCAAGTGCTCCTTGTTTGCGGTTTCTCCCAGGATGATGCCGCACGCATCATCACTGCAGTTCGAGCCGAACTCCATCCGGAACTGCGTGGGCACGTCGGCCGCTAAACCGCGAGATCCCATACATTGGAAACTAGACCAGCCACAGGTCCAGCCCGCAACGTTCGGCAACACTATAGCATAGCCCATGCTGACGCGCTGTTTACTCTCGCTGCGCTCGATTTCCCTAAGTGCAATTTGGCGCACGCCTCCCAAAGAGCAACGATGCAATGACCCCGCTTGCCAAAAGGATCGCTACGGCACCGAGCGTAAGGAACATGCTGGTCGGTCCTTCAACGAGAACGTCTTTCAGCAGTAGCTTGATCCCGATCAGCACCAGGAGCAGCCCAAGCGAGGTTCTGAGATAGCGAAACCGATCGACGGCTCCGGCCAGCGCGAAATAGAGCGAACGCAAGCCGAGCAGCGCCATGATATTGCTCGTGAACACCAGGAACGAATCGCGCGTGATGGAAAAAATCGCCGGAATGGAATCCAGAGCGAAGATCAGATCAGACGCTTCGATCATGATCAATGCCAGCGCAAGCGGCGTAAGGGCCAGCTGCCCTCTTCGCCTCACGACAAATCGTTCACCCGCGAATTTCGGGAAGACAGGAAAGAAACGCCTTATCCATATTATGATCGGATTCTTTTCAATATCCGGGGGGTGTCCGACCAGTCCCATCCTGACACCGCTGACAATCAAGAACGCGCCGAAAATGTAGAGAATCCAGTCGACACGCTCGATTAACGCGGTGCCGGCAAGAATCATCGCGGCGCGCATGATTACTGCACCCAAGATTCCCCAATATAGTACGCGATGCTGAGACGCGATCGGAATGCGGAAGTACGAAAAAATCAAGACGATGAAAAATAGATTGTCCAGGCCGAGCGATTTTTCGATCAGGAAGCCTGTAAGGAATAGAACCGCGGCCGCTCGTCCGTCTGGTTCACTCCCGGCAAGATCAAGCCCGCACCAATGATTCTCATAGAGAAAAAAGATCACGACATTGAAAGCGAGAGCGACGGTGATCCACCCCGCGCTCAACATCAGCGCCTCCTTGAAGGCTATCGTGCGAGCCTCGCGATGAAGTACACCGAGATCCAATGCCACCAAGAAGAATACGAAAACAATGAATGCCACCCACAGCCACATCAGGAACTCTCCAGATTCCGAAGACTCTTAAGTGGTGGTGCCGCGCCTCCATTTTGTGCACTTACCGGGCCAATCCTACGGGGTCCCGTGCGCTCCGCATTGACAGAGGCCAAGTCGCGAAGGAACTCTGTGAGGGATGAGGCTGCCAGTCCCTGCCATGCTAACGAATTGACCCACGCGGCAGATGCCGCTCTCCGATCGGCAGCCGCGGCTGCATTCAGACACGCTGCCGGCCAGGTCGAGGCTTTGCTGGTTTTCTCTCCCTGATCTCCTTCATGCGGCGGCCGGTAAGAACAGAGCGATCGAAACGTGCGCTCTCGATGTCCCACGACGGATCAGCGTACTCGTCGCGACTTTTGACGAGCAACCAATAGTCTCTTCGGCCAGAATTCGTGGATCGATGTTTGGTTTGGATTAACGTGAAACCGCCGCGCAGTTTTTCTCCCTGCAGCACAATTTGAACTTTGCCGCGAGCCAGTTGCTCCTCTGGCGGCTGATTTTCCGGTGGCTCATACGTTCCCAAGTCCCAGACCATCACGATCCCTGCTCCGTACTGGCCGGGCGGGATCACGCCTTCGAACTTCGCATATTCGAGCGGATGGTCCTCCGTCCTTACGGCCAAGCGCTTGTCTGCAGGGTTCATTGAAGGGCC
Organism: Bradyrhizobium australafricanum; assembly: GCF_020329495.1. Lineage (NCBI taxonomy): Bacteria > Pseudomonadati > Pseudomonadota > Alphaproteobacteria > Hyphomicrobiales > Nitrobacteraceae > Bradyrhizobium > Bradyrhizobium australafricanum. Next base: position 83,682 of record NZ_JAGKJL010000021.1, on the reverse strand, counting down.
TTTTGGCACTGCCCAGGATGCCAAAACCCCATTTACGGCGAGCCGGAAATCATAGTGAAGCCGGCTGGCAGCGTGTTTTTGAACCACAAAGGCACGCGTGCGACCGCGTCGCCGCACTCGCCCGACCGGTTCGGGCGTTTCCGTAAAGGCTCTTTTGCCTCGATATGCTGCGAGCGACACCTGTTGTCCTTTAGACCGATTTAGAGTTCCGCCGGCGGGATTTGGCGATGTCGCCTCATTGCACATCAGCCCTCACGCACGACATCCTCCGGCCGCTTGTCATCCCGCAAGCCGAGAAATCGAGGGTGTCTTAACTTACCTCCTACCGTCCACTCGGTGAATCCGATCTGCGCGACGAGCTCCGGCTTCACCCAGTGCACGCCGCGCCGCGGCAACCCATCCTCGGCAAAGGGGGAAATCGGCGTCTCCAGCCGAGCGAGCATTTTGCCAAGACGCCGCAGCAGATCGTCGGCGAACCCCGTCCCTACCTTCCCGGCATACACGAGCTTTCCTCCGCGGTAGTAACCCAGCAGCAACGCTCCGAATCCGCCGCGGCTACCTCGTGGATCGGTGTAACCGCCAATGACGAACTCCTGTTCTCGCTTGCACTTGAATTTGAGCCAATCGCGCGTTCGCTTGGACACGTACACACTGTCCGCGTCCTTTGCGATGATACCTTCCCCTCCCGTCCGACACGCCTGTCGGTAGTAATCCTCGCCTTCAGTCGTGCGATGTTCCGTGAACCGCAAGGCGTCATGGAAGTCAAAGGCCTGGCGAAGTACCTGCTTTCGGTGCCGGAGCGGAACCCGCCGGATGTCGTACCGGTCCAGGTAGAGCAGGTCGAACATATAGAACCATACCGGCACCTTGCGAACCAGTTCAGTCGGCGGACGCACCACCTGCATGCGAGCTTGCAGCTTTGCGAAGCTAGTGATCTGGCCGTCGAACGCGACAATCTCACCATCCGCAATAAAGGACGTGGCTTCCTGCTGATGCATCGCCTGAACCACCTCGGGATATTTTGCATTCAGTCGAATTCGATTCCGCGAAAAGAGAGCGAGATCGCGACCTCGGCGAAAGGCGAGGCAGCGCTCCCCATCCCATTTCGGCTCAAATATCCATCCCTGTCGCGAGAAGACTTCATTCGTAAGCGTCGCCAACATGGGCGCAACCCATTCTGGCTGCGCGCGCTTTCGAAGCCGGGCCCTGGCGTCAGTGGGTAGTCGGTCGAGCAGATCGCAGCCGAACATGGGCGCTCACCTACCAACCGGAACGCGAGCGAAAGCCCCAGCGTTAGTACCACTCTGACCTCGAAAGAAGTTGCTCGACACCATCGTTTTGCCTCACCAGAACGGCTCCAACCGTCTAAAGCGACGAATACGCTTTCTGGTTTTCGGATGTCGTTCAGCCAGAACCCGCTCATGCCAACCTAGCACGATCCCTCCCGCACGATTAATCGCGCGAACATCCCGGTTCGTTGCGTTACCTATCTGATCAACGAGATCGTGGGCGACGCGCACGTCATTTGTATAGCCGAGATCGTCCTGCAAAGACTTCAAATATCCGACGAACGTTCGAATTCTGGCCCTGCTAAACAGGCTTCCCAGAAATTCGACGATGTAGTGCAAATGCTTCAGCGCGATACGCAGCCTGTGCCGCTGAGCTGCCGTCAACTCTTCGAACTTCTTGCTACGTTTGCAAGCCTTGCGGTGATGCCGATCGATCAGGTCGGGAGCGACATCGACGATAGGCGCTAAAAGAACGACCGCATGTTCTGATATTTCCTGATCACGCCACCCACGGGCCGCAAACCATCGCAACAGCCGCAACATCGACGTAGCGTATCTTTCGGACATGATCGCCTGTTTAACATGCTCAAGCGCCGCATCTCGCTGGCGCTCCGTGGCATCGATGAGATGTTCGAAGTCTGAGCTGGCAGGCAATGCATGGGTGACCGCGCCGATCAGGGAGGCGGCAAAACTGTCCAGATTGCGCACCGGTGCAAGAGAGTGAGCGAGCCATCTCAATTCCTCCGAGGCCCAGTGGTAATGCTTCTCCTGCAGGAGCCGCTTCAAGGCCAAAAGCGCGGAGCGAAGACGGCGAACGGCGACCCGCATCTGGTGGATGCCTTCCGGATCACCCGTGAGAACGGCCTGTTCGTTGCTAAGAACGTGGGTGAGGCAGTGTCGCCCGATGCGTTGTAGCGCGGCCTCGACGCTCATGGCAGGATCGAGCGTGATAGGTCCCACATGGACTGCCTGCGGTATCAACCTATCGGCTCCAAGCAGTCGATAACCTCGCTCGGCCTTGCTGCAAGGCTCGATGCGGATTGGCTCAGTTTCGAGCAGTTGCAACGCTACATCGAAGATCACTCGTGGATCGCCCTCCTTGAGCTCAAGTTCGATTTCGCTGACCGGCGCGCCTGCACCGCGGGTGCAAGTGCGGATCTCTCCCTCGTCAATGGCCGCCTCGATCCGCGCGGATGGGTCCCGAGTAATTTCGATCGTTGTTCGCGTGACTATCGTCATGAAGACGGGACGCAACTCCTCATCGCGGACCAGGTCGCGCAGCCACCTTCCAGTCATCGGCGCATCGAGAATCGGCCATTTGCTCCGGATATGGTCCTCCCACTCGCCCCTCTCCAAAGTATCCAACCGAGCTGGATCTTCGACCTTGACGGTCTGGACGAACTCCGAGCCCTGCTTGCGTACCCGAAGCGATAACCGCTCGCGGTGGAGCGCAAGCGTAGGTGTGTCGTAGTACGTACTGACTAGCGTCGACCGGGCCTCCGATTTTGCGGACGGCATCGCCAGGAGCATGCTCTTCAGCTTTTCGAACTTCTCCGGCGGTGCGGCGAATTTCAGTTCGAACTCGGTTGAAATGGGACTTCTCCTTGCACGCAGTTAGGAATCATGCGCACTTTTGATCGGGGCGGCCAAGGGGCCGAAGAACCCGCGCTAAATTCTCACGCCCGGTTCCGTCAGTGCTGCCGCTGAAGATTTTTGCACAAAATTGTCGAGAACAGCAGCCGCCCCCGCAGCAATGATGCCGACGACAAAGCATGCGACGATGAACGCGCGCATTGTATTTCTCCTGTTTCCGGTTACATCGAACGCAAGATGACACTATCCCGTTCCGTTATCGCTCGCGCTCTTGTCTTACTTTCCGATGCGAGGACGTCTGTTGGTCACGTTGGCGCTTGACGAAAGGACGATCGACATGATGCTCGGCGATGAACTGGGCGACAATCTTCACGACGTCCGGCGGCATTGGCACGGCTTCCACATGGTTGGTTTCCGCGTTGGTGAACCCTTCTCCCTCGGCTGGATCGGCCGTTACGGCGAGGATTTCATACGGCCCTCGCTCCGAGGCAACTGGACGCAAGGCCGTCCATAACGCCGGTGTTCCCGACGCGAGGTTGTCGTGATAGTTGGCAGTCTCGGTTCGGTGCAGTTCGATCACGGCTTGACCTACAAAAAACAAGGTCGTGTCCTCTCGCGTGTCAACTGGTGTCCAAGGAGCGGCCGTTGGTGTTCCGGCAAGCACTGAAACCGGTCCCCACAGAAAGTCAGCCCAGACGCTTCTCGCCTTGCGCCGTTCAACCAAGACGCCGACCGGAATCACCGCAAGAGCTGTTGATCTCAATGAAACGCCTCCTTTCGGGCCGCCGGCAATTGCTCCTTATGCAGACTGACGATGAGCCAGATGCGGCGCGCCGGCTGGGATCGAAGCGCGCCGTCCCGCCAACGCTCATTCCGCCACAGTCGCCGAAGGCGGCCTCAACCGAACTTCATTTGCCAGTTGTTGAGCGATCCAATGATCGTGGTGTTCTTTAGCCCAGTTGAGATCGACCTCGCCGGTACCCATGGCCTCGAATGCACCCTCCATTCCGATCGTACCGATATAGATGTGGGCCAAGATCAGGGCGACGAACAGAACGGCCACCACAGTATGAACGATCTGCGCGAGTTGCATCCCGGCGATGCTCATACCATAAAAAGGAAACAGCATCAGGAACCCCGATACGGAGACCGCAGCGCCAGCCGCCACTGAAAGCCAATAGACAAGCTTCTCGCCAAAGTTAAAGCGTCCGGCCGGGGCATGTTTGTTCTTGATGAAACCCCCGCCCTGCTTGATCCAGTCGAGGTCAATTTTTTGGAAAAGGTTGTCCCTGAAGAAGATCACGACAATGAGGACGAGGCCGATCGCAAACGAGAAACCTGTGAAGTTGTGCACGTACTTTGCCGCCTGCGAGACGAGCGTGAACGCGTCCGGGCCGATCACCGGCAACAGCAACACTTTGCCGAAGGTAACGTTAAGGCCGGTTAAGGCAAGAACGACGAACGACACCGCCGTCAGCCAATGTGCAAATCTCTCATACGCCTTGAAGCGGAAGATTTTCTTTCCCGACCGCCCCTCGGCAATCCGGATCGGCCCCACAATCAAGTACGCCAATCCGAGGATCGCGATGGTGCCGAGGATTATGACTGCGCTGGCCCGATGCAGCAGCACCTCATGGACATACTGCCACGTTCGTCCAGCCGGTTCGATCAAAACACCGGCCTTGGGGTCGGGAATATCTACCCGACCTTCGACACGGGGGGCCTGACTCAGAAGCGTCTGCTCATCGATGACGCTGGCTGTTGGGTTAGGGGCGCCATCCGGGCCGCGTTTTTGCGCTTGGGTCGGAACCGCCGCGGCAATCGAAAGGAGGGCGACTGCGACGACAAGAAGGCGAACACGCACGCGAAACGCCATGACGACCAGCCTCTCCGCATTTCCACCTTGCACTTCACTGCCCACTCCGCGTTGCGGTTCAAACTCGAACTGCCTCGCCATAAGCAGTCATCCAACCCCATGAGCCAGAACCGTAGCCCCGCTTGAATACTCGTTCCTTGTAGATCTGAGCAATGACTTCGCCGTCGCCGGCCAGCAACGACTTGGTCGAGCACATCTCGGCACACATCGGTAACTTACCCTCCCCGAACCGGTTCGATCCGTATTTTGCGAATTCCTCGGCACTGCCCGGCGCTTCGGGTCCGCCGCCGCCGGCGCAGTAGGTGCATTTATCCATCTTGCCGCGCGAGCCGAAATTGCCGACCTGCGGATATTGCGGCGCGCCGAATGGGCACGCATAGAAGCAGTAGCCGCAGCCGATGCACAGATCCTTCGAATGAAGCACGACGCCGTCTTCGGTCGGATAGATGCAGCTGACCGGACAGACGGCCGCGCAGGGCGCATCGGTGCAATGCATGCAGGCCATCGACACCGAGCGCTCGCCGGGCTTGCCATCGTTGATCGTGACGACCCGCCGGCGGTTGATCCCCCAAGGCACCTCGTTCTCATTTTTGCATGCGGTGACGCAGGCGTTGCAGTCGATGCATCGATCCGCGTCACAAAGGAATTTCATGCGCACCATCGCTTTCTTCCTTTCATTCCCCCCGGATCTGGCCGTGGCTCGCCTTCGGCTCCTGCGTGACAGTCGCTGGATCTTAGCCGCATGTCGCACGTGCTCATGCTCTTGCCGACCACCGGGATATTTGACAGCCTTGGCGGTCGCCGGCTCCCCTACCACGGGCAACCGGCGGCAGCTCCCGTACCGCCAATCGCAAAGCGAAGCAGGTCGCGCTGGTCCACCTTCGTCGCAACATAAGTACGCTATCCATAGATTCGACCGCTAAAGCTGACTGGGTTTCGGCTTTCCGCCTTGAGTAACGCATTGGCAACGGGATTGAAAATGACGGACGTCAACTACGAACGATCAAACAGATCCCGACGACGAGAGCCGTTGCATAGAATGTGGCGGCGACCTAGATGGCAGCGGCGACGATTAGCAAGGCGCGTCCTGCACTGATGGACATTTGACGTTTGTCAACGACATTTCCGTCGGGCAATACCATGATGCTAAGAACTCGATCGCGGTACGTGGATGCGAACGCTCGCAAATTGCGATCCTTGATCGATTCTAGGTTCATCTCGATCCTGGCGTAGCAAATCGAGAGCTGGTGCCCGGCTATGATTCATTCTGTGATCGTGCGAATTGTCGATTTCTGCGCTCGCAATCGGTGGACGATCGTTATTGCCGGCGCGCTGCTGATGCTTGGAGCCTCGGCCTTTGATGCCGCCCGATTCTCGATCAATACTAACATAGAGGGTTTGATTTCCCAGGATCTGCCATGGCGTCAGCGCGAGCTGGAATTGTCCAAGGCTTTTCCGAGGAAAGGCATTCTGGTTGTCGTGAAAGCGATGACGCCTGAAAACGCCGAACGGGCGACTGGCACGCTGGCGCAGGCCCTCTCGAAAAACTCTGATCTGTTTCCCACCGTGGAATTACTCGACAGCGGGGATTTTTTCGAACGCAATGGATTATTGTTCGAGTCTCCGGCGGACGTCAACAGGACCGCGGAGGGATTGACGAGAGCCAAGCCGCTCATTGCGGCGCTCGCAAGCGATCCGAGTCTGCGCGGCGTGATGACGGCGCTCTCGTTTGCGGCCGAGGGCATACGGGCAGGCCAAATCACGCTGGATCAGCTTGCGTGGCCTCTGTCATTGGCAAATCGAACACTCAACCAGGTTCTGTCCGGGAAACCGGCCACATTTTCCTGGCAGGAACTATTGGAAAATCAGCTGCCGCCGGCAAGGCGGCTGCGACACCTTATTGGAGTTCAACCCACGCTCGATTTTGCCGCGCTTCAGCCTGGTCACAAGGCGGAAGACGGAATACGGCAAGCAGCCTCGGATCTGGACCTGCAAAACAAATTCGGCGCGACGGTTGATCTAACCGGTGAGGTGCCGATGAATGATGATCAATTCTCGGTCATCAGATACAGTGCTGTGCGTGACACGCTGACGGCGGTGTTCGGCGTTCTGATCATTCTCTGGCTGGGTCTTCGTTCCTGGAAAATCATTGCTGCGGTCTTCTTCAGCCTGATTGCCGGGCTTGCGGCGACGGCCGCTCTCGGCCTCGTTCTGGTCACCTCTTTCAATTTGCTCTCGATCGCATTGTTCGTGCTGTTTGTCGGCCTCGGAGTAGATTTCGCCATCCAATTTAGCGTGCGCTATCGCGCCGAACGGCACGAGCACCCTGACTTGTACGACGCTCTGCGATCGGCTGCCCGCAAGGCGGGCGATCAGCTCTCATTGGCTACCGCGGCCACCGCCATCGGATTTTTCGCATTTCTGCCCACCAGCTATCGCGGCCTGTCGGAGTTAGGCCTGATCGCCGGTTGCGGCATGCTGGTCGCATTCGCCTGCAGCATCACATTGGTACCGGCGAGCCTAGCGCTGCTCAAACCTCCAGGCGAGCCGGCGCCGGTTGGCTTTCGAAGCCTCGCACCGCTCGACAATTTCCTTCAACGGCATCGCATTGCGGTAATCGTTGGCACGTTTCTCGTCGTTCTCGCCGGTATACCGCTGTTGCTCCATTTGGAGTTCAACTTCAATCCAGTCGATCTGCAAAATCCGAATTCTCCTTCCGTGGTGACCTATCGTGAATTGCAGACCGAGCCGGAAGCCAGCGGCAACGATGCTCAGGTATTGGCGCCGTCACTCGAAAGGGCGGATGAAGCGGCCAAACGTCTAGCTGCACTTTCCGAAGTCTCACGAACATTGACGCTGAGCAGTCTGATCCCAGCCGATCAAGACAAAAAAATTGCCGCGTTGAAGGCCGCCTGGAAACAGATTGGCCCAGCCCTCAATTCTCCGATGCAGCGGCCTGGCCCGAGCGATCGGGAGAATATTGCTGCGATTCAAAAGGCAGCCGAAGTTCTTGGCCTGGCCGCAGGAAGCGGAAACGACTCCGGCGCCGAGGCCGCACGGCATGTTTCGGATTTGCTGAGGCGCCTCGCGAGCGCAGATGCCGATATTCGGGCCAAGGCCGACGCCGCGGTCGTGCAGCCGCTCATTTACGATCTCGACCTTCTACGCAAGTCTCTTGTTCCGGAAGTGGTGACCATCAAGACGATGCCGCCAGATCTCCTACGCAATTGGCTAACGTCCGATGGTAGAGCCCGCGTTCAAGCACTGCCAGCGGGCGATCCGAACGATACCAACGTGCTGCGAAATTTCGCGACCGCAGTACTTCGTATCGAACCGTCGGCGGCGGGGGGTGCGATCAGCCTCTATGAAGCTGCGAGGACAGTCATGTCAGCTTTTGTCGAAGCAGGTGTTCTGGCAATCAGTTCGATCGCCATTCTGCTTCTTATAGCGCTGCGGCGCTTGACCGATATGCTGCTGACACTCATCCCCCTCCTCCTCGCCGGTGTCCTTACGCTCGAGGCTTGCGTGCTGATTGGCGTCTCGCTCAATTTCGCAAATATCATCGCACTTCCGCTGCTGCTCGGCGTCGGCGTCGCATTCAAGATCTACTACGTCATGGCGTGGCGCGCCGGAAGAATCGGTCTGCTACAATCGACGCTGACCAGGGCGGTACTATTCAGCGCCATGACCACCGCGATTGCGTTCGGGAGTATGTGGGCGTCGAGCTATCCCGGCATGTCGAGCATGGGCAAGCTGATGGCCTTGTCACTGCTGTGCACGATGTGGGCGGCCGTGTTCTTCCAGCCGGTTCTGATGGGGCCGCCGCGGCAAGTGAAGGTATATTCTGATCAGGACGCAAATTGGCGCCAAGCCGCGGAATAGGCGTCAGTGCCAGTGCCACCGCAAGACTTCCGACGCAAAGTCGACGACGCGCTCGGAAAGGCGCCGAAGTCCTTTCTGCGGTTCGAGTCCCATTCTGAAGTTCGTCGGCGCGGCGGAAGAAATGTGACGATTGGCACGGCATTCCGGTCAATGGAGTTTTGACGGCCGTTCAAAGACAATTCCACTGGTGATCCCCATCATGGGATTATCCATCCTGAATGATGATGATATGTTAACCAGGACAACTCTCATGACAACGACACTGGCCATATTCGTGGCCGCCCTCCTGCATTCCTCGGTACCAAGTGATGCCCTACAAAGCCCCTTCTCAGGCTTGAGCGGGAGTTGGTCGGGCGGCGGCTTCATCAAACTGGCTAGCGGCCAACGTGAACGCCTACGCTGCCGGGCGACCTCTTCCGTCACCGAAAGCGGTACACGACTGCAGCAACGTTTGCGCTGCGCAAGCGACAGCTACCGATTTGATGTCGATAGCAACATTGTTTCAGAAGGCGGGGCACTGCATGGAACCTGGACCGAAACCAGCCGCCACGCCTCCGGTGGTGTTTCCGGCCGCGCGAGTGGTGGCGAGATCGAGGCCAGAATTGACGGTGCCGGATTTTCAGCCCGTTTGACCCTGAATACGCGAGGTGACCGGCAATCCGTGGTGATTGAGTCGCCGGGTCACGATATCACTGAAGTCTCTGTCGCGCTCGCCAGAACAAGGTGAGGGGAACTCGATCTCCCCACTATCGGTAAAACGGCTTGCCGCCCACCCGCTGTGCAAGTCTGCCCAAAAACGTCACCGTCGGCCGCAGGATCAAGAGGTCTGCGGTCAACGCCGCGAGCATGGCAAACGCGCTCAACCAACCGAACAGGCGGAGCGACGGCAGACCGGAGAAGACGGTTACAATCAGGCCGCACGCAAGCACGATGGACGTCAGAATTAAAGGCGGACCAACCAGGACGGTCGCCCGCTCAACGGCAACGGCCGGATCCTCGTACGGTCGTTCCTCGTGCCGTAGCCGATTCAAAAAGTGAATGGTAGCGCTCAGGCCCAATCCAAAAGATACCGTCAGCGCCACGACGCTCGCGAACTGCAGGCCTTCTCCCAGAATCCATAACACGAATCCAGAGAGCACGATCGGGAATATTCCGGGCAGGATGCTCGCCAGCATGACGACGAACGAGCGGAACGCGAGACCGATGAAGGCGGCGACAAACAGAAACTCAAGCGTCAGACCTCTGTTCAACTTGTTGATCATGAGGGCGCTGTTCCGGGCGGCAATAGCCGACAGGCCCGTCACGGCTACTTTGTAGCTCGGATGTTTTGCGCGGACAGCATCCAGCGCTTTGTCGAGGCCTTCGATGACGGGCAGAAGCTGACTGGAATCGACGTCCGGAACGCGGCCGGAAACCAGAACGGCGTCCTGTTCCGCAGAAATGAAGCGACGCGTCAGATATTCGGGCAGGATATCGACATACTGCTTCAGCGTCGCCACGTCGGACTTGCCCATCTTCTCCGCAAGCCAGCGCCGCAGTGTCTCCAGCGACCATACATTGGCGATGCCAGGCTGCTTGTCGAGGGTCGCATGCACCTCCGCTATCACGGCAAGCGTTTCCGGATCATAAAGTGATTTGCCGTCAGGAACCTTGATCAGGATATCGATCGGATTGGCACCATTGAGCTTGGCATCGAGACGATGGCTCGCGGCAACGGCCTGTTCCCTGTCGGGCACCTGATCGGCCAATCGATAGCGAGGTTGAAGATTGGCGTAGACTAGCCCAAGGCCGCCGACAACCAGGACGCCGAGCAGGCTGTACAGCCCCGGCCGGCTCACCATCCGGGCAGCAACCCAGAAACAGAAACGCCGCAACACGTCTAAAGCGGAGTCCGCGCCTCTGACTTCCACAACAAACATCGCTTCGTTCCGGATCAGCAGAACACCGAGAAGCGGCACCAACATCAGAACCGCGAACATGGCAATTAGAGTTGCGACCAGGCCGGCCTCGCCGAACGTCCGGATCAGATCGGATTCTGAAAATTGCAACGCAATAAACGAAAGACCAGCGGTCACATGCGTCAATACGCATGCCGGCCCGACCACAAGCATGGCGTTGCGAAATGCTTCAAACCTCCCCTCGCCCTGTAGCAGCCGGTCGCGGCCTGCGAACGTCAATTGCATGCTGTCCGAAAAGCTGATCACCATGATCAGCGGCGTCATGACGTTGAGAAACATGTTGAGGCGAAAATCAAGCCAGCCAAGAGCGCCGAGAGCCAGCACGATGGCGATCAAGGGTGGGCCGGCGGCGATGATCATGAATGACAACCGGCGGAAGAACAGGATCGCGATCAAAGCTCCAGCTGCGAATCCGAATGCATTATAGAGCAGCCGATCGCGCTCCACGGCATTGCGGATCTCGAGTTGCATGACCGGTACTCCGGACAGGCGAGCGGTAAGTCTGCTGCCGGCCAGGTCATTATCGATTGTTCTCTGAATTTCGCCGATGACCTCGCGCAAACGGCTGCTCGCAACGACATCCGGGTCCAGTGCGAGCACAATGAGGGTCAATTGTCCATCTTCGGACAGCAATTTACCGCGAATGATCTCGTTGTTCAGTACGCGCTGGACTAGCCGGTCATATTCGGCGCCGGCAGGGAGTTGATCCGGAAACAGCGGCGCGGGCAAGTCGGTGCCCTTTGGCGGCTCGCGCGCCGAAAACAACGAGATAATGCCTCTTGTGCCTTCGATCAGTTGCAGGTCGGTGACTAGATCCCGCAGCTTTTCGACCGAATCGCGCACAAGCAGATCTTTGCCCTCGACCACGATGAGAACGTCGAATTCGTTCGACGGGAAGCGCCGCGTCACTTCTTCGAACGTCCTGAACTCGGGTGTCTCGGACCGGAACAGCTGGCTAAGGGAGTCATCGACCTTGATACGCGCTATCCCGAATGCTCCCACTATCAACAGCACGACGGTGGCAAGCCAAACGAGCCATGGAAAACGTAGCGAGACCAGACCGATGCGCTCGAGACCGTATGCGATGCTCCGCGAGGCGCCTATTGGACGCGAGTTGGGCTCTGGCTCTGTATATCGCGACGTATCCATGTTCCGTGGCCTGCGCGATGAGCATCCACGCGGCCAGCCGGACTTTGCCGCGAGCTTTCGGGTACGTCTCAAGTCTACGACCGTGCCTGGGCCGCGACTATGACGGGCATCAAATCCGTGCTGCCAAGCGATCGATTTCGATTTTGGTTCATACCTGCTCGCCTGTCCGGACTTTGGCTTGGGGCCCTCAGCGCGATCAAACCCCACTGCCGGAGGAGGACAGTCAACGATCCTGCGACGGAGTTCGTCGGGTGCGGCCTACCCGGTCGCAGTGGCTTAAGCGGCGACGACGAGGTAGCGCTTGAACCAATCGCGCGCTAAGCTCGCCACTTCATCCAGCGCTCCAGGTTCTTCAAACAAATGCGTTGCTTGCGTTACGATCGCCAATTGCTTTTCGCAGCGCAGCTGCGCGAGAGCAGCCCGATTTAACTCAAGGACTTGCTTGTCGTCTTCTCCAACGATCAATAGCGTTGGAGCCCGAACGCGCGTCAAGGCAGCACCGGCCAGATCCGGTCGGCCTCCGCGCGAAACAACTGCCCCTACTGGATCGGCGCGGATCGCTGCGGCCGCCAGCGCGGCTGCGGCCCCGGTGCTGGCGCCGAAATAGCCTATCGGAAAGTTCTTGGTATCGGGGAATTGGATGAGCCAGTCGGTTATATCGACGAGCCTTTCGGCCAACAGGTCGATGTCGAAGCGCAAGTGCGTCGTGCGCGAATCGACCACTTCCTCGTGCACCGTTAACAGGTCGATCAGCAAGGTTGCCAGTTTCGCCTCGTTGAGCACACGGGCCACATACCGGTTGCGGGGGCTGTGGCGGCTACTGCCGCTCCCGTGAGCGAAAAGCACCACCGCACGTGCGTCCTCCGGCATAGTCAGATTGCCGTTAAGCGTCACGGAACCAGCAGGGACGCTGATCAATTGCCCCTCAATCATTTGAGCTGCGGAACTGTTCATGGCATGCTTCCTTTTCGCTTGCTATGGCCCGAAGTTCATACCGCGAACGGGAATGTTTCCGGAAGTTCGCCGGCTTCCCACGCCTCGGTGGTTTCGAGCGGCTTGACCGCACATGTCTCATCGAAATGCAGGACTGCATCAAATTGGTCCGGCAGTCGCGCCTGGAAATAGTGACTCTGCCGCTCGGTTTCGGGGCGGTAGATCACGCCGATCGCGCGCTCGAGCCGAGGCGCGCCCAATTGCCGCACCACCACATCGCTGTCGTCCATGATCAGAAGGAATCGGTCGTGCCCTGCAGCATGGAACAGCGCCTCGTAGCTGCCGCCGAGCGCCGGCCGGACGCGCTTGCGGTCGGCCGCGCCGCCCCAATCGGAAGCGGCCGTTACCGTGCCACGATGCGTGGTAAAGCCGATCAGAACCGCATCGTCGGCGTATTTATCGCGTGTGAGCTGGCCGACATTCAGTTCGCCGCGCCGGCCCATTTCCGTCGCGCGAGCGTCGCCGAGATGCGAATTGTGCTCCCAGACGGCGATTTTGGCGCGACCGGATTTTCGATCAAGGTAGCTGACCAGTGCCTCAAGCGTCTCAGCCATATGTCGGTCGCGCAAATTCCATGATGACACCGCCTCGAGGAACACCGAGCGGTAATAGGCCTCGGCGTTCTTCACCAGGCGAGCATTCTGTTCGGCATAGAAGAGATCATCATCCAAGGCGCCGCCACGGCGCGTACGATCGGCCGCCCGGCGCTGCAACTCGAGCAACTGGTTGACAACCTCCTCCTCGCACGATTTGGAAAGATTCAGGCGCGTCATCAGGCCGTAGGCCTGTGTATCCTCGCCGACATGATCGAAGCAGGCGTAACGTTCACGCGCCTGGATCGCCGCCCCGGGATCGACCTTCTCCAGATAACGGAGCACGGCTTTCATCGATGCGTGCAGGCTGTAGAGATCGAGCCCGTAGAAACCGACCTTTCCGACACCCGGAGGAAGTCCATCATTGTGTGCCCGAAGCCACTCAATGAACTCGACCACCACCGCGTTACGCCACATCCAGGTCGGGAAACGACGAAAATCGGCGAGCGCATCTACCGCATCGACATCGTCGCCAGCGCCGCGCACATAGCGATTGAGACGATAGGCGTCAGGCCAATCTGCCTCCACCGCGACCGCCGTGAACTTCTTCTCGATGATGAGTCGCTTCGTGATTTCGGCCCGCTCGCGATAGAACTCGTGGGTACCGTGGGACGCTTCACCAAGCAGAGCGAAGCGCGCTTCACCGATCCGCCCGATCAACGGATCATAGTCGCGCACGGATCCGACCAGGGGATACGCAGTCTCGCGCAAGTCATTGACGAGCACATCATCTGCTGCGCGAAAACGTGCGACTTCAGCGTTGGACTTGCTTTGGCTCGCCAACAGCTCGCGCACCTCATCGTCCGTAGTCTGTGAAAACTCCTGATACCAACGACCCACCGCCTGGAATGGCTCCGGCGTAATTGCGCAAATGACCTCGTCGGCCCTTTTCTTCATTTCCTCACAGGCGTCGCGCGATGCCGTCGGAACCGCGACGACAATGCGCGCAGGCCCCTGCTGTCGTAACCCTTCGATCGCGGCGTACATGGTGGCACCTGTCGCTAACCCGTCGTCAACCAGGATCACCGTGCGGCCGCGCACGTCGGGCTGCGGACGGCTGCCACGGTAAAGCCGCTCGCGCCGTGCCAGCTCCAGGCGCTCGCGTGCCGCAACCGCATCAATGATAGGCGTGGGAATGCCCAGGGCTTCGACGATCTCGTTGTTGAGCACGCGCACGCCACCTGTCGCGACCGCGCCCATCGCCAACTCCTCATGGCCGGGGACGCCGAGCTTGCGGACCACAAACACGTCCAGAGGTGCGTTGAGCGCGCGGGCTACCTCATAGGCGACGGGCACGCCGCCGCGCGGCAGCGCCAAAACGAGCACGTCCGGGCGACGGGAGTAGCCTCCAAGCTTCTCGGCGAGTCGTCTGCCCGCGTCTCGACGATCGAGAAACAGTCCTGGCATCATATCTCCTCCCTTGCCTGCGCAGCCGTTCGGCGCAGGCTTTTCGAATGAAGCTCGCCGCGCGGGCCGTCGGCTGCCAGTCGCTTCAAGGCAGAGGCCAGCGGCGGCGCAATGGAGACCGTTCGCAGTTCAGGCCAGTTCTCCTCGTGCACGTCCACCGAATCCGTCACCAATGTCCGCCACCACCGCGATGACGGCGAGTTCGATACCGTTCTTGATGTCCATCGGGTTCATGCCGGCGGCGACTGCCTTGGCGCCCTCGCGGACGATCGCCTGCCCGAGCAGCGTCGCCGTAGTCGTGCCGTCGCCGGCGAACTCGCTCGTCTTCAGCGCGACCTGCTTGAGCAGCTGGGCGCCGACGTTCTCGAACTTGTCGGCGAGCTCGATCTCGCGCGCGACCGTGACGCCGTCCTTGCTGATACGGGGCGGCCCGAACGACTTGTCGAGCACGCCGTTGCGGCCCTTGGGCCCGAGCGTGACCTTCACCGCATCGGCCAGAATGTCGACGCCGCGCAGCAGCTTCTCGCGCGCCTCGCCGCTGAACCGGACTTCCTTGGCAGCCATTGGCTTACTCCTTGAAGACGAAATCGATGCCGTCGACGCCTGCGCGCTACCCGCCTTGGCGTGCGCGCGAGTCTTTCCTTCGATCACGCCGAGGATGTCGGCCTCCTTGAGGATGAGCCGGTCCTCACCGTCGATGATCACATCGGTGCCAGCCCATTTGCCGAACAGGACGCGATCGCCGACCTTGACGTCGAGCGGAACGATCCGGCCGTTCTCGTCGCGCGCGCCGGCTCCGACCGCCAGCACCTCGCCTTCGACTGGCTTCTCCTTTGCGGTATCGGGGATGATGATGCCGCCGGGCGTCTTCTCCTCGGCCTCGATGCGTCGCACCAGGACGCGATCGTGCAGCGGTCTGAATCCTTTCATGATCGAAGTCTCCTGGTCGCCGTCATTGGCGGTCAGCATGCGCCGACGCGCACGCCCGGTCATTGACGGTCATCAA
Source organism: Bradyrhizobium australafricanum (assembly GCF_020329495.1). Lineage (NCBI taxonomy): Bacteria > Pseudomonadati > Pseudomonadota > Alphaproteobacteria > Hyphomicrobiales > Nitrobacteraceae > Bradyrhizobium > Bradyrhizobium australafricanum. Next base: position 67,936 of record NZ_JAGKJL010000021.1, on the reverse strand, counting down.
GCAACACGCAATCAAGGAACCGCTGCGAGGACGCCTGCAGAGCCTAGACGGCAACGTGCCGGTCGATCGTCGCCGCGAAGGCGTTGCGTTCCAGTTCGTCGCGCAGGCTCACTCTCATGGACGGCGCCGTGAGCGGCTGCAGTCCCTGTCCCGGCACCGTCTCCGGACGGCTGCGACAGATCAGCATCATGCCGCGCCTGCCGCTGTACATGGACTGTCACGACTTCCAGCTCATGCGTCGCCTCGGCGCCGAACATGACGCGATCTTCGCGCAACCGCGTGCCGGCGCGGATCGGGCCGGCGGTGAGCACTTCGATGCTTCTGATCGAGCGCGATGTCGGGCCAATCGGCGACGTTCGCAACGATCGCAAATGCCGTGGCGGGTGTTGCAGCGATGAGCTTCGCAACCTTGATCTGAATGGAACTGTCTCCTCGATCGGCTTCGGCGAGAAATGATTATGCGCATCGCGCCGCCGGTTCCATGACGACCGTCAAGGGCCAAAGGACCGATTCTCGGCCGCAATGATGGAATGGTCGCCGCTTCCATCGCCGCTTGCCGGCGATTCATTGACAACGCCGAAAGGCCGACTGCGTTTGTCGAACCTCGACCAAGCTAACCAGTCTGATGAAAGCGCTTCGGCAGAGCGCTGCGGCGACCGGAGTGGTTCTCGCAACCAACGTCGTCGGCACACCTCCACGGATCACCGGCGAACGCTCCCGAAGCGTTCAATCGCGACGAACCGACGAGTCAATGAAGCATAGGAGCCTCAATAGCGAGAAAATCGGATCTTTGAGTAATTGTGCGCCTTGAAGCGGCGCATAAGATGGGTGCGCGCAATGGCCACCGCAACGCAAAGGCAAGCAGGCAGGCAAAAGCAAATTGCTCAAGGTGCAGCGGTCGCCTTCGCGGAACCGGACTTGGGCGGCGCGGCCGCGCCAAACCGGGCACACGCGGCGGCGGACAATTCTTCCAACTTCAGGTGGCGCCGGCACGCCAGTTCGTCGCGTTCCGGTATCATGATGTCGGCACGAAAGGGGGGTCGAGCGCATCGCCGGTCAACGACAGGATGGCACGTGGGAAACGGCGAGCGGCTCATCAGCAAAGCTATGGCACATGTCGAGCGCGCTCGGTACGCGGCGTCGAGCGCGATGGTCCCACACCGACTGCCTGCGGCATTGCTTGAAGACTGCATGGAGCAACTCAGTCGACGAACTTAAGGCTGAGGTGCATGGAGAAAACATCGGCCGACGGCCTGATCCAACTTTTTTTCCACAATTCTGGTATCCAGGAGCCATTGCAAACATGGGACGACGTAAGCAATCTCGGCAGAACAAGCTGGCCAGCGAGGTCAAGGCGGAAGAGCCGGTAACTTACAAAGTTGTCAATCCGGTCGCACGCGCAACTGCGACATCGCGGCAACCGACTGGGGTGCAGCCCGCAGGGGCGGAGCGCACATCCACCGAGGTCATGGGCGTTGTCATTTCAAAGCCCGACAAGGAGTTGTGGCCGGACGGCGGCGACGGGAGGCCAGTGACGAAGCTCGACCTCGCCCGATATTTTGAGGCGGTCGGCGAATGGCTGATTCCCCACATCAAGGGCCGACCCTGTTCGATCATCCGCGGTCCCGACGGCATCCACGGCGAACGTTTCTTCCAGCGTCATGCCATGCAGGGAACACCGAAATATCTCAAGCTCGCAAAAGTCTCCGGCGGCCGCAAACCATATTTGCAGATTGATCGCGTCGAAGGGCTTGCCATGGTCGCGCAGATCGGTGGCCTCGAACTGCATCCATGGAATTGCGCGCCATATGCCTATGACACGCCGGGCCGGCTCGTGTTCGACCTTGATCCGGCGCCCGACGTCGATTTCACCGAAGTGGTCACTGCGGCCAAGGAGATGCGACAGCGCTTGGCCGATGTCGGCATGGAAAGCTTTTGCAAGACCACTGGCGGCAAGGGTCTGCATGTGGTCGTGCCGCTGCTCTATCGTGCAAGAGACAAGCTGAGCTGGAAGGAAGCCAAAGGCTTCGCGCAAGGCATTTGCCAGTGGATGGCCAGGGATGCGCCCGACCAGTATCTGCTCTACATATCGAAGCGGCTGCGCAAGGGGAAGATCTTCCTCGACTATCTGCGCAACGATCGCACGTCGACGGCAGTCGCACCCCTATCGCCGCGGGCGCGTGACGGAGCCACCGTTTCGATGCCGCTGACCTGGGCGCAGGTGAAAAGTGATCTCGATCCGGAGCGCTACACCGTGCGCACTGCGCCAGCGTTGCTCGCCAGAGGCACGGCATGGCAGGGTTATGACGAGGCCGCGTCGTCGATCAAGTCGGCGATCAAGAAATTGGCCGGCAAATAGCAAGGTTGATGGCCTTGCGCGCGCCTGTCATCCTTCCCGAGTGCGGAGGATCTAGGGTAAGAACTCATTAGTTTTTCCGCTCCGACAATACGATACTGATTCTCTGCCAGCTTTTCACGGATTCGTTTTCGGCAGTATGGGCATCGCTGAGCTGACGGTCGAAGGATCAAGTCGACGATGGTGTGGCGTACCGCCGGTAAGCTTGGCTGCGGCGGCGGTCCGTTGATTCTTTTTTTCCGCCCCGCCTGACGAGGCTTGGGTGTTGCAGGGAGGCGTAGGCGATCATGGTCATCAGCGCGTGACGATGCAGGCCTTGCCAGGACCGCCCCTCGAAGTGATCAAGCCCGAGTTCCTCTTCCAACTGCTGATGCGCCTGCTCGCAAATCTATCGTGCCTTGATGGCGGCGGCTAATGTGCGCAGATCTGTCGCGGCGGGCAGATTGGCGATAGTATTTCTTTTCCCCTGACGTCCTGTGTTCGCCGGTCAGCCAAGCCTCCTCGGCGGGAAGATGTTGCTGGCCCTTATCCTTGATCCGCTGGGGAGATCCATCGGCGATCCGCACCCGAACCGCGGCAAACCGGGTTTTCAATCGGCCTTTTGTCCCCGTTCGCCAACTCACATTTTTCCACTTGGTGTCGGCCAGCATGTCTTCGGCCGGGCGCGACAGGATGTCCGGAATGGACCGCTTGGGGGACGCCCGCGCATTGCAACCGGCCAGATAAGCTTGACGCCGACCGGGTATACCTTGAGGTGACGCGGGATGCCAACGGCCCACGCCAGCCCGCGTGCCGTGAGTCCTTGTCGAAACGGCGCACTCAGGCCGTATCCCGCGTCCGCCAGCACACAACCGAAGCGTACGCGGGCTGCTATCGCGCGATCAATCTTCGCCAAAGCGATCCCTGGCTTGGACCGTGGCGATCGGTAGTTGACCGTACGCCGGCGCGCTTCAACCGTACCGCATCGCTGGTCCAGCTCTCGGGTAGTAAGAGACGCAATGCGATCATCACCGGCACTTCACCACGCGAGCGTCAGCGACACCAATGTTTGGCAATTCGCCCCTTTTGCCAAGCCCGAGGCATATTGAGCCGCAACACCGACTGAGTGTTCGTCCTTCTTCGGCTCCCCAGTGTCGTCGATAACCAGCACCGCATCACCGCCGCCGACAAGCCGGTCGGCGTCTTTGAGCAGCTCTGTCTCCACCGGTGTCGCATCCCAGACGTGCCATCGGCGACGAAATGGTGCAGCCGATCGTAATCGCCCGGCCGCCGTCGATCTTGTGAAGCTTGGCCGTTAAGCGTGGAATCCACAAGCCAACGAATTGCAATGGGACGACAGGATCAGAGCAATGTGGGGTCTGCCTGCTGGCGCGCCGATCGACCAGGAGGTGTGGCGCCCCGGCGCACATCCGGATGATCTCGTCCGCACGGGTTGTTCCAACATTAAATTACTGAGAGCGGCCACCGCCCGCATAAACGGGGAGGTAGCGGCTCATCGTCCGGTCTCGACCGGGCGCGCCCATGCGGCGACTGCTCGCACATTGCCGCGACAAGCGCTGTTGGAACAACGGAGCTGGGCCAGCAATTATCACAACTTCGTCGCCTCGTTGACGGGTTGACGCCGGTCAAGGTCTATGGCCGGTGGGGGCGCCAGCCTGCCGCATTGAACGAACTTCGGTGGCGAGAGTTGGGAACGGAACATGTCACAGACAGTTGCCGGCATTCTGGTAAGTGCCCTCGAACAGATCGGCGTTCGGCACATCTTCGGATTGATCGGCGACTCGCTCAATCCGCTTGCCGATGTGGTCCGACGCAGCAAGATCGAGTGGGTCGGCGTCCGCCACGAGGAAGGCGCGGCGCAGGCCGCCGCCGGCCAGGCCAAGATCACGGGCACGCTCGCAGTGTGTGCCGGCACCACTGGACCTGGCAGCAATCATCTGGTTGCTGGTCTTTATGAAGCGGCCCGCGATCATGCGCCAGTGCTGGCCTTGTCTGGCGACATGCCGCGCAAGCTACATGGCACCGATTACATCCAGACCACTGAACCCGATCTTTTGTTTCGTGACGTGTCGCTCTACACCGAGACCATCTCGACCGCAGCGCAGGCACCGGCGGTCATCCATCAGGCGATAGCGGCCGCTTATGCCGGCCCGGGCGTCGCACATCTGACGCTTCCGCAGGACGTGATCGCAGCGAAAGCGCAAGGCACCGTTCCCAGCATCCCAACCTTGAAGCCCCGGTCGGAAGTCACCGCCAGCGAGGCAAGGATCGCCGAACTAGCCCGGCGGATTGAAGAGGCGGGCAAGATAGTGATGATGTGCGGCGCCGGCTGCCGCGGCTCCGTTGACCTGTTGTGCGCTCTTTCGGATCGGCTCAAGGCTCCGCTGATCCATACAGTTAAGGGCAAAGACCTCCTGCCCTACGACGATCCCCGCTGGATGGGCGGTCTCGGCATGATCGGGACGCGGGCCGTCTACAATGCCGTGATGCGTTGCGACCTGCTCCTGATGATCGGCACTGATTATCCTTATTCCAACTTCCTTCCGACCAAGAGCACGGTGATTCAGATCGATGAACGACCACAGGTGCTAGGACGACGCGTTCTGACCGCGCTCGGCGTTGCCGGATCGGTCCGGCCGACGCTGAAGCAATTACTCGGCCGGGTTGCCCAGAAGACCGATACCGAATTCTGGGACGAGGTCGCCGACGAGCGCAGGAAATGGGACGCCATGCTCAACAAGCAAGCGGATATCAAGCGGAGCGACCATCAGATCCATCCACAGGCGGTTGCCCGCGCGGTTAGCGATCTCGCCCGTTCCGACGCGATATTCGTCCTGGATACCGGCCTAAACACGCTATGGTCGGCCAATTGGATCCGTCAGACCGGGACGCAGCGGATCATCGGATCCTTCAACAATGCGGCGGTAGGAACGGCCCTCGGCCAAGCCAATGGCATACAGGCGTTGGATCGCTCCCGTCAGGTGATCGCGCTGACCGGCGATGGCGGGTTCAATATGCTGATGTGCGAATTTCTGACAGCAGTGCATCACAACCTGCCGGTCAAGGTCATCATCTACAACAATTCGTCGCTCGGACTGATCACGCTGGAAGCCGAAAGCGTCGGACTGGTGCCATTTCGCGAAGCCATCGACTTTCCAAACCCGGATTTCGCAGCATTAGCCCGTGCGTGCGGTGGCCACGGATACATGGCCAAACGCCCGTGGGAATTGATGGCAGCGGTAGTCGAAGCTCTCGCGATCGATGGCCCGGCAATTGTTGACGCAACCGTCATCTCAAATGAAATGCCCAATTTACCGCACGTCGATTTGGAGATGATCGGACATTTTGGGCTGGCCAAGATCAAGGAAGCCGTTCTCGCCGTAACCGGAGGATAGCGAGAACAACCGCCCGGACGTACCGAAACCACCCGCAGCCGGCGGCGACGCTTGGCCCTCCCCGCCCGAAAATTGACGATCGTCATGGTCCGTCCAGGAATCTGGGCGCAGTATCTACCGGGCATCGCGGAACGGTTACGAAGAGACGCAGATGTTCCCGATCAGGAATACTGTCCCGACCCGTTACCCGCCGGTGATCACGTGGGTGCTGATCGCCACCAACTGTATCGCGTTCCTGTTCGAGATCAGCCTTAGCCCCTACGAGCTTGAGCAGCTGCTGTATCAATTCGCGCTTGTCCCTGCGCGTTATTCCGGGATTCTTGCCTCCGATGGGATCGACCCGGCCATCGACGACGTCCTGCCGCTCTTCACTATGATGTTCCTGCACGGCGGGTGGCTGCACCTCATCCTGAACATGTGGACGCTATGGCTGTTCGGTCCGACGATCGAAGATCGGCTGGGTCATGGCCGTTATTTGGCATTCTATCTTGCCTGCGGCGTTGCGGCTTCTGTCGCGCATATCTTCTTCAACCCAGTCTCGATCGTACCGGCATTGGGCGCCTCGGGAGCGATCGCCGGTGTCCTCGGGAGCTACATGCGCCTGTTCCCCCTCGCCCGGGTGGTCGTGGTGATCCCGATCCTGTTCATCCCGCTGTTCTTCGAAGTCTATGCCTTCTTCTATGTCGGGTTCTGGTTCCTCATGCAAATCTTGCAGGGACTCCTGGACTTGGCGGTAACGCCAATGCGCGCGGACGTCGCGTGGTGGGCCCATATCGGCGGGTTTGTGGCAGGCTTCGCACTTGTCTCTCTCATCGTCCAGTCCGAACGGCGTTACCGGGCCTACTATCGGGACGAAGGCGTGCTCGGCTTCGATCCTGAAGGGCGGATGTGAGGTGCTATTCGTGGAGGCTTCCATGTCGATCGGTGATCTCTTCTGGATCTTCTTCATGTTCTCGGCGATCCAGCCGCTGTTGCGCCAGCGCATGCTCGAGGCGATGCGCGTGCGCAAGATCTCGCAGCTGGAGGCCCAGCGAAAATCGCGGGTGATCCTGCTGGTGCACCGGCAGGAAACCATGCGGCTACTGGGTTTCCCGATCGCGCGTTATATCGACATCAACGATTCGGAGGAGGTTCTGCGCGCCATTCAGATGACAGACGAAAATGTGCCCCTCGACCTCGTGCTGCACACGCCGGGAGGACTCGTGTTGGCAGCGCTGCAGATCGCCAGGGCGATCCGCGAGCACAAGGCGAAAGTCACGGTCTTCGTGCCGCACTACGCCATGTCCGGCGGTACGCTGATCGCGCTGGCGGCCGACGAGACCGTGATGAGCAGCCATGCCGTGCTCGGCCCGATCGATCCGCAGCTCGGACAGTCGCCGGCAGTCTCGCTGATTAAGGTTGTCGAGGAGAAGCCGCTAGCCAAGATTGAAGATCAAACGCTGATAATGGCCGACGTCGGCCGCAAGGCTATTGCGCAGGTCAAACAGTCGGCAAGCGAGCTGCTGGAGCGGCGGCTGCCCGCTGAACAAGCCGCCAAGCTGGCGGAACAGCTCGCATCCGGTGCCTGGACGCATGACTATCCGATCTGGGCGTCGACAGCGAAGCGGCTGGGCCTGCCCGTGAACACTGACATGCCTGACGGCGTTTTCGAGCTCCTGAAACTGTATCCGCAACCCGTCCGCATGCAAAGCAGCGGCGGCGTGGAATATCTGCCGGTGCGGCGAAGTCTGCCGGACGGAGGGGATTCTGTGGAGGTGGACTGACGTACAGCGGGGCCGCCTCAGACCGTTGCCAAATTAGCATGGCATGCCGACGCGGTCATTGATGGGTCGTCTCGTCAACGCGCCCACCGACTATTCAGGCGCTTGCGTGAGCGGATGCGACCCCATCCAATACGAACTGAACCGAGAAAGCCGCGAGCAATATCCCGAGCAGCCGGGAAAGCACGGCATTTCCAGTGTTGCCCAGTGTTTTCGCGATCGGCACGGCCAGAGCAAAGCTAATCATGCAGGTCAGGCACACCAGCAGAATGACCAGAATGAGCACAACCAGTCTCGATGTCGTGCCTGCGGCGCTGGACAACAATAGCGTGGTGGCAATTGCGCCTGGTCCGGCCATCAGCGGGATAGCCAACGGAAAGACGGCGATATCCGAAACCTGCTCGGCCATCGTCTTGTCGGTTTCGCGTGCCTCCCGGTGCGGCCGGTCACCGAAGACCATCTGGTAGGCAACAGCGAACAAAAGAAGTCCGCCCGCGATCTGAAAAGCTGGAATGCTGATCCCAAGCTGGCCCAACAGCCAGTTCCCGCATAATGCAAGACTTACAAGGATCCCCGCAGCGATCAGCGGAGACCGGACGACGATTCGCGCCCTGTCTCGGCTACTGAGTCCGCCTGCTGCCGCGAGAAACGCCGGCACCAATCCGACGGGGTCGACGACCAGTAACAGGGTCACAAAGGCCGACATAGCGAAGTCGATCACGGCGAATGCCCGCCGCGAGCGTCAGGCAGATCGTGGTACGGGATGTACGCAGCTCGACCTGAGCCGACGCAAAGTACAGTAGAAAGCAATCCACCAGCGGTCCTCGCCACTCTATGCACTGCGCCGAAATCATGCGTATTCTTTTCGCCCTGTGGGCTCAGCCTGGCAGAGTCCGGGGCGCCGAGCACGCCGCGCGGACCAAGCAGTTCGCGCTGAATAACGTCCTCGGACTTTTCGGGTTCTTCGCCGTTGAGCGGCTGTACTCTAACCATGATCCCGTTCCTCCCTTCTTCTGCCGCGGCATGCAAACAAATCTGACTATTTCGGCGGCCTGAGCTCGCTTCTAAGCCAACCTACCGCATCACTCTTGAGCGGATCGATGGGGATTGAAAGTGTCGTGGACTGGCCGCACGTCGAACAAGCAAAAGTGAGTTCTTGATAACCGAGCGCGCCTGGCGCGGCCCTGCCCGCGGCCATAGCGCGTCCACACTTCGGGCATGCGGGTTTCTTGATTGTCGCAAACCCTCTGAGCGTATCAGATGAAGCCAGGAACATTGGTTTCGCCGACGCGAGCCGCTCTCCTTTTTATGTGTGCTGCGAGCAGACGCATGACTCAACCGCGCAGCCTACACACTTATGCAATATCGGCCATACGCAGGATGCGCCATGTCGTATTTTTACGTAGGCATCAACTTACGATCGGTCCATCGCGGCTGGTAGAATAATTGGCCAGTGATGACTGGCTCACGCCGTCGATACACGACTGTCAATACGGGGCGCGACGAGGCATACGCACATATAAACTATAGGCTCACTGTCTCAGTGCTTCGCCAGGTTGTGAAATGCAGTTGGCTAGGCTTGCGATCAAGCTGCCAGAATTCGAGATCGGCAAATACTGGCACGAGTGAGCCGATTCACCTGACCGACAGTCGGTGGCCGCGATCCTGGACAATGGTGGGAACGTGCCGCCAAGGAAGAAATAGTGTTGAAGCTCACCCTTTGAAGCGAGCAACGAATTTCGCGAAGGCCGCGAGCTGATCGGCAACCACCTTCCTGGTCGGGTCGTCCTTCAGTTCGAGCGTATGCGGATCAAATTTTGTCTGGGCTAGTCCGACGAATACTTCCGGTATCCCAAACACGAAGGCGCTGAGATAGGTAAGCGCCATTCGCAGATGATACTGCATTCGCGCCCCGCCCAGGGGACCGCCGCTGGCGGACTGAATGGCGACTGGCTTCTCCCTGAAGGGCTGATTTTCCAGGCGCGATACCCAATCCAGCTCGTTCTTCAGGCCTCCGGGAATAGTCCAGTTGTATTCGGGCGAGACGATGATTATGCCATCGGCTTTCCTGATGGCTTCAGCGAAGGTCGTCACTTCACCTGGAAAGCCGGCGGCCTGAACGTCCACATTGTACAGGGGCATGCCGTCGTACGGCGGCGCCTCGGAAAGATAAAGATTCGAAGGCGCAAGCTTAGGCAACGCCCGCATCAGCGCGGTATTGTACGAGCCCTTGCGCAGGCTGCCACTGATCGTCACCACGTTGAGTACCATTGACTATTCCTCTTGCTTGCATGAGACGCTGAAAACACATCACCTCAAGCGGCGATATTTGTCTTTGACGATTGCCCGTTTTCGCCACCGCCAGCAGCAAAAAAATGATATTCGAAGAACCAGACCGGCTGGTTGACATTGCCCGCGGGCCGCCGTCCAGCAGGAACGTCTACGTCAGTCCGGCTCCGCTGCGGCTTGCGGAATCGGACGCATCGCCGGGCGCTGCGGCTCGGCGCGCTCCTTCGCAGGACACGTTCCCCGGGTGAGATTCAAGGCGCAACAGATCAAACCCACATGGCTGTAGGCTTGCGGAAAATTGCCCAGCATGCGGCCGGCGAACGGACCGTATTCCTCGGCGAACAGTCCCACGTCATTGCAACGCGATAGGAGGCGGTCGAACAGCTTGCGGGCCTTCAAATAGCGGCCCTGCAGAATGTAATTGTCGGCCAACCAAAAGCTGCACGCCAGAAACGCTCCTTCTCCCCGGGGCAGACCGTCACCGGGATTAGCGCGTTCATACCGCAGAACAAACTCGTCCTGGACCAGCAGTCTCTTTTCAATGGCCTGCACGGTATTCCTCACGCGCGGATCCGTTGCAGGCAAAAAGCCAACCAGCGGCATCAGCAACAAGCCAGCGTCGAGCCGTTTTGAGCCGTAAGCCTGCACGAAACTTTCGAGATCGCGGTCGAAGCCGCGGTCGCACACGTCGGCGTGGATCTCGTCGGCGACCGCTCGCCAATGCCGAGATGCTTCGATTGATCCGCGGGTGGCGAATTCATTCGCGGCACGATCGAACGCAACCCAGGCCATGACCTTCGAATGGACGAAGTGCTGCCGCTCGCCGCGTACCTCCCAAATACCTTGATCCGGCTCGCGCCAAGCGCTGGCGAGATATTTCAGCATGATGGGCTGCAGGGCGCGGCCACGGTCGGTTAAACCTATACCGCCCTTCCCGGCGTGGAACATGGCGTCGGCGACCTCGCCGAGGACGTCCAGTTGGAGTTGCTGGTAGGCGGCGTTTCCGATGCGCACCGGCGACGATCTTTCATAACCGCCGAGCCACGGAATGGTCAGCTCCGGCAGCCAGCGTTCGCCTCCCACTCCGTACACGATCTGCACCTGCTCCGGACTACCGGCGATGGTGCGAAGGAGCCAGTCTCGCCATGCCCGCGCCTCGTCGTAGTACCCGAGGTGCATTAGGGCCAGCAGGGTGAACGTGGCGTCACGCAACCAGCAAAAGCGATAGTCCCAATTTCTGATTCCACCAATAAGCTCCGGCAGAGAGGTCGTGGGCGCGGCGATAATCCCGCCGGTCGGGGCGTAGGTCAGAGCCTTCAATGTAATGAGCGAACGTTTGACCGCTTCCGTCCAGCGACCGACTTCGGGACACCGATCACTCCATCCACGCCAGAATGCTTCCGTTCGTTTCAGCGCGTCGAAGGCATCAATCGCCGAAGGAGGATCTTGAAACGACGCCCCGTAGGAGAGGATGAACGGGATTGACTGGCCGGCCGTGACCGTAGGTTCACCAACTGTTTTTAGGCCTCGCCGTGAAGCGCGGCTGTCGTACGCAGCACCAGACGCTCCGGACCGGCGATTGCGCTGATGCTGCCGTCATCAAGCCGGTTGACCCACGGCACCGTCGCCCCATAGTCGAATCGCACTACAAATTCGGAGTGAAACTCGACTCGCCCCTGTCGACCTACGAGGATGCGTACAAGCTCGGCCCGATTTCCCGGTGCCATGAAATCGATAAGCGTCGCAGTGCCACCCTTCGTTCTGAATTCCGTTTCGAGAACCAACGTGCCTGCGCGGTAGCGTCGCGACGTCTCGATCGGCTCATCCTTCGGCGCAATGAGCCACCGTCCATTTTCTGCGTCGCCAAGCAAAGCGGCAAAGCACGCAGCCGACTCAAATCTCGGCAAGCACAGCCAATCGATCGAGCCATTGTGCCCGACCATGGCTGCTGTCTTGCAGTCGCCGATCATCGCATAGTTTTCGATTTTGAGCGCCATACACAACTCTCGGCCTGGGCTCGCTGCCCACGCAACCGCTCTCAGATATTGATCCCTAAATTTTCTTCGTCGAAGCACAGCCCCGTTGAAACTGCCGGTGCTCACAACCCTTGATAAGCGATAAGTGAGCCGATTCCACGGTATCGCGGTCGACACTGAATCCAGGCCCACAATCTCTCGGCGGCTGTTTCCCCGAGCGCATCGCCGTCAGAGCTTCCGCCAGCTTCGGCCATCGCGCTTCAAAAGTTCAAACGCGCCCGGAGGGCCCTCACTGCCCGCAGGATAGAATTCCAACCCCTTGCTGCCCACTCGTTTCCAGGCGTCGAGGAGCGGCTGAACCGCCCGCCAGCCAGCCTCCACGCCGTCGGCGCGTTGGAACAGAATGTTGTCGCCAATCATGCAATCGTAAATCAAGGTCTCATATCCCGTCGCAGGCTCGGACTTGAAGTAGTCCTTATAGAGAAACTTCATTTGCACGCCGTCGATCCTGATCACTGGCCCCGGCACCTTGGTGTTGAACTGCAGCGTGATGCCTTCACTCGGCTCGACGCCGATGACGAAATAGTTCTCAGCCAGTTGCTCGATGGGCGTGCATCGAAACATCGCAAACGGCGTCTCGCGGAATTTGATCGCCACTTCCGTGCGCTTCATGGCGAGCGCCTTTCCGGTGCGCAAATAGAAGGGGACCCCGGCCCAACGCCAGTTGTCAATATTCAGTTTCATCGCAACGTAAGTCTCCGTAGCGCTGTCCGGCCGGACGTCCGGGGTATTTCGGTAATCAGGAATCTCCGTGTCGCCGATTTTCCCGGCAGTGTACTGGCCGCGCACGGAGTTTTTCAGCGCCTCCTCTTCGCTCTGACAGTGGATCGCCGACAGCACTCCGTCCTTTTCCGAACGCACGTTATGGGCATCGAAATGTCTCGGCGGCTCCATAGCGACCAGCGATAACAGCTGAAAAAGATGGTTCGGCACCATGTCGCGAAGAGCGCCGGTCGCGTCATAAAAGCTACCGCGATGGCCAACACCGAGCTGCTCATCCACGATGATCTGCACGTGATCGATGTGATGGCGGTTCCAGATCGGCTCGAACATTCCGTTGGCGAAGCGCAGCACCAGGATGTTCTGGACGGTCTCTTTGCCAAGGTAGTGATCGATTCGGTAGATCTGGTGTTCGCCGAGGATGCTCAACAATTCCGCATTCAGCACACGCGCCGATGCCAGATCGGTTCCAAACGGCTTTTCGATCACGACCCGCCGCCAGGCGCCGGGGTCCTCCTTCAACAAGCCGAGACGGCCGAGTTGGCGCACGATCGGCGCGAAGGCATCAGGCGGTGTCGCCAAATAAAACAGCCGATTGCCCCCGGTGCCGCGCGCGGCTTCCAACCGTTCAAGCTGCTCCTTAAGACGATCGTAAGAAGAGCCGTCGCCGGGATCGGCCACGACCGAGGTGATGCATTCCAGAAGACGATTCGCGACCGCGTCTTCCACGGGGCGGGTTGCGAACTGATGCAGACCCTTCATTAGGCTCTCGCGCAACGCTTCGTTCGATATGCCGCAGCGCGCGACGCCGACGACGCAGAATCTTTCCGGCAACAGTTCGGCTGCCGCAAGATTGTAAAGCGAAGGAATCACCAGCCGTTTGGTCAGGTCTCCTGTGACACCGAAGATGACAAGGGCGCAGGATTGCGGCTTCGGGCGGGCCTGGACGTTTCTCACGAACGCTTGACGAGATATCGCGTCGCCCTCTGCGCCCCTGAGGACGGGAGTAGCACCAATTATCCGGCCAGACCTATGATGCCTGTTGAGCAGGTTCGATCTCAACGCGGTCATCCTGCTCGGCAAAGTAGACGGGGGCGGGCCCAGCGTGATCGCCGCTCTTCTTTCTCAGCCAGACAGCTGGCAATTGAAGCACCCGAGCATGCTGTCCTTCCGACAGGAGATTCACAAGAACGATGGTGCCGTCGGGAAACAGCAGGGCATCGTGGTGCTGCCCCGGCGTTTTCGGTTTGATCACGCAGAATTGGGCGACACGGAAGCCCGCGCTCTTGGTCAACAACCAGTTGCGATTGTATCTCACGTCCTGCTCGAATGCGAGCTCGGTGCCGGGCAGCAGACAAACGGCGACGGTGGGTTCGTCCTTGTTGGCAAAGCCGCGGGTCGATGTGCCGCGAAAGCTGGTCGACACCAAACTCTCTCCCACCTTTGCAGGGCGTGACGTAACGGCATGTAGGCTGTAGTCGCACATGGATTTTCTCCGCTGGGTTCCTTGACCCGAACGATGATGCCGCAAACCGCCGAGCTGGCCCTTGACCGCCGTCAAGATATGCGTGGCTTGTTTGAGATCGCGAAACGGCCGGGTACGGTTTTCATGATCGCATTCGAAAAGCTACTCAAAGCCGCGGCAGCAGCGCGATGTCCGAACGGGATCGTATCCAGTCCACCCCTGCCGACCTTGGCATGGTCAACTTCGCAAGTCGTGGCCGTGATACATCTCGGCATCGCCGCTGCTCACTGTTGTGATGGGACTGCAAGTGCGTTTTCGGTTTCGCGCGAGTCTTGACTGGCGCGTTGTTCACTCTTGTCTCGCACTTGGCCGTTGGCAAGCGCAATGTGTAGCTCCGCCCCGACGACGGCACCCTCACCGATCGCAGCACCCACGCGCTTGACCGACCCGGATCGCACGTCGCCGGCGGCGAATACACCGTCTACGCTGGTCTCGAGTAGCAACGGACGGCCAGCGCCACCCTTCGAGCGGATGGTGGAGGGAGTGTCCCATCCAGTCAGTACAAAATTCTTGCTGTCCAACGCGACCCCGGCGCCCTTAAGCCAAGCCGTTGCCGGCTCCGCGCCGATGAAGAGGAAGAGGTGGCGGATCGGCTTCTCGGTTTCCTCGCCGGTCGAGCTGTTGCGCCAGCGTACGCGCTCCAATTGCCCTTCCCGGCTGCCATAAAGCGCGACCACCTCAGTGTGGGTCAGCACCTCGATATTATCGAGATTCGCAATACGGTCGATCAGGTAACGCGACATGCTCTCCGTGATGCTTGGTCCACGAACCAGCATCCAGATTTTTTTTGCGAAGTTGCGCAGGAATACGGCGGCTTGGCCCGCTGAATTTCCGCCTCCGACCAGGACGATCTCCTCGCCCCGACACAGGCGTGCCTCGATCGGCGAAGCCCAATACCAAACGCCGCGTCCCTCGAAACTCGGCAGATTCGGCACGTTGAGGCGGCGGTAGCGGGCGCCGCTCGCAACCACCACCGTCGAGGCCCTCACACACCGCCTATCCTCCAGGTGCAGCGTGAACGGTGATTCGCTCGAATCGAGTCGCGATATCCCCGCAGGGATCACCATCCGCGCGCCAAATTTCTGCGCCTGGACGTAGGCGCGGCCGGTGAGTGCTTGGCCGGATATGCCGGCGGGAAAACCGAGATAGTTCTCGATCCGCGCGCTGGCCCCGGCTTGCCCGCCGAAGGCACGGGCGTCGAAGACGACGACCGACAAGCCCTCTGATGCGGCATACACCGCCGTCGAAAGGCCCGCCGGGCCAGCGCCAACGACTGCGACATCATAGGTTCGGCTCTCGTCGTCGATCGGCACCATTCCAAGCGCGCGCGCCAGCTCTGCTTCGCTCGGATTTTTCAGGATTGTTCCTTTCGGACACACCGCAAGCGGCAGGTCGGCCGGATTTGGTGCATACTGCTGGACAAGCTTCGCCGCGTCGGGGTCCTTTGCTGGATCGAGCACTTGATGTGGATACGCATTGCGGGCGAGAAAGCCTTGCAGGCGCACAACGTCTGGGCTCGATTCGGGGCCGATTAGGACTGGACCACCGGCGCCTGCCTCTACCAGCGCAATGCGGCGGAGGATCAAAGCCTGCATGATCCGTTCGCCGAGTTCGGGCTCCCCAATCATCAACGCACGTAGATTCTCCGGCGGGATCAAGAGGGCTTGGACATCGTCGATGGCGTGAACGTCGACAAAAGCGGGCTGGCCTGACAATTGTCCCACTTCGGCGACGAATTCACCGGGTCCCTGCTCCACAATCGGCGCGCAATGGCCTAGCGGATCGCGCCTGACGACGCGCACCGAGCCCTTGATCAGCACACACATGCCCGGGGCGACTTCTCCGGTCACGAACAGCGCTTCGCCGGCACGGTAGTTCCGCACCGCGCCGAAGCGGCGAAGACGGTCGATTTCATGCGGCGCAAGCTTGGGAAACATCTGCTCGCGGCGGCTATCAATCGTCGGCATCTGCAATCTCGCTGTCGGGGCAAGGTGCGACGTGTCCTAATGCGCCATCAGCAGCGGGATAGGCGCTTCGTGCAACAGGCTGTAGGTCACCCCGCCGAGCAGCCGCTCGCGCAGGCGCATGTGACCATATCCGCCCATAACGATAAGGTTCGCCTTCCGGCGCTCGGCCTCAGCCATCAATTGCGGCCCGACTTCGCTTGAGCGGCACTTGATGCGATGCAGACTGGCCTTGATTCCATGATGCCGAAGATGATTAACGGCATCGATCCCCATCACCGCCTCCTCCTCGGTAGGCTTTTCGCCGGTCGCAACGATGACCGACACACTTTCCGCCTTGTGAAGAAACGGCATCGCTTCGGCAAGCGCACGAGCCGCTTCCCGGCTCCCGTTCCAAGCGACCATAACGCGATCGAAGGCGATCCTCGGCCGCTCCGTCTCGGGAACGAGATAGACATTCCTGCCAGAGCCGAACAGCACGCCTTCGACGAGTTGTTCCGGATCCATCGCGCCATTGGGACGAAGTGCCACGAAGGTGTCGGCGGAGCGCGCCTCTCGCGCGGCAATTTTGGCTACGTCATCGGACAAGACATCGAGGCGCCGGACCTCGACCATCCGATCCAGCATTCGCAGCCGCTTGGCTAGTGCCTCCTCCACCGCATTGCCAGTTTGGCGCGCATGCTCGACGATTGTGGCGGTGACGTCGCCCTCAATCGGCCCCGGCAAAGGCAGAACGTTGAGATACAACCCGATGACCACGCGGGTCTCCAGCTGGCGGGTCATGTCGGCGACAGCTGCCAGACGAATTTCGTCGGAGGCGCCGCCGTCCAGCCACACCATTACATCCCTGATCATCGCTCTCTCCTCGCTCGCGACAGCCGTCGCGATGTTTGGCTACTCTGCTGTTCGCGCAGCTACAGCAGCAGATCGAAAATACGAAAACACTTCCGCCAGTGCTCGTTCGATGGATTCTACAACCCGGGGGCGATGATGTTGAACGTATGCGCGAGCGCGACACTCAGTCCCACGATGTCCGGTAGGCGAGCCTCGATCCTCTCCGTAAGCAAGATCAATCGGCGGGCGCGTGGCGACGCGGTCGAGGATTAGCCGCGGCTCGATCTCTTCGTCGAGTCTCACGAATTCATGGATGCATTCCTGCAATCCCTTGGTGACCGGCAGGTCGAATGGCTCCAGGATCACGCCGCCGTTCGCCTTGGCGACCGCCTGGGCCCGCGGCAGGAAATCATAAAGTTTTTGGTTGATAAAATCGCTGTAGCGCTTGCTGTAGCGCTTGATGTCCTGCTTGTCGACATCGACGCTGGCTATGATCCGAAAAAATCGCTCGAATCTCGCCATGCGCATAACATGGCTGGCGCGCGGCTGATTCGATTGCACGGCGGCGATAATCATAGGAAGCGTCTCCTCGCCGCACGATACCGTGCGCAGGCCAGCCTCCCCCTTGACGGTCGTCAGTTTCGCGCGATCTTCTCGCACGGACACGAAATTGATCTTTGTCACGGAGCAATTCTTCGAAGTTGCGACATCTTTGTTGCGTGTGTGGACTTCAGCGCGGGTCACCATCCCGCGGGTCTCTTCATCCTCGAAAGGAGGGAAACATAGACGAAGCCACCATCGTTGCGGCAGCCCTCGCGTCAGGCAGACGGCGGACACCAACACGCTGTTCCTGCCGTACCGGCTGGGTCCTTTTCAGGCTGCCGCATCGAATGGTCATGGCGTCGTTGACGCGCTCGCGGGCGCGTCAACCGGCAACGTGCCCTCGCGGCCTCCTACTACAAGCAACTGTCGATGCAAGGCCAACCTGGCCCCCGGCATCCACGCCGCAAGCAGGAGGCACGGCGTGAGGTCACGAGAGCGGCGGACCAGGCTGACGGATTGATTATCAATCAGCTCTGGCACGCCGGGCGCATTTCGCGTCCGGCGCTGCAGCCCGACAAAATGCTTTCCGTCTACCGACGACCTAGCGACCTCCTTAAGTTAGCCGCGCCCAGTTCCAGCGCCCGCTGCTCCTCGACGGACATCTCGGGTTCGAAAATCCGAAGCACTCCCTCGCGCCCGACGACGCTCGGAAGTGAGAGAGTGACGCGAAATTTGCCGTTATAGCTGCCGATCGGAATCACCGCTCGTTCATCGCGAAGAACAATTTCCGCGATCCGCGCCGCAACGATACCAATGCCAAACTGGCTCGCATCGTTGCCTTCGATGATAGAGATATTCGCGTAACGAACGTCTGCCTCGATCTGCCTGCGTAAACTGTGAGGCACTCGGCCACGAAGTCCGACGAGTTCGCCGACCGGCACGCCGGCGATCCGGGCGGTTGACCAGAGGAATACCTGCGAGGTCCCATGTTCGCCGACCACCTGCGCCTCTACCTGATTGGCATCGACGCCGAAATGCGCCGCCAGATGAACGCGGAAACGCAAGGAATCCAAAAACGTACCGGTACTTAGCACGCGATCATGGCATACGCTTGCGCGCGCAATATCGGCGAGCGGATCCGGCGGATCGGTCACGACCAATATCACCGCGCTAGGCGCGGCGTGCACAATGCGCGGAACGATCTCGCGGTAGATTTCAGCATTCTTGTCAAGCAACCGCAACCTGCCCTGGGAATCGCTGCGGTCGGTGGCGCCCCCCGCCTTTTCATTGATGCCGGCGGCAATCACAACCAGCTGAGAATCGGCAAGCTCTTCATAGTCGCCATCGACAATGGTGGTCTTTGGGCCGAGCGGCGCTCCGTAACGAAGATCGGTGGCGACCGCCCCCGCCCGCTTAGACGTTCGGTCCACGATCACAATTGTCCGGGCACTCCCCCGTACCACCATGGCAAGAGCACAGGAACACCCTACCCTACCTGCTCCAACGATTCCGACTTTCATGATGAACCTGCATTCCAAAGACCGTCAACCGATGCCCCAACACCAGTAGTACATTGTTTGTCGATCGCGTGAGCGCCGGTTCGCAATGTTTGCTGGCGTTCCGGGACTTAACAATCGAGAACATCAAAATGTCTGAGCAGGCTTCATGCGGATACAATCTCCGCATGCTTTACAGGACAAAACCCGTACCGGCCGGCCTGGGCGGAAGCGGGCGGGCCGGGTAGTATCGCAAGAGCGATGCATATTTTCCCGAGCCGCATAGAAACTTCCTTCGCTGCTGGCATCACAAGGAATCATGAACTCCGCAACGGCTTCAAGCATTGACCATCGTCAATGAACAGGTCCTCTCACGAGCGCCTCGAAGTAATCGGCGCAGGCTTGATGCATCTTCTGTCGACAGTGACGTCGATCGGCTCGGGCGCGGTCGGGTCGCAATCCTACACCTGTGATGAACAAGCATATATTCCCAGTTGCTCCTGCTCGCCGAATAATACGGGCGATTGATGGTTATCAAGGGAACTAGGAAGTAACTGTCATAGTTTTCGCTACGCATGTTGGGGCTCGGCTTCATCTTGTCGTCCGGCAGGCGCCTGATCGGGTTGGCGAGATTGGACGCATCGAGATGAGGCCTCTGCATCGATCACCATCGCCCTGACCGGCAGCTTGGACTCGCTCAGTCATCAAGGTCGAGTGCGGTGCCGTTGCCCACGGCTGTCCGATCGGAGCGCCCGGCGCGGTTCTGACCGCTCGCCTGCTCTCTGCAATGAAACGCGACTATGCCCAGGCGCAGCGTGGGAGGATAGCACCGGTGACACTGGGGCATCGCCTGATGCTCGAGACGATTCACTCGATTGGCAAAATCGAACGTAGGAGAATGGTTATGAAAGCGCTGGTATACCAAGGCCCCGGAAAGAAGGCGCTTGAGGATCGCCCAAAGCCGAAGATTGCCGCGCCAACGGACGCTATCGTCAAGATCGTCAGGACGACGATTTGCGGAACAGATTTGCATATCCTCAAAGGCGACGTGCCGACCTGTACACCAGGCCGTATCCTTGGCCACGAAGGTACCGGCGTCATCGAAGAAGTCGGCGCCGCCGTCACCGCCTTTCGGGCCGGCGACCGCGTGATCGTGTCCTGCATCTCGTCCTGCGCAAAATGCGACTATTGCCGCCGCGGAATGTACTCGCATTGTGTCAACGGGGGCTGGATCCTCGGCAACACGACTGACGGCACCCAGGCCGAGTATGTCCGCATTCCCTTTGCCGAAACCAGCCTATACCGCATCCCCGCCGGAGCGGATGAGGAAGCATCAGTAATGCTGAGCGATATCCTGCCCACCGGGTTCGAATGCGGCGTGCTCAACGGCAAGGTTCAACCCGGCGCGACCATCGCGATCGTCGGAGCCGGCCCGATCGGGCTTGCGGCGTTGCTGACGGCTCAATTCTACTCACCGTCGGAACTCATAATGATCGACTTTGACGACAACCGGCTCGAAATGTCGTCCCGCTTCGGTGCGACCACAACAATAAACAATAGGGACGGCAAGGCAGTCGAGAAAATCATGAAGATGACCGACGGTCGTGGCGTCGATACCGCGATCGAAGCCGTCGGCCTTCCCTCAAGCTTTGTCACTTGCGAGGACATCGTGGCGCCTGGTGGTGTCATCGCTAACATCGGCGTCCATGGCGTCAAGGTAGATCTGCATCTAGAACGCCTCTGGGACCGTAACGTCGCGATCACGACAAGACTCGTCGATACCGTCACAACGGCGATGCTGCTTAAGACTGTACAATCAAACAAGATCGATCCCAAGCGACTGATCACGCACCACTTCAAGCTCGACAATATCATGGACGCCTATGCGACGTTCGGCGAGGCGGCCAAGACGAACGCTCTCAAGGTCATCATCTCAGTAACCGAATCTTGAAAGATAATCTAGGTCGACAGACTTGACGGCGGTGCGAGATTGATGGCGCGCAAAAAGCTGAAAGGTTCGGCTCTCTGCCCGAACTGACTCGCCGCCGGGAGCTGAAGGCAGTTTGTTGGCAAGGTTCTCGAATGGATGAAATTGATGAAGAGAGCGATCAGATAAACGGCTTTCCGCCCGTCACCGCCCGCCAGCATGACAAAAAAGAAGGCTCGGTAACGGAGGAGGCCGAAGAACCTTAATGGTGCTGCCCAATACCATATATCGAATTTTATCGCTCGTCTGGCTGGTCGTCGTTGTAGGGTGCGTAGGATATTTTTCGGTAGCGGAGGCCACTCAGTTGGCGGCCTCTTCGCGAAATGGCCCCAGCGCGGTGGGGGGCACCGAGGCCGAGTTGCCATGATTACCTTCCCGCCAGAACCAGCACTCGGCCGTTTAGTTCCTATTTCCCGGTCGTCCTTCGAGAGGACGAAATGACAGCTCGAGCAGGCACGCCGCGGGGGTGCTTTGCTCGGGCGCCGACAACCTGCTCCCGCTTTCTGATGATCGTAAGCCGACTGCTTACCGCAGCCTCCGTTCGTCCAAGCTTCCGGGCGATCTCCAACTGCGTTAGGGCTGTCTCTCGTATCATTTTTAGCAACTGTTGCTCGTCCTCTTCGGACCACGGCTTGGCGGGCATAACTCACTCCGGCATTAATCCAACGATAACAGCGCGGCTAGCAACGGTTTGCATCGGGTGGAAATAACCCACGTTAATCCAGTGGCGGTAATGTTGCCACTATTTCCCAGCGTCGCGACGCGGTCTGGTTTTCGAGCTGCCCGCTTAGCGGGTACCCGGCGGGAAAAAAGCTGCGCTTTATCCGGTCCACAGCTACGGCCCCCATGGGAATGAATCGCGAATGTGCCCCGGGTCTTTGGGGGGCAAGAGCCGGGGCACCTTCATTCGCGAATGCGCTGTGCCGGGGAGCGGCACGTTGCTAACCACGCTTCGAAGGTGCCGTTCCTAACGACTTCTTCATCGCCGACCTCAGCCGGCCCTCAACTCGCTTGCGGCTATTGCCGACCTTATTGACGGCCTTTGCCGGCGCCGCCATCCAGTTCAGCGAAAGCTTCGCGATCGACGGCCCCAAGATGTTCACCCATGCTTGCAAGCTCGGCTACGAGGGCGTGGTGTCGAAGGTAGCAAACAGTGTCTATCCGACCGGCGCCCGCAGCCGGGACTGGGTCAAGAAGACCTGCGCCCAGCGCTAGACGCTGACAATCGCGGGCTTTGCACTGGACGACAATGGGACGGGATTTACGTGGCCGGCGCAAGGGTGACGAACTGACCCGCCACGGAATAGCAGCTGATGCCCAGCTATAGGAACTCTTCTGACGATCGATGAAATCGATGCTGTGCTCGACAGCGCACGCTACGGGCTGTTCGGCGATAATCCAGCAGATGACCCGTAGGCATCGTGATCAGCGATGACGCTGCAGCTTCTATCTTCTGCAAAGAACACGCCATTGCCTGCGACTTCCTTCCACCAACCGCGGCCAATCCGAGATCGACGCATACTGACCACGCCAAAGCGCCACGCGCTCATATCACCTTAGAATGGCTGCTCGGAGAGCAAATCTTGATATCCCGGCACATGCCAGGTGTTATCCAGCACATCCCCACTCGGTGAGATTGCCTCCAAGCCAAGCATTAAAATGATCCCTGACTTTCGTTCCGGAGGATTCGGAAACAGGGAATTGATGCAGGCTGTTCCGTCCGCGTCCAACTCGTGGGAAGAGCCACGACGACCTCTTCGCAGAAGCTCAGTACCGTCTATTCCGCCGCTCCAAAAATTATCGCTCGCCTTGGCGGCAGTGTCCGGTGCGTAGGGAAGCTTAGATACCAGCAGATCACATGTTCGGGCGATCGAATCGAAGAGATCGCTTGTAACAAAATCGACGCCTTCATCTCGGCGATGTCCTTGGTGGCGACCGCGAGCTGTGAGCCCAATGTCTGCATCCGTGTGCGAGCTCGCGTTCGGCAAGACTGAGATCCCCCAGCGCCGCTCGGGCGCCGTCGACGGCGACGCCGGCGGCCGCACGGCCGAGGATCAGTCCAACAAGATGGCCAAGACGGCCGACCGCAACAAGCAGTGCGCAAGAGCTATAACCCGGTCAATGTCGCCAGCGTTCGGCGCTTCGATCAGGCGCGCGCGATCGGCGCGACGAAGCTCGAGGCAGCCGACCAAGATCCAGCCGGCAAGGTGACGCTGACATCGCTTGCAATGCTGTTGAAATCCAGAAGCTAAAATACGTCGACAGTTCTAAGCGGACCGCCGATGGAGGTCGGCCACGATTTTCTCCCGAAAAGCGCGCCCAGGGTCAGGGCCGACCATCTTGCCGGGATTGCGCCGCTGCTTTCTGATACTCGCGCGGTGAAACCCCATAAGCCCCTTTAAAGCAGCGGCCAAAATGCGTCATGTCCGAAAACCCCCATCCCTGTGCAATTTCGGCTATGGTTCGATGGACTTGGTTGGGGTCTTCAAGAGCAAACCGGCAACGCGAGAGCCGTCGGGACAGAATGAGACGGTGAAGTGAGGAGTCCTGTTCGGCAAGAAGCGCATTGGCGTATCGGACGCTTATTCCAACGATATCGGCGACCTTCTGTCCGTCGAGGTCGGGATCGGTGAGCCTCGCTTCCACCACTGAACGAATCTGCCCCAGCAATAGCGCTTTTGGATTCGAGACGCGAACGGTAGCGCTCCCAATTGTTCTCGCAATGGATAGTCCGAGTAAGTCAAGCACGTGATTGCCGACCATTTCTTCTGTTATGGAAGCTGTCCTCCCAGCGAGCGACGGCAATTTTGCAGCGACCGAAAGCGCCAGATCATCGTCCGTCCGCTCGGCAGTCACGCGACGCCCGATCAACTCGCGGTTTGTACCGATCCGTGCGCGTAGCTCCCGGCGCGGAACCTTGATGAGGAGAGTTTTCGAGTCTGGCGAAAACTTCGCATCATAAGGCAACAGCGGCTCAAGCAGCATCAAAGAACCGGCGTCCAGGTTAACCTCGCGCGCGTTCTGGACGATAAGGACCCTGCCCGACAATTGGTAACACAGGAACAACGTGTCGGGGCCGGTGCGCTCGACGTGGGCCAAGGTGTGAGAGACCTGCATCGGTGAGTTGCTGAATTCAACCAGGTCCAGGTTGCCGAACTTCGCGGCTTTGATCTCGGCTTGGAATGTCAGGCGATTTTCCGGCACAGAGTCATGACCCACGATCTTCTTGCAGGCCAGGCTGTGCCAATAATCAAATCGGTCGCGGGGATGAACCGAGGAGGTCGAGAAGATAGTTTCCACGTGTTTGCCGTTCGTTAACCGTAGATCAGCCGACGAATTGATCCATGGCCGCCGATTGAAATCACAGAGCATCTGCTAGAAACAATCGCAACTCGAGACTGCGTTGTTGCACGTCCACTCTAAGGAAACTTAGTAGCTTTTCGCCGGAATGCGCAATAACGCGGAGGCTGCAGATTTGACGACCCACGATGCATCACCGTCAGACGTCTCGGCAGACAGAAACACCGCCAGTGGAGCCCGGAAACGTTTCGTTCCCGCGAGCCAATGTCCTCCACAAAAAGGATAGGAACAAGCAAACGTTGGGGTTCCCGCCCTTAAATCTAGCGGAGCCGAAGCGCGTAGTTTTCTCCACCCCACTTTACGCCAGATGCAGGTCGATCGATGGTTTGTGGTCGACAAACTGCTTGGTGTTGAGCGCTTGGCACACCGGCGCACAACTTGAGGCAAGTCTCCCGGCTGATCTCACTGAGTTCTATCTTTTATTCACGTCCCGTCCAAAGCCGGTGTCAAGGCAATGTAGAAGAGTCAGCACACGCGGCAACGTGATCGAAGTCGCGTGTCTGCGGAAGCAACCGGCCTTCCTCCTGAACGTGGGGCTGGATTTATGAACCGCGAACGTAGCTTCCACGTCGATGAAATGTTGTCGGCATCCTGGGATCAGCGGCTTGCAGTAGATCTCGCCTCAGAGGTAGAACATTTCTCCTCCGACAGGCGCTGCACAATTCCGGAATTGCGGACATTTTTCGCCATCAAGTGCTATCGCGACCTGCTCGCTAGGCTGACGACAGCACGGGAGGGCAAAACGTCCTTTGATGCTCTTAGGTCAGTTGCCCGAGAAATGCGACAATATGCGTTGGAGCGTCCCGCCTTGTGGGCTGCCGGATCGAGAACGTCCACAAGCGATTGCGCTGAGTGGAGGGCAAGCCACGGAGAACTTTGCGACCTCATCAAATCTGTTCTCGCCGAATGTGGGGTGCATGGGCGACACGCAGAAGACGCCTTGGATATGCTTCGGAGCTTAGTGCGCGGCTTTGCCGTGCATCAGATCCTAGGCTCATTCTTGGACGTCTATTCATATGACGAGAGCTTCGAAAGGGTAGTCGAGATATACGTAGCTGGGGTGGGGTCAATCGGGGCTGCTGCTGCTAGGGCTCGCCGGCGATTAAGACGGCCTTGCGCCCCTCGTTCTCGACCAACGCCTTGACCTCCTGCGCATCTCGTGCTCGATTAGATAGGCGATAAGAACCACCTTCGCGCGCATAGGCGATTGCCATCGCTCGTCCAATGCCGCTGTCGCCGCCCGTGATGGCGGCCCGCATGCCTTTCAACTTACCTGTGCCACTGTAACTGTGCTCGCCGTGATCCGGACGCGGGTCCAGCTTGGCGGTCCAACCGGGTGCTGATTGGGGTAAGGCGGCTTCGGATAGTCAGACAACATAAATTATCTCCACTTTCGCGTGCGCAAGTCTCCTTTTGATCGCGTGGGCGCGCCTCTGATTTTCAAGACATCGAGAGCGCATTAGCTGTTCATTGCCGCTTTCCACTCTCACCTCTCGAAGTGTCCTGCCTCGTCGATAAAATGTCCGGGTGCGATTTGTCATAGTACGTACGCGCTAATGGGTCTGATTTGGTCTCCGGTCTCCCGCGCTCCGCTGGGCCAACAGCGCGGATTCCGCGTTTCCAATCCGAGGGCTTGTTCGATCAGCTTGAGCTAATCTCACGACGCTCCTCTCGGCCACCATGATCGTGCTCGTCAGGGCGTGGGCGCCTCATCGCCCCAGGATATTCCGAACTTGTCCAGGCCCTCAGCCAGGAAATCGCCCAACAGCGGTTCGCCGAGCAGGTAGCGCACGGTCTCCCAACGCGGGTTGCGGTATTCGCTTCGCCGTTCGGCCGCCTGGCTACGCAGATCTTCCCACTCGTCGATCGTGCCATCGCCCCGTCCGAGCCACATCAACGCGACAAGGTCGATCTGTTCGTCCTCGTTCAATGCCCTGATGAAGCTCGCCAGCTCGGCAGCGACAGCGTCGCAACCATCGTCCTGCAAAACGTCGACTTCAGCATCATCAGTAGGATTCGATCCGGACTCTTCATCGGCCGGCAGGTCCTTGACATCAAACTCATGCGCTTTTTCGATCAGAAAGCTGACCTTTTCGCGTGAAACGGTTAGCTCGGACATCGCTTGCTCCTTAGTTGCGGGCGTTTCGATCAACGCGCTGGGCCACGAGATGATCCATGGCGCCATACCGCGGAAATGCGCCTGCCGGCCCTCCCGAGCGACACCTTCCACCAATCATCTATTGCGACCGATTGATAGATTCGTGGAGTTGAATGCCTGAGTCGGAGCTGTCTTCGTCTTGCAGCACTGTCAGGGCCCCTCGATCGCTTTCGACGGCTGAACCGGGCTGTTGCTGCGGCATCCCTTCCAAATTTCGCTTGTGCGAAGAGCCGCTTGAAACTATGACGACTGAGCATATGCTACTTCTGTTGGAGGGCGTCCGGGCTCTCATCGCGAGCAGACGCCCGATTGGATAATCGCGGCATAAAGCATGAGCATTCGTTTATTTCTTTGAATTGGTGTAAGATCAGCCCGCCCTTACCGCAGACGGCGCCGGCAGCATCAGAGGATTTCTGAGGACGACGATCTGACGCACGCCGTCCGCGTCGATAACCTCAAAGCTGGACAACTCCAGGCCTTCGCCTTCGATGTATATTTCTCTCGGTTTGCGGATCAGATGGTCGTGTCCTTCGAGCACGAGCGAGATTAGGTCGTCCTTTGGATCATAGGAAACCCCAAAGAACGGTAGCCAGTGCGCCTCGACCTGATCACCGAGCTTAAGCGACGTCACCTCGATCTCGGCATGTTTGCCGCCCAGTGCTTTTGAAATGAGATCGAAATAGACGCTCCACTGCGATTTTTCGAGCTTCTTTGCCATTGTTCGGAGTCTCCGAGTTAGATTCCGCCGGATTCCCCACGCCAGTAACTGGCAGCCCGTTTCTACGCGTTGACAACGATCAACTTTCCACAAACTTTGCCATGCCAACACAACGCATCCCGTCAAAGCGCAAGCTCAATCATCTCAAGAAGCGATCTCTGTTATCTATCGCGCGATAGCAAAGTTCGGCGCCGTCTTTGGCGAACGACGCCTCAGGCGGTTGACTTCCGAGTGCGGCTCAAGATCTCAGTAGCTCACTAATTTCTTGCGCATCAAGAACGACTGACTCAAAGCGCGATCAAACCCTCGATCACGAAAATGCAATGAATCAATGGCAGGTTCATCCTCGGTCAGAGATTGAGGAGAGCGATCGCGAGATCGGGGCGCTTTTTCCGCCGCGTCTGCTTGACCGTTTCGTTGATCGCGACTTCCAGCGGCAGCCGCACTGAACCTGACAGAAAGTGACCACCGCGCACCGAGCCATCCCGCAGACCAAGCACTGTGTGAAGGTGAAGGCTGGCCTTGCCGCTATCGCTCTCCGCCACATCGCCGATCAGGCTAAAGACATCGCAGCTCGTTGACAGCAGTGCGCTTGTAGCTCTTAGCCGCGAGCTCGAACCAGCCAACTTCGGCATGCACGAAGGCACCGATCGCCGTCACTGCGGCGCCGCTGACCTGCTCCTTGCTCGCGAAATCGGTGCTTCGACCCGAACGCCTCTTCCCTGGTCGAGCACGAGGACAAAGGTACGCTCCGAACCGACAGTGACGGACTTTGCTTTCATCTCTGATTCCTGAGCGCGTTTTGATCTAACGTCCGGCTGCGACTGCTCAGTTGATTGGCTCGAACGACGTCGTTCCCGCCATGGCGGTGAATTCGTATCTTTCGGACCGTTGTCATTGGCGCCTCCTGCGATTCCAAAGCGGGGCGCAAGCGGCCCCGGCGAGACGAGGTCGCCCCCGCTTCGGCCACTATTGCACCACAACGGCCGACACACGGTGGCTAGGCTACGTTTCGCCTTACGTGGCGGCCTTCCTTGACTTCCTCGATGATCTTCGCGCTGAACGCTTCGAGGTCACCGGGGTTCCGCGAGGTGATCACACCCTGGTCGACTACGACCTGGGAGTCCTCCCATTTCGCACCGGCATTGATGACGTCGGTCTTGATCGACTTGTAGGACGTCATCATCCGTCCCTTCGCGATCCCGGTCTCGATCAACAGCCACGGTGCGTGGCAGACCGCAGCGACGATCTTCTGGGCATCAAAAATCTCCTTGATGAACTTGAGGGCTTTCGGTTCGACCCGGAGCAGGTCGGGATTGATCTGCCCGCCCGGTAGCACGATAGCGTCGTAGTCCGACGATGAGACTTGATCGAGCGACTTGTCGACCTTCACCGTCCGACCCCAGTCCTTCATGTCCCACCCCTTGATCTCGCCAGTAGCCAACGAAATCACCTCGACGGTTGCACCCGCGTTCTTCAAACGGTCGCGAGGCACTTCAAGTTCGGATTGTTCGAAGCCATGGGTCGCCAGGATGGCGATCTTCTTGCCTTTCAGATCCATCAGGAAACTCCTTCAGAAGAGCTCCCCTATCAATCCGCTTTTCGTCCTATCGTTCCTGCGGCTTCAAACGCGGAATTTTTTATCTGATTGCGGTACGAAGCGATCGACTGTCCTGGCAGTGGCTAGATCATCACTCTTCGATGGCCGCGGTAGATGCTGTCCCATTGTTGCGTCGAGCACAAAGCCAACGGTCGCCGGAGTTTGGTTGCGCATGTGCATCTTTCCAAGTGGGTCCCCAGCGACGGCTTATCGTCCACTCCCCCCAAGTACTCCTAGCCAACCCGGTTACGACTATGCTGATACTTGTCAATTGAGCATAGAAATAATTCACCTGTGTATCCGTGCAGCCTCGTTCCGCATTGAACGTTGACTGCGTCGCTTATAGACGGGCAAGCCGGGTGAAACCTAGAACTCCTTGCAAGGCCGTCACTGCGCAGTGCTTACGGTCAGGGCGAATGCTCTGAATTGACGCCCATCAAGGCGCCCTAGGCGGTCGCGCGCAAAATCTTTGGGGGCGTGACCGGTCACTCGGGCTCGACCCGCATTTGGAATGTTCGCGTTCAATCCGGAAGGTGTGATCATGAGTTTGACCGGCCTAGAAGTGTTTGACGAAACGCTTCACAAGACGAACACGTGGCTCAAAGAAATCGGAGAGATGCTAGGCTCCGATCGTCACGAGGCCTATCAGGCGTTGCGAGTGGTGCTGCATTGCCTCCGCGACCGCTTGACAACCGATGAGGCGGCTCATCTCGGCGAACAATTCCCGATGCTAATACGTGGCATCTACTACGAGGCATGGCGTCCGGCCCGGAAGCCGGAAAAGATTCGGTCGCGGGACGAATTCCTAGCCTGGATTGACACGCGCCTCCCCAACACATCGCTCGTCAGCCGCGAAGATGCTGTACGTGCCGTCTTCAAGACCCTTGAGAACCATGTCTCCGCAGGAGAAATCGGCCACGTAGTTCAGTCTCTGCCGAAGGAGATCCGCGCGCTTTGGCCAGTCACCTGGGCGTCGTCTGGCCCTGTCGCAAAGTAGGCAGCCCAGCTAGAAAGTCGTTGCAACTAGCTGACACACGATAGATTTGCGAATGGAGAGTTTGATGGGTCCACGTGCTTACTGGAAGGGCAATCTGCGTGTGTCGCTAGTATCGTGTCCGATCCAGCTGTTTCCGGCGATCTCCGACCGCGAGAAAGTCCGATTTCATCTGATTAACAAGAAGACCGGGCACCGGATCAAATACTGCAAACTTGATGCCGAGACGGGCAAGCAGGTAGACACGCAAGACATCGTCATGGGCTACGAAGTCGGTCGGAGGCAATATGTCGCCCTCACCGAGGATGAGCTCAAGGCGATCGAGATCGAAGGGACGCATACAATCGAGATCGACCAGTTCGTGCCACGAAGCGAGATTGACGATCTCTATTTGAGTCGTCCCTACTATATGACCCCGGCGGGAGAAATCGGCCGGCAGGCGTACGTGGTCATCAGAGAGGCAATCAGGAAAGAGGGTATGGTAGCGCTCGGCAGGGTCGTGCTCACGACGCGCGAACATGTGATGGCGGTTGAGCCGCGTGGCAAGGGCCTGTTGGGCGTGACGCTGCGATATCCCTATGAAATCCGGGACGAAAGGGATTATTTCGGTGATCTGCCAGAGGAGAGAGTACCGAGAGAAATGCTTGAGCTAGGGAGGAAAATACTCGCGATGAAGGCTGGTCACTTTCATCCCGAACAATTTGAAGATCACTACGAACGAGCCCTACGAGCGTTAATTAAGAGGAAACAACGCGGCGAAAAGATCGATAAACTAAAGGAGCGGCCCTCGGCTGAGGTTATTGACCTGATGGATGCATTGCGCCAGAGCGCAGCAGATGGCCGCAGCACGCCTTTAGCGCATCATCAGCGTGTCACTAGAAGATCCAAGCAAGTCGCGGCGAAACGGTCGTCGATGCGGGCCAGGAGGGCAAGCTAATTGGCGTCGCAGCGATATCTGCGAGGGCACTTAGCATCGCCTCCGAAGACCATAGTGCCGGCGTCGACAAGCCCCGCGCGATGTGGCCTTGATCGATATCGCATGGCGGACGGGACCTTTACCGAGCACGACCGTCGGACGAGGGCCCGATGGTGCCCGCGAAAGACGGTGCATTCCCTGTGATTTGTGTCTGCTGACGCAGGTCCGCCGCAAACTCACGAAGCTGCCGCGCGCGCCTGCCGTTGTAGATTCGCGCCTCATAATCCGTAGCCAGATCAGCAATCAAGGCCGATTCGGCCGCCTGGACATCTATCTCATCGATCCGCTTCTGAATGTCCTGCATGCAACGCCTCAACTCGCTTTGGCTTCAGTGACTGGCAACTACTAAGAGTCCAACGCAGTCGGCAATTCAGTACTTTTACGTAGCTGCCTGTCCGGTCGATCATCGAGGGAATTAGAACTTCTCGATGATTATCTTTCCTCTGGTCGCGGCGCGCTGCGCTACGAACCAAACGCTGGAGGCGGAACGATCCTCCGGTTTACCTTGCCTTTTGCCAAAGCCAGTCGATGGTGGTTAGAAAACGATTGGTCGGTTTTGACAACCGTCAATGCCCATTGAAGTCTCCTGGACTAAATTGAACTCTCATGGACTAAGCAGGAAATCCGGAGTGGCAAGATGCTGATATTCGGTGAACCTCGCCAACTTGATGATGGACTGCCACGCAAGACCGAGGATGACATCCAGCAGGAGTTGCTTGGACCTCGTGGTGTTCCCGGCAAGCCATCGCCGGCAAAAATGACGCCGCAACGCGCGAAGAAGACGCCGACATATCTGGATCCACCGCACACGGCCTAGCGTTGGTGATTTGCGCTCCGCCATTCAATTCCCGCACAAACCTTGACGATGGTCAACGCCAGGCCTGCCGTTCCTTGCGAGTACAATCGCCGACGCACGACGGCCGACGCCGGGTCCCGATCCAAGAGATAATATCATGAAGAGACCTCTTTTTGCAGTCACCGTCACCCTTGCACTTCTTGGCAGCGCAGGTTTTGCCGCTGCCCAGAAGGCCGATACCGCCCAAGCTGATCTGACGTCGAGTCCGCAACAGATAATTAGCCGGGGACTTGGGTGCTCGTCATCACAGTCCGCGCCCGGCGGCACGCAACCGCAGGACGGCACCAAGCGTCCGAACTCGATGAACGCGCAAGCGCTTCCCAACTACGTCACCGATCAGGTGCCGGAGGTCACAAGCCTTCTCTTTGTGAAGCTGCCCGACCGGATCGTGTTGATCAATCCCGATACGAAACTCGTGACCGACATTGTAGGGGAGCCAAATGCCAGCGGCTCGAGCTCCGAGAACATCGTCGTTCGTTCGGGCTGTGGCGCCGGTACCGTACCCCCATGCTCGTAACGCGCAAACACCTCTACGGCACTCGACGGAAGCCTCCCCAAGGAGGGCTTCCTTCGCCATGGCTTGCTGCGGTTGCCGTTGTCCTCTGCTGTTTGCCGGGGCAATACTCGGCGGCGCAACCAGTCGGGCTTGTTACGCTTGACGTCAACGAGGTCGCGAACGGTTATCCCGCCGAGACGCTGAAGTTGAAGATAATCGTCAATGACAAGAACGAGACGATCGGGAAGATCAACGATTTCATCTTCAGCAAGGATGAACGTATCTTCGCCGTGCTTTCCGTGGGCGACTTCATCGGCGCCGGACCCCGCTTGGTCGCCGTTCCGTTCAACAGTTTGAAGCTGGACGATTCACGCGGCTTCATCGTGCTTCCGGGAGCAAATCGCGCGGCATTGGAGAAACTGCCTGTTTACCTGTACAACGCGCAACCTCGGGCATCCTCGTCCACGCGCTGATGCGGTCGCGCACCAATCAGTAGACGATGCCCGGCGCTCCACGAGCACGCAGCGAAGTATCCGCCCACGGGTCACGAAGGTTGAACGGAAATTGAGCGTTGTCAATGCGGAGCCCCGTTCTATTCGTAGTCTTGCATGATCGGCAGTATCCTCCTGCCGGTGCCCCCTCCCCGGGGGCTCCTCCCCCGACTTGGACCGCCGGCGAAATCCGAGCGGTCCTTCTTCTTCGGCGTGCTAGCGACGTCTTGCGAGGTCATCATGATCAAGGACATCTTGCTTCGGTTGGATGGGACAGCAGGAGACTTCGCGCGGCTGGCCGCTGTCAGACGGATCGCCGCCGGGCTGCTATTCAACGTCTTGCCGGCGGCTATATCAGATTTTGTCCAGGATGCAGGGTCTAGCGGACCGGCAAAACTGCCGCGCGATGCAAGGAAGGCCGGCGACGCCGTCGATACCGCTTCGCTCGTGCCGCCGATACCTTCGTGGCGCTTCGCCCTGAACGGCCAACCAAACGAACCGCGGGGTCTGATCGAAGAACTCCTCTACGGTGCGGGACGTCATCTGTTTCTTGTTCCGGAGGACGAGAAAACCATGGCGCCCCTCGATCACGTCGTGGTTGCCAGGAACGGAAGCCGGGAATCTGCGCGCTCTCTGTCCGAATCCCTCTCCTATCTGCAGCGAGCGAGGAAAGTTTGGCTTCTCGTGGTGGAATACGAGCGGCCGGCCCAGACCGATGGCCGAGGAGCAACGATGCCGCGCAGCATCTGCGGCATCACGGCATCAACGCGGTAAAGTATCGCGCGGTCGGGGAGGACAACGAAATCGCCGACATCGTGATCGAAGAGTGCCGGCGACTGGACGCCGACCTTCTCGTGATGGCAGCTATGGCCACTCGCGCTTGCACGTATTCTTGCCAGGCAGCACGACTTCACGACTCCTGCATCATTCACCGGTACCACTGGTCATCGCCCACTAGGACGATGCCGGATCGCTGCCGGTTGACGATCGTCAAGGTCACCTCTGGAGTTGCGTCATAGGCTCGACGGGCACGCGCACGAGGATGACATGGCCGCCGTCGATCCAGGAACTCTTATGTGGGCCACTGCCTGCGAAATGATTGAGCGCGCCGAGCGCTTGCATCGTCAATTCTTCCAGCCGATCACCGCCATCGCTTCCGCAGCCCGTTGGGAGCCGCCAATTGATATCATTGCGACGGATTCCGAGGCTCGAATAACGGTCGCTCTTCCCGGCGTCGACCAGGACGACTTGAATGTGACGATCGACGATGATGGCGTTTTGGTCGTTGGCCTTCGCCGTCAGGGCACGATCCCGCGCGATGGCACCGCGGTCCGTCTCGAAATCCCCTACGGGACATTCGAGCGCCGGGTTGCGTTTCCGACTAAGGGCCTACGGTTCGGTCAATCGGAATACCGCAACGGATGTCTCGTGCTGGCCTTCTTCAAGCAATCTATAGAAGGATCGATCGATGGTTGACGCATCCAAACGCGAATCCGGCACCACGACCGATCAAAACCAGGCTGGTGTGCCCGAGGATGCAATCATCATCTTACCGATTCGCAGTACACTGCTGTTCCCCGGTGTCGTGCTGCCTTTGACGATTGCCCGGCCGTCGTCCATCGCTGCCGCACAGGAAGCCGTCCGCAGCGGCCGCAAAATCGGTCTGCTGTTACAGAAGGACCCCACCGTTGAGGAGCCGGGGCCAGAGGATCTGCGGCACGTCGGTACGGTGGCCGAAATTCTGCGCTATGTCACTTCCGAGGCGACCCACTATGCGATCTGCCGCGGTATAAACAGATTCCGCGTCAAGGAATTTCTTTCCGGTTTTCCCTACATCGTAGCGCGCATCGAGGAAGTCGGCATATCAGAGGTGATGACCCCCGAGGTCGAGGCGCGCATGAATCTGCTCAAGATGCGCGCCCGGGAAGCGATCCAGTTGCTACCGAATCTGCCGCCGGAAATTTCAGCGGCGATTGAAGGTCTGGATTCGCCGTCCGTGCTCGCCGACTTTCTCGGCGGCATCATCGATATTCCTGTAGGCGAGAAGCAGGATCTGCTAGAAACCTTCGACGTAACCCAGCTTCTCGACAAGCTGCTCGGGCTGCTGGCGAAGCGAATTCAGGTCCTGCAGCTTTCAAAGGCGATTGGCGAACAGACGCAACAGACCCTTTCGTCGCAGCAGCGCGAACACATTCTTCGCGAACAGCTTCGCCAGATTCAGAAGGAACTAGGCGACGACGACGCCAAGTCCATTGAACTGAAGGAACTCAGTGACAAGATCGACAAGGCCGGGATGCCGAAGGAGGCCGAAGAGCAGGCCAGGCGGGAATTGAAAAGGCTCGAACGCATGCCGGAGGCCGCGGCAGACTATGGGTTGACGCGAAGCTACCTCGAATGGCTGACCGAGCTGCCTTGGTCGAAGCTAGATCCGGAACAGATCGACATTGTCGAAGCGCGGCGAATTCTCGATGACGATCACTATGGCCTTGAGAAGGTGAAGCGGCGAATTCTTGAACACCTTGCTGTGCGCAAGCTCAATCCGGAAGGCAAAAGCCCAATCCTCTGCTTTGTCGGCCCTCCCGGCGTCGGCAAGACCTCGCTCGGCCAAAGCATCGCCCGCGCCACGGGACGCAAGTTCGTGAGATTGAGCCTCGGCGGCGTCCATGACGAAAGCGAAATACGCGGACACCGCCGAACCTATCTCGGTGCGTTGCCGGGTAACGTTATCCAATCGATCCGGAAGGCAGGAACGCGCAACCCGGTACTGATGCTGGACGAGATGGACAAGCTGGGTGCGGGATTTCACGGCGACCCGGCGGCGGCGCTGCTCGAAGTGCTCGATCCCGAGCAGAACGCGGCGTTTCGCGACAACTACCTTGCGATTCCCTTTGATCTCTCCAAGGTCATGCTGATTGGCACCGCCAACGTTATCGACAATATCCCGGCCCCGGTGCGCGACCGCATGGAAATCATCGAGATGCCGGGTTACACTGAGGAGGAAAAGCTGGCAATCGCCAAACGCTATCTCCTCGCGCGTCAACTGAAATCCGCTGGTCTAACCGGCGAGCAATGTGAGATCTCGGACGACGTCATTACAGCCGTCATCCGCAACTACACGCGCGAAGCCGGCGTGCGCAACTTGGAGCGCCATATCGGCGCCATTTGCCGGCACGCGGCTATGCGGATAGCCGAGGCGAGCGTCACACGCTTTATCGCCGCGCCGACGGACCTTTCTGCCATTCTGGGGCCGCGGCGTTTCGAGCAGGAGGTCGCGATGCGAACTAGCGTGCCCGGCGTCGCTACTGGCCTCGCCTGGACTCCCGCCGGCGGCGATATTCTCTTTGTCGAGGCGACCAGCATTCCCGGCCGGGGCAAACTGATCCTCACCGGTCAGCTGGGTGCGGTGATGAAGGAAAGCGCGCAGGCGGCACTCTCCCTCGTCAAGTCGCGCGCCATTGAATTTGGCATCGATACGATCGCGCTACAGAAATCCGATGTCCACGTTCACGTCCCGGCGGGCGCCATTCCCAAAGATGGCCCAAGCGCGGGCGTGGCTATGTTTCTGGCACTGACTTCGCTTCTGACCCGCCGCACGGTCCGGAGCGATACAGCGATGACCGGCGAGATTTCACTGCGCGGCCTGGTCCTCCCGATCGGTGGCGTGAAGGAGAAAGTGCTCGGCGCGCTGCAGGCAGGGATTACCACGATCATGCTCCCTGCCCGCAATCGAAGGGATATCGAGGAGGTCCCTGAAAATGCGCGCAACCGATTGCGCTTCATATGGCTTGAGCGGGTCGACGACGCGATTGATGCTGCGCTAAATCGCCCGGAGACGCTCGATCCCCGTTTCGAGGAAACACCACAGGTAGCGCCCGCGGAACGGCAGGCGGCGCGTTCCCGATAACCAGCACCTTCTGGAAGACATACCAGCCACGTCACCTATCTATGGGCTCTGCCGGTGATGGATCATCGTGGGGCAGCGGGTACCCAGCGCCGCGAGCTTTTCGAAAAGACTACCCGAGCCAAACCACTGACGGGCGTCAATGCATCCCTTGGGCGCATGGAATAGGAGAATTATGGTGCGGAGGCAGCGACACTTCAATTTGGTCGGAAACTAGGTGCACTTGGGAGAATGTCATGGCGAGTAGCACAGTTAATTCCGGTTTCGGCACCGAGTCCACCTCGGCGAGCGAGAATTTGGCTCAGAATTGGTGGCTGTTCCTGCTGCGAGGCATTTTAGGAATCCTTTTCGGCGTTGTTGCGCTGATCTTTCCCGGCCCAACGATGCTCTCCCTGGTACTCCTGTTCTCGGCTTACACACTTGTCGATGGCGTTGCTGGCATTATCTCGGCCGTAAGGGCGATCCAGCGCAAGGAGGAGCGGTGGGGATGGCTGATCTTCGAAGGCGCTGTCAATATAGCCGTAGCCATCCTTGCCTTTCTGTGGCCCGGCATGACTGTTCTGGCCTTCGTGTTGCTTGTTGCCGCCTGGTCAATCGTCTCGGGCGCGTTGATGACGGCCGCTGCTTTCCGGCTGAGCGTCAGCCACGGCAGGTGGTGGCTCGTTCTGGGCGGATTGTTGTCCGTCGGCTATGGAGCGCTTCTGGTCGCCACGCCGCTCATCGGGGCGATCGTTCTGACATGGTGGATGGGGGCCTATGCCATCGCATTTGGCTTCGCGCTTGTCATCCTATCCTTCAAGCTGCGGCTCAGACAGAACCAACAGATCAACCGAACGGTTGCCCGAACGGCCGCTTAATAGAAGCAGGCAACGGCATTAATGTAAGAATAGTGGATCGCCTCAGCGCGGTCGCGCGACCCAAGCCAAGTTCTGGTACCATGCCCTACGAGGCATAGTTACAATGTGACTGTGATCGATCACGAGGCCTACGGCCATCGATTGACGGTCGCACCAGATAAAAGGCGAGACGATCGTTTCCTTACGACGTGTCGATGCCCACGGGACGAGCTGTCTATCTCGACGACCGTGAGCTAGCCCGCCACTGCATGGAGCGACTTTTGCGCTCGGCGAAGTTCGACTCCGTCACCTTCGAGCATCCGGCCGCGTTCCTCACAGTTGCGAAACCGATCGAGGCGGGTTGCCTCTTGCTCGATATCCGGTTGCAAGGCATGGCGAACTGGGGCCCAGCAACGCCTCAGACGCGATCTCCGGTAATCGTAGCGACCGCTTCGGGCGATCGATTTCCTTGAGAAGCCATACAGCGAGCGTACGCTGCTGAGTACGATCGAGATGACCATTGCGACAGGCAGGCAGTCCGATTACAACAACGAGGTTGCGGACGCAGCACGGCGCGCGAGCGGCAGGTGGCTGACGGCTTGATGGACGGTCACTCCAACAAGGCGCTCGTGTACAATCTCGGCCTCGGCGATGGTCGAAGTTCAGCGCGCGTATGATGGACCGGCTTGGCATGCGCGAGCTCGCGCAAGCCCTTCTTTTGAGAAATCACTTCGACGCTCAACAGGCTTAAGAGATAGAGTTAGGCCCCGGCTCCCTGGTTCGCCAATATGGTCTTCCAGCGCAGCGCGGTTCAGGATTTTGACCGTACGCTTGCCCGCCAGCCTAATGGCACCCCGCTGCTGCAGATTGGTGAAGGAGCGACATACCGTCTCGACCGAAACCGCGAGGTAGTCAGCGATATCGTAGCGCGAGACGGGCAGCACAACCTGTCCATCTTCGTCCGAGGAACGACGGTCGAGGGAAAGGAGAAAGGAACCGACCTTCTCGAGTGCGGTGACGCCGCCAACAATCATCAACTGGGCCTGGGATCTGCCTAACGCCCGGAAGGCTACGTCGCGGAGCTCGCGCGCAAACTTCGGATCACGCTCGGCCAGCTGTTCGATCCCCTCGCCGGGATAGCTGGCAAGCGCCGTCTCGTCCACAATCGCTTCGATGGCGACCTCGTCCCCGTCGCCTCTCACAAAGAAGAAGTCTCGGGGCAGCATCAGATCAAGGATTTGCCGCCGGCCGTCAGCTCTGAGCGCGCACCTGCGAACCGCCCCGGCAATGACGCAATACCATTGACCGGCGGAACTCACACTTCGTGGAATTTTCTGACCACGATTGCAAAGCACAATCTTGGCGAATGCATCTAGCTGCGTCAACGAATGGGCCTGCCTCGAAAGAATCCGCCGATAGTAGTCTGCCGCGTGCGCGCTTTTTTTCATGGTTTCAACCCTTTTCGAAGGTCGCCGGCACTATCTGGCTCCATAAGCAATCCAGGATGCCCCCGTTCCAAAGATTCGAGGGATTTGCGTACCGTAAAATTACGTAACGCCGGCCGGATCAAGGCGACGCAGCTCCGCAGCCATGTTGAAGATTTGGACATCACACAATTGACGGCAATCAACGAAGCAAGTGGCTCATTCCTCTAAAACGGCATCGATTCAATTCGAGCCGCAAGTCACGTACCAGGAAGACGATGTCATTCACCCTGAGCCGCGGGTATCGTCGCGCCGAGCCTCATGCTGCATGTCAGCCCCGACCAAATGCTCACGTTGTCCGATCTCAGGGGCAAGCCTGTCATTCTGGCGTTCTACCCAGCTGACTGGAGCCCAATCTGCGCCGATCAGGTGACGCGATATAACGATCTGCTTTCGGACTTTCACAAACACGGCGCGGAAACACTCAAATTTCCGTCGACGGAGTTCGGTACCACGCGGCGGCCTTCGCTGTGACCGGTGCATTTGCATTTTCCCTTGCTCGCTGACTTCGAGCCCAAGGGCGCAGTAACAAAAAGATGCAGCGCCTATCGTCATAGCGACGGCGTTTGTGAGCGTTCACAATTCGTCCTTGGCCAGCGAACGATCGCGTGGAGCTATTGCTGACCGGTTGCGCTCAATCCCGGCGAAGATGGCATTCCCGCGGACCGCCCCATGCTGGGATAAGTCTCCTTGAGTATGGCGACCATCAGTGACCATTTTGCGCTTCGGCTTGTGACGTCATCGACCAACTGGAATCGAATTTCGAAGGATAGATGCGATTTGTCTTCCGCCCTTTTCCGCTAACCGAAGTTCATCCCTATGCCGAGGTCGCGGTCAAAAGCGCCGAATTCTCCGATGCGAGGGGCCTCTACTGTAAAATGCATGTGTTTCGAAACCAAGTAATTCTGAGTGTTCCGACGATCATGCCAATTGCCGAGAAGCTCAGGCTTTCCGAGACAATGATGCGCCATGTTCTCGAAACGGGACAGTTCAGATGCAAAGTACGGCACGACTTCATGGGCGGTGTACGCGGTGGCGTAAACGGCACACCGACCCTTTTTCATCAATGGTGTCCGTCATGAAGGTCCGTTTGACTTCGCGTCCCTGACCTCGGCAATTCAAAGCCCCCTACAGCCGATAGCCATGCCTGACAAGCCAACAGGTCGACGTTGGACGTGCCCGAGCGATTAGCGGTCCGCCACATTGATAACCGTCATCGCCGTTGCCGGGATTGAGGGTTTAATTCTGCAGTGATGATCAAGCCCAGGAGATACCCATGATTGCATTCAACAGACTTGGAGCCTCTCTTGACTCTGACACCCGCACCGCATCGCCGCACTCACCTAGTCACGCCTTGGCAGCGCACAGGACCGCTCCCGACTGGATGATTTGGTTTGCGCTCGCGTCGATCACGGCATTGACTACCACTCCGGCACTTCCGCAGGCCGGCGTAAGTCTCATCAAGGTCGACTTCTCGGTTGTGGCCAATGGCTACCGCATGAGCAAGCTGCTCGGCAGCAACGTTATCAACGACAAGAACGAAAAGATCGGGACCCTCGATGATGTCATCGCGGACAAGAAGCAAGTGAACTTTGCTGTGCTGCAGGTCGGCGGGTTCCTCGGCGTCGGCGGCCGCCTGATAGTCGTGCCCTATGAGAGCCTCGCCATCGACGACAACGGACAAAAGATCACCTTGCCCGGCGCATCAAAGGAGGAACTAAAGAAGCTGACGGAATACCATTATAAATCGTCCTAGTCGGACAGGAGCGCGCGTCCGATGTCCGGACCTTCCGATGTCCTTGACCAGCTCCGCACACGAGAGGTGACGGGCGTCTTCCATTCCCGGAGAGCGCTCGACACCGCCGCCCAGGATTTGTTGTCCTCGGGATTTGACCGAGCCGACATCGACATCAGCGCCTCGCCCGATGAACAGCAACGGCGGCTAAACTATCAGGTTATTCCGGCCGCCGACCTTGCCGACATACCGGCAGCGGCGCGGAGGCCCTACGTAGGCGGAGACGATCGGCTTGGCCTCGAAGTCGTCACGGCCAGCGTGGTCGGCTGCGTTGTCGCCCTTGTCATCGCGCTCTATCTCATATCGCGCGAAATAACGCCACCGAGCGTTATCCTCGTTTCTGTCCTCGGCGGGATCGTCGCGGCCGCTGTTGCGATACGTCCGCTGCGACGGGTGATGCAGCGTGACCGGGTTCGCGGATTGGAACCTGCCGCCGAATGGGACGGGTTGCTGATCTGGGTACGGGTTCAGTCCCC
The DNA here is from genome assembly GCF_020329495.1 of Bradyrhizobium australafricanum. Taxonomy (NCBI): domain Bacteria; kingdom Pseudomonadati; phylum Pseudomonadota; class Alphaproteobacteria; order Hyphomicrobiales; family Nitrobacteraceae; genus Bradyrhizobium; species Bradyrhizobium australafricanum. Next base: position 26,890 of record NZ_JAGKJL010000021.1, on the reverse strand, counting down.
GGAGAAGGAAGCTTTGGCACAGGAAATTCTGCTTCGCCACGGAGGAGAGGCCGTTCACATCCACGAAATCGATATCGCCAAAACGACCGACGATCTCCCGTTTCACTCGCTGCGGCCCGATCCGTGGTTAGGGAACGAACCCTTGGGGCGGCCATAGCTCATCGTTCGTTGGAGCCAGCATTGCGAAGCACTCTCGGGAAACGGCTTCATCGACCGCACAAAACCTTGTGAGGAAGTTGATGGTCGTCATGGCCGCCTCCATTGGCCAGCATAGATTCCAACTCTATCGTCAAAAATGATGTGAGACAGTTTACCGAGCCTCGTGCAGACCAGGAGAACAACATGAAATCCGACAGCGAAATAGAGCGCGATGTTCGGGACGAACTGAAATGGGATCCCGATCTGAATGCCGACGATATTGCCGTGTCAGTCAAGGATGGTGTCGTCACGCTAGCGGGATTCACCCACAGCTACACCGACAGGCTTGAGGCCGAGACAGCCGCGAAGCGGGTCGCCGGTGTTCTTGCCGTCGCAAACGACATCGAAGTGCGGCTACCAGCGATCGACCAACGTCCGGATCCCGACATCGCCCGAGACGCAGTTGCCGCGCTGAAGTCACAACTTCCAATTTCCCACGACCAGATAAAGGTCATCGTCAAGGATGGCTGGATCACGCTCGAAGGCACGGTGGAGTGGCGATACCAGAAGACCACCGCAGACGCGGCGGTCCGCAAGGTCAAGGGCGTGAAAGGCGTCACCAACGTCATTACACTGAAGCCCAAGGTCCAGCCCACCGACATCCAGCGCAAGATCCAGGATGCCTTCAAACGAAGCGCCGAGGTTGATGCGGAGCGCATCAGCGTGGACGTGAGGGGCAGCGAAGTGGTGCTGGAGGGCACCGTTCGCTCCTGGATCGAGCGCGAGGAAGCCGAACGTGTTGCATGGTCGGCGCCCGGCGTCACAAAGGTCGAAGACCGGATTGTCGTCCGGCCTTACTAGTCCTCCCCAAGCCAGCAGAACTTCACTCAAAGAAGGAGAATTGCAATGAGGTTAAAATCACTGGTCCCGTTTGGAGATGCGGGCGCATTGATGCGACCCGATTTCGGGCTGTTCGGTCTGCATCGGGAGATCGATCGACTTTTTAGCGAGTTCGCGCAAGGCATCGGCCCGAGCGGCAAAGCGAACATCGTGCCGAACATCGAAATTTCCGAAAGCGACAAGGCGATCGAAGTTACAGCCGAGATGCCCGGACTCGAGCGCAAGGACGTCGAGATATCGATCGAGGACGACGCTCTCACCATTCGTGGCGAGAAGAAGGTCGAAGAACAACAGAAGGACAAGAACGTCCAGCACAGCGAGCGCAGCTACGGCGTGTTCTATCGCGTGCTGCAATTGCCTTCCGGTATCGACCCTTCGAGCGTTCAGGCAACCATGTCGAACGGTGTGCTGAAGATTACGATTCCGAAGCCTGCCAAACCGGAGCCGAAGAAGATCGAGGTCAAGGAAGCCGCCTAGCCCCGCGGCTGCGGGGCGCGCAAATCGTTCTCCTCCCGGCGCTTTGCGCGTCCCGCTCAACCTGCTGATGCGAAATCACACCAACACGTCTGGCGGTCGACGACCGCTCCGCAACCGAGCCAGCGCGACTACATCGAAAGGAGCCAGTCATGGCGAAAGCAATCGGCATCGATCTCGGGACCACCAATTCCTGCGTCGCCGTGATGGAAGGAAGCAAGGCCAGGGTCATTGAAAACGCCGAGGGCGGCCGCACGACGCCGTCGATGGTCGCTTTCACCGATGAAGGAGAGGTCCTTGTCGGGCAACCCGCCAAGCGGCAGAGCATCACCAATCCGGAGAACACCGTCTACGCCATCAAGCGGCTAATCGGGCGGCGCTATGACGACCCGATCACGGCGAAAGACAAGGGTATGGTTTCTTATCACATCGTGCCCGGCGACAACGGTGACGCATGGGTCGAAGTGAGGGGCAAGAGGTACAGCCCAAGCCAGATCAGCGCTTTCATCCTGACCAAGATGAAGGAAACTGCCGAAGCCCATCTAGGAGATAAGGTAACGCAGGCTGTAATAACCGTGCCTGCCTATTTCAACGATGCCCAGCGTCAGGCAACCAAGGACGCCGGACGGATTGCCGGCCTCGAGGTACTCCGTATCATCAACGAGCCGACCGCGGCCGCGCTGGCCTACGGCCTGGACAAAAAGGGCAGCGGAAAGATCGCCGTTTACGATCTCGGCGGCGGCACATTCGACGTTTCCATCCTTGAGGTTGGAGATGGCGTGTTTGAGGTGAAGGCTACCAACGGCGATACCTTCCTCGGTGGCGAAGATTTCGACAAGCGCATCATCGACTATCTGGCAGACGAATTTCGCAAGGAGAACGGCATCGATTTGCGCAAGGATCGCCTTGCACTACAGCGGCTCAAAGATGCCGCCGAGAAGGCCAAGATCGAGCTCTCGAGCGCCACCCAGACCGACGTCAACTTGCCCTTCATCACGGCCGACCAGAACGGGCCGAAACATCTCAATATCAAGCTCTCCCGGGCGAAGCTGGAGGCGCTGGTCGACGATCTGATCGAGCGCACCGTCGGACCCTGCAAGGCAGCGTTGAAGGATGCCGGGCTGCAGGCGTCCGACATCAACGAAGTGGTGCTGGTTGGCGGCCAGACCCGCATGCCGAAAGTGCAGGAAACCGTGCAGAACTTGTTTCAGCGTGAACCGCACAAGGGCGTCAACCCGGACGAAGTGGTCGCGATCGGCGCCGCAATTCAGGCCGGCGTGCTTCAGGGCGACGTCAAGGACGTGCTGCTGCTCGACGTGACGCCACTTTCGCTGGGCATCGAGACGCTGGGCGGCGTTATGACCAAGCTGATCGACCGCAATACAACCATTCCGACCAGGAAGAGCCAGGTATTCTCAACTGCGGAAGACAACCAGACGGCGGTCACCATTCGCGTCTTTCAGGGCGAACGGGAAATGGCAGCCGACAATAAGCTGCTGGGGCAATTCGACCTCGTCGGGATTCCGCCGGCACCCCGCGGCGTGCCACAGATCGAAGTCACCTTTGATATCGATGCCAATGGCATTGTCAATGTCTCCGCCAAGGACAAGGCCAGCGGCAAGGAGCAAAGCATCCGGATCCAGGCCTCCGGTGGTCTTAGCGAGGCGGATATCCAGAAGATGGTCAGGGAAGCCGAAGCCCACGCCGAGGAGGACAAGCGCCGCAAGGAACTCGTCGAAGCACGCAACCAAGCCGATGCGGCGATCTACAGCACTGAAAAGGCCCTGAAGGAATCGGAATCCAAGATCCCTGCCAATCTCAAGAAGGAGGTCGAACAGGCAATCTCCGATGCAAAGCAGGCCCTCACGGCCGAAAACCCGCAATCGATTCGCCAAGCGACGGATCGTTTGCAACAGACCGCCGCCAGGATCGGCGAGGCACTGAACCGCGCCGCCTCGCAAGGCGCCGACGCGCAGGCGTCGTCGAGCGGAAGCGGTTCTTCCGGTGAAGACGTCGTCGATGCCGAATTCGAGGAAGTCGACCCGCGCGACCGATGAGCATCGTGAAGCGCGAACTCGCACATGAAAACAGGCGAATGACATGGCAACAAATCCCGTGGACGAGGATCCTAATAGGGCGCAGGCGAATAGCCGCGAAACGCAGGTGAATAGCGTCGAGACCGGGAGCGGCGATCTCGAGGTCGAGAATGAACTTTTGAGGGAACGTTTGATGCGCGCGCTCGCCGAGACCGAGAATACCCGCCGGCAAGGCGAGCGGCGCACAGAGGAGGCACGGAGGTACGCTATCGCGAGCTTCGCCCGCGAACTGCTGCAGGTGGTCGACAATCTGCGGCGGGCGATCGGTGCCGGCAGTAACCGGGCTGACACTGGCCAGCAGGATCCATTGATCGAAGGCGTGACAGCAACTGACCGCATTCTGACGGAGGTCCTGAAGCGGTTCGGCGTGGAGGAGATGAAGGCGCTGGACGCACCGTTCGACCCCGAGAAACACGAAGCTGTGCTGGAGATCGATGCAGCCGGGCAGCCGTCCCGCAATGTGGTTCAGGTTCTCGAGAATGGCTACACGCTGCACGATCGTCTACTGCGGCCGGCGCGCGTCGCGGTAGCCAAAGCTCGACAGCCATCTCCGCAGGCAACACGACAGTGAGGCGGGCTGCGCGCGGCCCAACCGCGTACAAAAGGAACGGGAGCGGATATTGGCTGCAGACCCCTATGCGACACTGGGAGTAAAAAAGGATGCCACGCAAGCAGATATCCAGAAGGCCTATCGCCGTCTCGCGAAGAAATCGCATCCTGACCTCAATCCCGGCGACAAGGCCGCCGAGGAAAAATTCAAGGAACTCTCCGCCGCCTACGATCTGTTGAACGATCCGGAGAAACGCGCACGCTTTGATCGCGGCGAGATCGACAGTTCGGGCGCTGAGCGACCGAGGCGGCGGTACTATCGGGATTTCGCCGATCAGGACGGCTGGTCGACCTACACCAGCAATTCCGGTTTTGCCGATTTCGGCGACTTTTCCGGTAGCGAGGATATCCTCTCGGAGATTTTCGGTCGCGCGGGCCGCGGCGGCCGCAGACGGGGCCAAGATGTCCGCTATCATATCGACCTCGCCTTCCTCGATGCCGTCAACGGCGGCAAGCAATCGCTTGTGCTTCCCGATGGATCCAGGCTCGAGGTCAACATCCCCCCGGGTGTGCGAGACGGCCAGACACTGCGTCTGAAAGGCAAAGGCCGTCCGGCGGCCGCCGAAGGTCAACCCGGCGATGCCCTGATCGAGATCAGCGTTCAGCCGCACCCCTACTTCACCCGCAAAGGCGACGACATCCATCTGGATCTACCGATCTCGCTGAAGGAAGCGGTGCTGGGCGCAAAGATCAGCGTCCCTACGCCGAGCGGGACGGTTACGGTGACGGTGCCGAAATGGTCGAGCACCGGTCGCTTGCTCCGGCTCAAGGGGCGCGGCGTTCCGCGTCCTGACGGAGGCAAGGGCGATCAATACATTACACTGAAGCTGGTGCTGCCGCAAAAGCGGGATCCGGAACTCGAGAAATTCGTCGCCCGATGGCAGCCGGCCACGGAAAGCCCGCGGCAGTCTATGGGGGTTTGACATGCAAATGCAGGAATTCATCGACCGATCACATCTCGACCTCCCGACACTAAATGTGTGGATCGAAGCGGAATGGCTTGTCCCCATCGCTGCCAAAAGAAGATTGGACTTTTCTGATGCCGAACTTGCGCGGGTGCGCTTGATCCAGGACCTCAAGGCCGATTTCGGCGTTAACGACGAAGGCATTTCGATAATCTTGCACCTGCTGGATCAGCTGCACGGGCTGCGTTGCCTAGTTCAGGATATCCACACCATGGAGACGCTGGATCGCAGCAAGCGTGGCGGCTGAAGCCGCAGAAAACTGAACAGAGCCAATCCTGCGTTCAAAAAAAGGAACGACTGATGTCAATTCCCAAGGGCCTCGGTTCGTGGCTGGTCATCACTCTATTGTTGTTGCTGCTGGCAGCCGCCGGTTTCGTTGCAAATGAGGGCTTGCGCCTCGGAGATGCCGAGGTACCCGCATCGGGTTACATCGCCATGGCACTCGGCGTGACCTTCTCGCTTGTCCTCGGCTTCGGACTCATGGCCCTGCTCTTTTACAGCAGCCGCAAGGGGTACGACGAACCTGCCGTGCTGATTAAGGACCCCAAGCCAGAAGCCGATTCAGCGTCACCCGCCTCGGATTCGAAGTAGCAAGCTTCGGATTCAGAGCAGCAATCTTGCGCCAGCGCGGGACGTCAATCAAGCCGGCCGATCGGCTTCTGCGCTTGTGGCGAAGGAACGCAGCGCCTACGCTATCGCCATTGACCGACCCAGCGCACAGCGCCGATAGGCCCTTATGAGGAAAGCAGAAGAGCAAATTCTTTCGAGTTCAGACCTCCAATCGAAGCCCTCACCGTTAGATGCCGGGCACAATCGCAACGCAGATTAGCGAGATCGACAAAGCAGTCTGCTCGTCTACGCAATTCATCAGCACCATTGCTGGGCTCGTCGTAATCATCGAAACGACATTGACGCGCGCCCCTTGTCACTGCACTTGCCGGGAACGTGTTCCTCCGCCGCCGCATATCATAGGACCCAACCGCTGTGTTCGCCTTGGGGTGCTAGAAGCCGAAACACGACGTGAGCAATTGATCAGCTTTTTGCGCCTAACTGGGCAACCGCTCGTCAACGAAGGCGCTGCATCACCTACCCACCCCCGCGTGGCTTCTCGAAGCCATATGCAACTACCCAGGCGCCTTGGCGGCACGGTCGCAACCAAGTTTGTAACCAAAATTTTGCGTGTTCGTCTGTTGTTGCTAGGGCAAGATCGCATTGTTCCGGCAGGGACAATGGCAGCCCGGCTTGCAAACTTCCCCAACCTGTTGAGCGGACACTACCCCTAGCTTCTTACCGGCTGATTCTTCTTATCGCCTCAGACTCCTGAAGCAAGGTCGACAGGAGCGCCGCCTCGAACATCTCGCTTCACAGACTATCAGCCTCGGCCTGAAGTCCTGCATTTCCGGCGATATCGGCGCCGGGCTGGCGATAAGCACAATGGAGGGCTACGCCCCGCTGGATGTTGGGCCCCCGACCACAAGCGGCATTGAAGTGTCGGAGGCGCGGCATCGCATCCGAGACCATTTGCGGCCATCGCCATGGCGGCCCAGGCAGTATTCAGGTTGCTGCTCGCGCCATGCGAACGTACTCGAATTTCTGAGACACCACATAGGGAGCAAGCATAGCTGGAAGCTATTGAGGCCGCCTTCGTGAACGGAGGGACGACTGTTCGTGCGAAGGACCGCCGATGCCACGCGCCGCGTCAATGTCCTTGCGCGAAAGCAAAAGCACTTCAGTCGCTGATCGACGACAGCTCCAATAAGATGACCGCTCATCAGCGGGCCTTAGCGTGCGCACGATCGAGGTTCAGCGCACGCGTATGATAGTGCGGCTCGGCATGCGATCAAACTGCGGAAGCGCTTTGTCTCGGCATCAGGGCGCGGCTGGCCTAACGCAGTTCGTGGTCAGCGCTATAGCTCAGGGCGATAAGTTGGGTCGGAATTGCTAGCCGCCGAGCCGCACGGGATCATGTTCGTTCTTCTCCTCAAGACATTTCGATCGATAATCCTGACGGTGCGTTTTCCCGACAGCGTGATCGCGCCACGCTGCTGCAGGCTAGTGAAGCAACGACAAACGGTTTCGACCGAAACTGACAGATACTCGGCGATGTCGTAACGCGTCAGGGGCAATACGACCTGCCCCTTATCATTCGACGAACGGCTCGCCAACGCAAGCAGGAATGAACCGACCTTTTCGACCGCCCTTACGCCGCCGATGATCAGCAATTGGTCCTGAATCCGCGACAAGGTCTGAAATGCGACACTGCGGAGCTCGCGGGCGAACTCCACATCGCGCTGCGCCAATTGCTCGACCCTTTGACTAGAATAACTAGCCAGCGCTGTTTCCTCGGCGATCGCCTCAACCGTTAGATCTTCGTTTCCATCGACGACGACGAAGAAATCTCCCGGCAACATTAAGTCGAGAATCTGCCGCCGCCCGTCTGAACGGATGGCGGATCGCCGAACCGCTCCCGAAATTACGAAGTACCAATGGGCCGCCGGCTCCGAATTGCCTGGAACCTCCTGGCTCCTGGCAATCAGCATTATCTTGGCATGCTCATCGAGCTGCTTCATCGCATGGTTCTGCGCGGCTAACATTCGCCGATAGTAGTCTAGTGCGCGCGTTTTCGCCTTCATCGCTGCACCTTCCTGTTCTCGTTCTTCTTCATTCTGCCCATTTCCCACCACACTAACCCTGTTATCGCCCTGATGATCCGACCTTTTTACAAATCTCCGTACCGTAAGAATACGTAATCGGTCGCCAAGGAGCTCCCTACGGACCGCAATAATTGATCGCAGTCACGACACGCTGGCGCTGCGTGCGGTGTAAGAACGAAAGTTGGAAATCAAGCGTAGGCGGAAGAACACTCATGGCCCCCTTGAAGGCGCAGATCAACCAAAGTGTAACATCCGCGGACAGATGACGTCCGCCAGACCAGCAGCCGGGCTACTGGGGGAAGCTGACGCATTGCTGGAGAAGCATTTGATTGAAGATCTGACGCGCTGAAACGCCTTTCCGTTTCGCAAGCGCAGGACGCGACCAAGCCGCGGTCGAAAGAGGCGGTGGAGGAACTTTATCAGCTCGCCACAAGGAGCGATGAAAATGCTGAAGTGGTGAAGGCCGGTCGCAAGCTGGAGGTTTTGATATCGCGCTACCACGTTTATCCTCAGTGTTTGGCGCGTGCCTCCAGGATGGCAATCACTGCATCATCAAAGGCCTTGCTGTGTGCCACCGACATCGAGTGGCCTATCTTAAAATTTCGGTGGCCTAATTTGATTTGAACGAATGCCGAGTGCATGAATTTGGCGGTTCGTCATGAAAGACCATGCTACGGACCGGCACGGCCAGCCTCTTTCAGGACAACGAAGACGCGTCAACCGTCGATCTCATCCCGAATGGCCTTAAGACGTTAATACCGAGGACGGCTGCAAGACCTGCAAGGCACCGGTGAAGTCATAACGCTGAAGCAGGGCCGCATCAGTTGGCGGCCTCTTTCATTGCATCGTGCCCATGAGGGCAGGCGCAACGTGCGGCCGTACATCAGCGCCCCCGGTCACCGCAGGCCGTGCAGACGAATCGCAGCTCGGTCTCCGATCGCCGGGCTTCGTCCGGCCATCGATCGGAGACCATCTCGATTGAATGACTGCAGCGATAGTCTGGCGGCTGACGCGTTCCAACCATTTTGTCTTAGTCATATCGTTGCTCTGACCCGTTTGGTTGACAATCGTCAGTGAGGGCGGTTCTCGAGGTAGCTAGGATTGTAATGAGGTTCTTCCCTATGCAGGAGCAGGCGATGGATGACGTGGTGACAGCGACACCAACGCAAGAAGCGAGCCGGAAGACGGATACCGCACCACTGTTCCTGCCGTACCGCCTTGGTCCATTCAATCTGTCCCATCGCGTGGTTATGGCCCCGCTGACGCGCTCGCGCGCGCGACAGCCCGGCAATGTGCCGGGCGCGTTGGCGGCCTGCTACTATGCGCAGCGCGCCTCGGCGGCGCTGATCGTCAGCGAAGCGACGCAGGTGTCGATGCAGGGTCAGGGCTATGCCTGGACACCCGGCATTCATAGCCGCGAGCAGGTCGAGGCGTGGCAACGTATTACCGACGCGGTGCATCAGGCGGCGGGCCTGATGTTTTGCCAGCTCTGGCACGTCGGCCGCATTTCACATCCTGCGCTACAGCCCGACAACATGCTGCCCGTCGCTCCCTCGGCCATCATCCCTGCTGGAAAAGCCTTCATCGAAAACGAGCGGGGGGAAGGCACGCTCGTTCCCTTTGTACGACCCCGCGCGCTTGACATCGAGGAGATGCCCTACGTGGTGGCGCAATATGTGCGTGCGGCAAGGAATGCAGTGGCGGCCGATTTCGACGGCGTGGAGATCCATGCAGCCAACGGCTATTTGCTCGACCAGTTTATCGAAAGCGGCACCAATCGGCGCGCCGACGCCTATGGCGGCGCGGTGGAGAGCCGCACCCGCCTGCTATTTGAAATCGTCGAGGCCCTGACGCCGGTCTGGGGACCGGATCGCATCGGCGTGCGCATATCCCCGTTGGGAAAATTGAACGACATACATGACGACAACCCACAAGCAACCTTTGGCTATGTGGCCGAACGCCTGAGCGAATACGGGTTGGCCTATCTGCATATGGTCAACCCCGCGCTCGAGCAGATGCAAAGCGGGAAAGAACCGGATCCAGCCGCTCTGGATATGGCGAAGCTGGTCCGGAACAAGTTCAGGGGAACCCTGATCGTGGCAGGCGGCTTCGATGCCGAGAGCGGAGCGCAGTGGCTTCGGGAGGGATGGGCCGATCTGATCGCGTACGGCCGGAAATTCCTCGCCAACCCCGACTTGCCAGACCGTCTGCGTCTGGGCGCGGCACTCAACGCCGATGATCCCAGCAGTTACTACGGCGGAGGTGAGAAGGGATACACCGACTACCCGTCGCTGGCCCAGGACCGCGGCGAACAGCCCAAGGCGTGCGTGGACCAGAGCTGGCGATAATCAAAGCTTGCATTGCAAGAGCGCATATTGACGGCCGTCATGGTCTATCGAACCCCGCATACTCATGGTGATCGACAGCGAGTGCCGCCCGGCCGAGCGCGATGCGAGGACCATCCGCGATGACATTTCAATCCGTCAACCCCACCACCGGTGAGCCGTTTGCGACATATGAGGAATGGTCGACCGTGGAGGCGCAAGACGTCGTCGGCACGGTTCACCAGGATTACCTCGCCTGGCGCCGCACCGGTTTCGAACACCGCGCTTCGCTGATGCGCAATGCAGCCGAGATCCTGAACAAGAAGGCGCGCGAATATGCAAAGTTGATGGCGGAGGAGATGGGAAAGCCCTTTCACGAGGGTGTTGCAGAGGCCGAGAAATGCGCCAAGACTTGCGAGTACTTTGCCGACAATGCGGAGAATTTCCTGAGACGTCAGCCGGTATGGACGGAAGCACGCAGAACTTTCGTCGCGTTCAACCCGCTCGGGGTGGTATTGGCGGTCATGCCCTGGAATTTTCCATTCTGGCAGGTCTTTCGTTTCGCAGCACCGAGCCTGATGGCGGGCAATGCCGCGTTGCTCAAGCATGCCTCGAACGTTCCGGGTTGTGCGCTTGCGATCGAACAGATCTTTCGCGACGCCGGCTTTCCCGAAAATCTGCTCCGCACATTGATGATCACAAGCAAGCAAGTCGAGGCCATGATCGAGCATCCGCTCGTACGCGCGGTTACCCTGACGGGCAGCGGCGCCGCCGGGCGCGCAGTCGCGAGCAAGGCTGGCGCCATGCTCAAGAAGACAGTGCTCGAGCTCGGCGGCAGCGACCCCTACCTGATCCTGGAAGATGCCGATACCGGCTCCGCCGCCGCCATATGCGCCAGAGGCCGGCTGCTGAATTCGGGCCAGAGCTGCATCGCTGCCAAGCGATTCATCGTGGTCGAAAAGGCTAGGCCGGCTTTCGAGAAACGCTTTGTCGAGCTGATGAGCCAGACCAAGATGGGAGACCCGTTCGAGCATGGGACAGAGATAGGTCCGCTGGCGCGGCACGATTTGCGCGACTCCTTGCACCGGCAGGTCGTCGCAAGCGTCGGAAAGGGAGCGCGCCTCCTCCTCGGCGGCAATGTGCCCAATCATCCGGGAGCCTACTATCCGCCGACAGTTCTCACCGACGTAGGGAAAGGCATGCCGGCCTATGAAGAGGAATTGTTCGGTCCGGTTGCGGCAATCATCCCGACCCGGAACGAGGCCGAGGCGATTGCGGTCGCGAACGACAGCCCATTCGGACTTGGCGGCGGCGTGATCACCCGCGATCTTGCGCGCGGAGAAAGGATTGCAGAGTTCGAGATCGAATCGGGAATGGTCTTCGTCAACGACAACGTTCGTTCCGATCCGAGAGTGCCCTTCGGAGGCATCAAGGAAAGCGGCTATGGGCGTGAATTGTCCTGCTACGGCATCAGGGAGTTCGTCAACATCAAGACTGTGATGGTGTACTCATGAGGCTGCAGGCGCGGCCAATGGCGCATGCTGGCGTAGCCATTGGCGCAACGCCTCGGCACCCACAGCTCCAGTGCGTTGGGCGACGATATTGCCTTTATGGAATAGCATCAGCGTTGGAATGCTTCGAATGTTGTAACGACCTGACAGCTCGGCTTCGGCCTCTGTGTCAACCTTCAGAAAACGAAGTTCGGGTTCGAACTCGCCGGCGGCGCGCTCAAAAGCCGGTGCCATCCCCTTGCAGGGCCCACACCACTCTGCCCAGAAATCGACCACGACGGGAATATCGTTACGCTGGATGTGGGTGGCAAAGGCGCGAGCGGAAACCGGCGTCGGATGCCCCGTAAACAGGAGTTGGTGGCAATGGCCGCATTTCGCCCGGCGCGCATCTTTTTCGGCCGGAATTCGGTTGATGCTTGTGCAATGCGGACAAACGATGTGGCGGATTTGTGCACTCATGTTAGGATGGCTCCCGAACTGGGCTCAATGCGTCGCCAGAGGTTGTTTGCGGTCCGGCGGCGGAAAGGTTTCATCGAGATCGGCGAGATCCTGTGGCGTCAAGCGAACGTCCAGCGCGCCACGATTCTCGCGAACATGTTCCGGCTTGCCCGACTGCGGTATAACACATACGCCGTCCTGGCGTAGCACCCATGCCAGCGCCACTTGTGCCGGGGTCGCGCCGAGACGAGCCGCAATGGTCTTGAGTGTGACATCACGCAACACACGGCCCTGCTCGATCGGCGAATAGGCCATAACGGGGACGCCGCTGCGCTGGCACCATGGCAAGAGGTCGAACTCGATGCCGCGACGCTCGAGATTGTAGAGCACCTGATCGGTCGCGACGTTGGCACCATTGGGCAAGTCGACGAGTTCCTGCATGTCGCCGATATCGAAATTGCTGACACCCCAGTTCCGGATCTTGCCTGCGCCAACCAAAGCCTCGAAAGCATCGACGGTTTCTTCCAGCGGAGCGAGTCCTCGCCAATGCAGCAGATAGAGATCGATCTCATGCACCCCAAGCCGGGCAAGACTTCGGTTGCAAGCCGCTATCGTGCCCTGTGGGGTGGCGTTCTGAGGCAGCACCTTGCTCACCAGAAAAATCTCGTCGCGCCGTCCCTTGATGGCCTCGCCGACAAGCCTTTCGGCGCCACCGTCGGCGTACATTTCGGCCGTGTCGATCAGGTTCATGCCGAGATCGATGCCGAGCCGTAGCGCTTTGATCTCGTTGGTCCGGTTCAGCGGATTCTCGGCCATGTGCCAGGTCCCTTGGCCGAGCATTGGAATGTGTTCACCTGAAGGTAGTACAATAGTGCGGGTGGCCTCCGTCACGGTCATGATGCGACTCCTCTGTCGTTCACGGCAGACTAATTTTCACGCATAGGCCGGCGTGACGAATGGCGCAGAACTGAACATCGCCGCTGCCTGGATGGATAAACCAGATCACCGGCAGGAACGGGTTCAATATCGTGGAGCCCGTCACTGGATGGGCCACATATGTCTCGTTTAGCGATGGCCGGCCGATCGTCGGGTCGAGCTTGACGCACGAACCATTGTTCGCTGTCAGGTCACGATAGTTGTAGCGCGCCGAACATACAAAAATTTGATTTTCCTTCTTGTCGACTACATAGGCCGTAGCCGTCCGATATGAGGTGTTGGATTTGACATCCGGCTCAGGGAGCAACTCGTAGCGTACGCTGCCTTGGGCGAACGCTGGCGATGCGACAGCGATCGCGAAAACCGTGGCGATGCCTTGCATCATCTTTCGCATGGCCAATCCCGAATGAATAAGCCACGCTAGCCCGCTCCTGAATAGGAAGCGTTGACCGCTGTCAATTCAGGAATGGAAACCGGCATTGCTGGCCGATAGCTGGCAAGAACTGGTCAGTCGGTGTTACCCCTCGTCACGCCGTCGGCGTTCGTTGCGCGCATGATCACACAGTGTCCGCCCGACAAGATGCGCCTCTCATGGAGTTGTAAGATGAGGCGTTACCTGCAGAGGAACGTTGCCCCAGTTCCCTGTCCGGTATGTGGAGCGCTGGACCGTTTCTTGATTGTATCAATTGTGCGGGCGGCGATCCGCTCTATTGGCCCCGCCTCTCCAGACTTGCGAATAGCGAACTGCGTTCGCCTCAGTGAGGGCTCGCATCTAGCGTGAGGGAACCGGCGATCGGCAACACTCATCACGTCGAGAGCTGTTTCCACTACGCATCGATGCGGCAGATCCACGCCGCCATCGAGCATTGGCGGCACGGTGACTTCGAGGTGCGATTGCTCTGGCCAGTACCGCGGCGGAAATGTTGCCCGACGTCGACGAGCCCCATTCCGGGAGCTGCAACATCTCGCGCGCGTCAATGAGATATCCAACTGGTTGATCCGCGGCGCATCTCGATAGCGCCTGAAAAGCGGTCAAATCGACACGGTAGCTATTGAAGATTGGAAGGACAAGACCCCGCAGATGAAGAGCTTTCGCAATTGCACGCGCACGCAATGCAGGTCAAATCCCAATCATTCTAAAATTGCTCGTTGTCAACGACGGCGTTGACGCACGACGTTACCATTCAGATCGCGCCCGCAGCTCCAACATCTCGACGTGAGAGTGATGTGTTCGCAAAGCGCTTGAAACGACCCATTGCCATTTCGGCTGCTTGTATCCTGGCGCTGGCATCGCCGATACTATCGGCGCACGCCCGCGACGACGGCCGCCATGCCAATTCGCCGCTGAAAGCCTGGTTCGACCAGCTCAGATCGGGCAAGGGACCCTGCTGCTCCGACGGCACGGCGGTCAGCGATGTCGATTGGGAAACCCGCGACGGCCACTACCGCGTACGGCTCGACAACCAATGGATTGACGTTCCGGATGAGGCCGTCATCACCGAGCCGAACAGAGTGGGAAGAACCATGGTTTGGCCGATCCGCGACTACATGGGAACCACGGTCCGCTGCTTCATGCCGGGCAGCATGACTTGATTTGAAATGCTCGTGGATCATCGATGCCGAGGCACCTGATCTTAGCCGAGCGCCAGGTGACTTCCTCCGCCAGTTCGCCGAGTCCATGGCTTCTGTAAAATCGGCTTCTGAAGAACCCGCATCCTGCAATTTCTTTCAACTGGTCCATCTCGCCTCCCGGTCATCAATAAGAATGGTAGAGAGGGTGCAATCGGCTCACCGTTCTGGCAAGATCGATGGCATTCTTTTCCGAGATGGGGATGTAAGCCGAAGGTGACGTAGACTTCCTCGCAAGGCAGTCTGCGGGCAGGCCGACTCCGGCCATCGTATAATACCAGGTGCGTCCGAGAACGGCGAGCCATGTGCCGGCGGCCGCAAAGTAAAGACAAAGCAGAGCAAAGATCGTAGCTGAGCACACCGGTCGAGAAAGCAGCATCAGCAATATGGACCATTCGAGAGCGTCTGGTGGCCCAACTGGCGCAGGCTGCTTTTCTAGCTCTGCTGCTCGAGTGCGCCCTTGACAGCCGTCAATTTCCGGCCCGCGCCTCATGTGCTTTATTTTCGCAACCGACGGCAACATCCAACATCGCCAAGCGTTGGGCCCCCACTGCCAACCGGTCAAATTGCAAGGAGAGACAGCATGAGAATTTTCGCGATAGGTCTTGCGGGCATCATGACGACTTTGGCCGCATGGCCCAGCTCAGCTCAGGTCTGGGAAGAAGAAGTCGTTCGTCCTCCACCTCGCGTGGTCGAACGCGACGTGATCGTGCGCGAGCCGGCGTGGCGTAGCTACGCCTGGGACGACTGCCGGATAGTAGTCGAGCGCCACCACCGGCCCGACGGCACTTTGATCGTTCGCAAAGTCCGGCGCTGCTAGAACTCGCGGACAGGCGGTCCGCGCGGCGAGGATCACGCCATGCCCGCTACGGCGGACGGCCCGCGAAGAAACCGTCCATCTCAAATACTACTGTAGCGGCGTTAGGGGCCGCGGCGTAACGGGTGTCGCAGCTGGGGAGCTTGAGCTGCACCATGATATTGACCATCTCCTGTCGAGGCAGCAAGTCGCTCCATTTGGCGGCTCCCCAACAGTCGACGTTCATCAGCTAGGACGCGCCGTTGAACCAGGTCATGAGAGCTGGGTCACAATGCTATCTGTATGCTAGGGTTTCGTAGAAATGTCGCTTGCCCGCTGCAGTTCGCGTTACCTGCTCGAGCATTGACGGCCCGAAAAGTCGCGTCACATCGCCAGTCCTCGTGCGGGGACGCGCTGCGCCACGTTCGAATCGGCCAGCCCGGCCGGTGATTTAACAGCTTCAGTCGTGGTGAACGACGCCTAGCATGGTAATGGACGCTGACCCTGACGCTCAATTGGCGTTCTGTTACACGCTGCAACGCTCTTCACTTGACGCAACGGTCGCTATGCGAGCTGGACGTCGAGTTCACCAAACGCGAGCATCCGCAGACCGTGCACGTGCGTTGACGGCCATCAATGCAGCGGACGAGATGGCAGCGTAGCTCGTAGCTGCATGCAATAGAGTGCAAGCCTCCGAAACCATCGATTAGTAATCCGGGGGCCGATGCTCTGGTTTTGAATGTGCCAATCAAGGAGACAATCAATGGTGACTACAATGCAGCGCGCATCCGCGACGGAGAGCGAAACTGCGTCTTCCGTGATCGCAAGCGATCGCGTAGAAGGCACTGCGGTCTATGATCCACAGGGCAAGCGCATCGGGAAGGTCGAGCGGCTAGTGATCGACAAGGCCGGCGGCCGCATCGCCTACGCGGTCCTGAGTTTTGGGGGATTCCTCGGTATCGGCGGGACCCACTATCCGATTCCTTGGCCGATGCTGAACTACGATGAGAAGCTCGGTGGATATCGCGTCGACATCACCGAGGAGCAACTCAAGAACGCTCCGAAGGCCGAACCAGTGGAAAGCTGGGAGCAAGCGAACCCGGACCGCGACGAGCGGGTCTATGGTTATTGGGAGCAACCCGTCCCGATGCAAGAGGGCCACACTTCTTCCCTCATCACTAGCGACAGCGTGGAAGGAATGCCGGTCTATGACGTACACGGCAAGCGCATCGGGAAGGTAGAGCGCCTGATGATCGACAAGCTCACCGGCCAGATCGCCTACGCGATCCTGAGTTTCGGCGGCTTCCTCGGCATCGGAGAGGACCACTACCCTATTCCCTGGTCGATGTTGACCTGGAATGAAAAGCCCGATGGCTTCCAGGTGGACATCACCGAAGGGGAGCTTAAGAACGCGCCGAAGATCGAGCAAGGGGAACACTGGGAGCAAACAGCTCGGGCCCGCAACCAGGACATCTATGACTATTGGCAGGTCAGATATTATTGGATTGCTGCTGCTTCTGATGTCCCGTGAACACTATCGCGAGGCCTCTCATCGAAGCAGCACACCTCGGCGCGCCGCCGAAATCGTCGATTCCAGCGCGCCGGACGCAGTAGCTTCAGTTGGCAATCCCGCCCCGGGCGCGCGCTCGAACTGACGGCAGAGGGGATAGCTGAGCGGTTCGGGCGCTACGATCTCGCGCTGGAAATTGTACATCATAGATTAGCGAGCAAAGTCGTGCACTTGGTAGCTGAGGTCCGCCACCAAACCTTGATCCGCCGCAGGGCCTGCCATGCGAACGCCCGTTTGGCGCACCACCATGTATCAACCGGGCGATCGCTGATGTATCTGTATCGCTGCACCCAACAGCCAACCTTCCAGGATCGCGACGTCTTGCCGCGAAACTCGAAATTGACCATCGGATATTGCGGCGCCGCGAGTGAGCGGGCATAGAAGCAGTAGCCGCAGCTGATGCACAAATCTTTCGAAGCAGCACGAGTGCAATCGTCTGTCGGATTGATGCATGTCACACGGCCCCCCGCAGGGTGGACCGTGCAATGCACGCATCGAAACCGAACTTACTGGGCTAGCCGTCATTCTCCAGGAGACGTCATTCTAGTTTTTGCGGATGGTGACGCAGGCTTTGCAGCATCTACAAGGGAATTTCATGCACGCCAGGGCTCTATCCTCTTACGCCGCCCTGATCTGACAAAGGGTGGCCTTCGGCTCATGCATGCCGGTCGATGGATCGTATCCGTAAGTCGTGAGCGTGTTCACGCTCTCGCCGAGCACGATCGGATCGGCACCTTTCGGATACTTGGGACGCAGATCGGTGCCTTCGTACCAACCGGCGAAATGGAAAGGCATCCAGGCCACTCCCTCGCCTACTCTTTCCGTCACAACGGCCTTCATGCGAGCCCTCGAATTACTCTCTGGCCCGGTTACCCAAACCCATCGGCCATCCTTGATTCCGCGGGCGCCTGCATCCACCGGATTGATTTCGACGAACATGTGCTGCTGCAGTTCTGCTAGCCATTTACTGGATCGCGTCTCTTCGCCGCCTCCTTCGTATTCTACAAGCCGTCCCGAACTCAGGATCAAGGGAAATTGCTTGGCAATGCCTTTGTCAACGGCAGCCTTCTGAATGCTGAAGCCGATATTGGGTACGCGGAATTGCCTGGCATCCGGCAGCGTCGGATAATCAGCCACGAGATCTGGACGGGGCGTGTAGATCGGTTCGCGATGGACCGGAATTGGATCAGGCAAATTCCAGGCGATCATGCGCGCCTTGCCGTTGCCGTGCGGCGAGCAGCCGTGCTCGATTGCGACACGTTGAATGCCGCCGGAAAGATCCAGCGCCCATGACACCGCATCGGGATTGGCACGGTTGACGCGTTGAATGACCTCCATTTCCTGCCGAGCCAGGTCCTTGTCCCAGCCCAGTTTCTTCAGCACGGCCAGCGTAAACTCGGGGTAGCCGTCCTTGATTTCGGAGCCGACCGAATACGACCCTTCGGCAAGCAAATTGTCGTGTTGCTCCTTTTCGACTTCCTGCCCGTTCTCCATCACCTTGCGCTTGACGATGCGTTCGACGCCGAACCGCGCGCGGAACGTGCCGCCGCCTTCGCTTACCGGAAGATTGGTATTGTAGAGAATCGGCGTGCCGGGATGTCTGTACTCGGGCGTCCCCCAGCACGGCCACGGCAAGCCGTAATAGTCTCCACCCACTTCCGGATCATCCTTCGGCGCCCGCAGGGTGACCAGATCGAATTTGGCTTGGTTCCTCATGTGCGCCTTGAGCCGCTCCGGCGATTGTCCGCAATAGCCCGTCGACCAGCCGCCGCGATTGATCTCGCGCAGAATATCCTCCGCCGATACCGCGCCGTTTTCTACCTTGATGTTCTTGAACATACGGTCGGCGAAACCCAGCTTGCGGGCGAGCAGATAGAACGTCTCGTAGTCGTTTTTCGATTCGAACGCTGGGTCCACGATCTTCTCACCCCACTGCAGCGAGCGGTTCGAGGCGGTTCGCGAACCATCCATCTCGAAGCTGGTGCAGGCCGGTAAAAGATAGATGCCGTTCTTGCGTTCCGAGAGCACCGACCATGCGGTCGGATACGGATCACACACAACCAGCAGTTCGAGCTTTTCTATCCCTCGCTTGGCTTCCGGCATGCGGGTGATCGTGTTGACGCCATGCCCCATGACGAACATCGCTTGCACATTGTCGGGCTGTGTGACCTGATCCTTCGGCAATAAACTCGCGTCGAACCAGCGCGTGCTCGGAATTCCCGGACTTTCCATCAGCGTTTTGCTCGCGAAGCGCGAAGCGATCCAGTCGTAATCGATCTCCCATACCCTGCACCAATGCTGCCAGGCATCCTGGGTCAGGCCGTAGTAGAGTGGCAACGTCGTCACATCGAGGCCGAGATCGGTAGCGCCTTGCACATTGGTGTGGCCGCGGAAAATATTGGCGCCGCCTCCGGGACATCCGACGTTGCCTGTCGCCAGCAGCAGTATACAGCTGGCACGGACGTTCGCTGTGCCGGTCGAGAATTGCGTCTGCCCCATAGCCCAGATCAATGTTGCGGGCTTCTCTTTGGCGAACATTTCCGCGACATGGCTGACCTGTGCTTCAGGCAGACCTGTAATACGCTCGACTTCCCGGGGCGTCCACTTCGCGACTTGCTTGCGGATCTCGTCGATGCCGTACGACCGCTGGTGGATAAATTCCTTGTCCTCCCAGCCGTTTTGAAAGATGTGCCAAAGCATGCCGTAGATCGTCGCGATGTGGGTTCCGGGGCGAACACGAAGATACTCCGTCGCGTGCGCGGCCGTCCGCGTCATTCGTGGATCGATGACGATCATGTTGGCCCGGTTCAGCTCCTTGCCTTCAAGAATGTGTTGAAGCGAAACCGGGTGCGCCTCGGCTGGGTTGCCGCCCATGACCATGATGGTCTTGGCATTTCGAATGTCATTGTAGCTATTGGTCATCGCGCCATAGCCCCAGGTATTGGCTACCCCGGTGACCGTCGTGGAATGGCATATACGCGCCTGATGGTCGGCATTGTTCGTGCCCCAGAAGGCCGCAAGCTTGCGGTTGAGGTAGGCGGCTTCATTGGTGAACTTGGCGGATCCAAGCCAGTACACCGACTCCGGTCCGGACTTCTCGCGAATCTCAATGAGCTTGTCTCCGATCTCGTCGATGGCCTGCTCCCATGACAGACGCGTCCATCGGCCATCGACAAGCTTCACGGGGTAGCGCAAGCGGCGCTCACTCAAGACGTCATCTCGAACCGCAGCACCCTTGCAGCAATGCGATCCACGATTGATCGGGCTGTCATAGTCTGGCTCCTGCCCGGTCCACACGCCGTTCGTGACTGTTGCGATAACCGAACAGCCGACCGAGCAATGTGTGCAGATGTTCTTACGGGTGTTAACTGTGGCACCCGCGGGAGGCGGCGGGCCGGCTTCCGCCTGACGAACGCAACCAAGTGGCAAGTCGCCAAGCACCGCCAGCGCACCGATGGTGACGCCCGAGCGGTTCAAGAAGGTCCGGCGATCGATACCCGTGCGTGGTTGACACGGCGCGACAGCTGCTTGCCCACGACTGCGACGTTCCGACTTCCTGAACAGCATGCGCGCCTCCCTATGGGGCGGGATAGCTGTTGACGCGATAGAAGTTTTGAACCTCGGCTGAGTTCGCCCGGTAACGGGGCTTCCGCTTAGCGCTACCCGTGGGCTCAGCCACGATGGGCTCGATGGTCAACGTTCCACCGGTCGCGGCGGCAGTGCTCACAATCGCGAGGCGAAGCAGATCACGCCGGTACACAGCTGCCTGGACACGTCCCTTCATACACAAGCCTTTCCACACGGTTCCAACGGGCGTTGGAGATCAAACTCAATTGCCACTATGCGCACAGCACGAGACGTGGGCATCATGACAAACATCATTTTCTAGACAGATTTTTTCCTCCTGCCCCGTCTACTGCGCGCCGAGAGCACGGCTCTCTCCGCTGTGGTTGCGAACAGTGAGAGTACCGAGGCCTCCTGCCCTGACCCCGTAGATGCATCAGCAAACCACAAGGCCGGACCGGCAATGGGGCCATTCATCGGGGCTCTCCCTTCGTGCAGCCACGTCACGCGTTAGTACTTAGGAGAAGGATCAACGATGCTCTTGGTCGCACCGCCCGGCGCGGGTTGCATGTCTGGCGGTGTGCCCCCCTGTGGACTTGTCGGTGGAGCGCCGCCAGTGCCGGTCGATAGTGGGCCGGTCCATCCCTGTGGCTGGGGTTGACCCTGATTGTCCGGCAATACTGTGCGTCCGGTGCTCCAAGGAGCATCTCCCGACTTTTTACCTTCACTCTGCGGCTGGGCTGCACCCATGGAGCTGCAAATGCCCAGGATGAACGCGGCAAGCGCGACGCAGGTACACGAACTTCGCATGCGGTCTCTCCCTCTTGTCGGACCAGCGGAGCGATGAACCTAAGCCTAGACACATGATTTCGGTCAGCATCGGCTGGTCGTAATCGAGATTGGCAACCGCAATCCCACCCGAAGCGGCCGTAACAGCGACACAGCTCGAGGAGAGGGTCGGCGGACGGCTCAACGACACCTCTGCTTGGCCTACATGATCGACTGTGGGACATGCGGCAGAAGTCCAACTTTGTTCAGATCAGCCTATTCAGCAGCGTCGAATCTTCTCAACACTCGGCCGTCTTTCGTTCCGGGAGTACGGAAGCGTGGCACAGTATGCCGCTGCAGTTGTCCTAGGGCCTTGACGGGGATCAGTTTTCATGAATGGGAGATGCTCAGCTGAGATCCCCATCAAATGATGATGCTTCAACAACAGACATTCCACGAAAGAGGCTGCGCACCAACTCGTCGCCTTTATCTTGGGGCCGATCACGAGAGTAATCCGGTTCGAAATCAGAGCGACCTGGTCTCTGGTAAAACCGAAGAGGCGCTCGACCAGGACGAGCTTCGAAAGTTCGCCGACAATTAATGTGACGTGACAACAACCAAAAGCCTGTGCCAATCAGCGCTGGTTTGCACTTTGACGGCAAAATTGATGACCCTCAATGAACGTCGAACCATGATGCCCGATGCTCCACCACCGAGGTGCCGAGCAGAGGAGTAAACCTGAGATGAGGATATTGATCGTACTAACCTCGCACGACCGACTTGGGGACACTGGGAAGAAGACTGGCCTCTGGTTCGATGAACTCGCTACGCCCTATTACATCTTCAAGGACGCCGGCATCGTTCTCACACTTGCATCTCCCGACGGAGGCCTGCCCCCGGTCGATCCAAGAAGCGAGTGGGCCGAGGCGGAGACCGAAGCGACTATTCGCTTTCAGCGCGACAGTCATGCGCAAGCCGAGTTGACGAACACCCGGACGCTGTCGAGCATTTCGGCCCGCGACCATGATGCCGCCTTCTATCCAGGCGGCCACGGGCCGTTATGGGATCTCGCCAATGACCCCCACTCAATCGCACTGATCGAAACCATGGCCCGCACGCGTCGTCCATTAGGGCTCGTCTGCCATGGGCCCGGCGCGTTGCGTTCTACCAGGGCATCCAATGGGCTGCCCCTTGTCGCCGGCAAATCCGTCACCGGATTTTCCAACCTCGAGGAGGCTGCAATTGAACTGACTGACGTCTTACCGTTCCTGGTCGAAGATATGTTGAGGAACAACGGCGGCAACTATTCCCGGAAAGAGAAATGGCAGCCCTATGCCATCTCCGATGGCGACCTAATCACGGGACAGAATCCAGCATCCTCGGAAGCTGTTGCCAACGCTCTACTCGATCGACTGGGGATCAAGGGCCAGACGCAAAAGTTGGTGACGTCGCGGCTCGGAGCGCTTGAATAGTACTGCGGCCTGCCCGAATGCGGCGCCGGTTAATTGGGAAAATAGCAGGCGCTCGTCGAGTGAGCAGCTGCGGTCAGCGATGGGACAACGCCATCGCCAAAATGATACGGTTATGGCTGCGATCTTTGCGCCGCGCTCAAGTTCATTCTTGGGTTTGATAATCCAGGCAAAGGAGAACTCCCATGAGCCCCGAAAGCCTTATGCCGTCCTGGTCATCGTCGCGCTCGTCTGTTTTGCAATCGTGCTGATGCTGTGGGCACGCATCGGTACCAATGGACCTGCCAGCATGGACGCATAAAGAAAGTCGCCCCGAACCACCCGACCAGCCCGGACGCCGCGGCTGTGCCGGGTCTGCTAAGCGCATGAAACCCTTTCTAGGTTCACTTAACCTGTTGACCGGCGACTTTACCGACTTTTCGCTCCTGCCCTTCCGCCAGCAATGCCTTGCGGACCAGCTTTAACTCCTGCAGCGAAGCAGGGTCGACCTTGGGGAACTGCAAATCGAGCCTGTTGAGCGCGCTGACGACAGTGGAGCCGATCACCACTCGCGCGAACCATTTGTGATCGGCCGGTACCACGTGCCACGGCGCCGCCTCGTTTGAGGTATGCCTGATAACCTCCTGATACGCCGCTTGGTATTTCTCCCACAGTGCGCGCTCGGCGATATCGGCCATCGAGAACTTCCAGTTCTTCGAAGGCTCATCCAGTCGCGCGAGAAGACGCTGGCGCTGTTCTTCCTTCGATATGTTGAGGAAGAACTTCAGGATGATTGTGCCATTGCGCGCGAGGTAGCGCTCAAAGGAAGAGATGTCCTCAAACCGCTCGCGCCAGATATTCCTGGTAATCAACCGGGCGGGAATCTTCTCCTTAGCGCGAATCTCCGGATGCACCCGCACCACCAGGCAATCTTCATAATAAGAACGGTTAAAGATGCCGATGCGGCCACGCCGCGGCAGCGCGATCACGCTGCGCCACATGAAATCATGATCGAGCTCAAGCGTTGACGGCTGCTTGAAGGAATGAACCTCGCAGCCCTGCGGGTTGATGCCCTTGAAGATGCTCTTGATGGCACTGTCTTTGCCGGCGGCGTCCATGCCCTGGAAGATCAGCAGCAACGACCAACTGTTCTGCGCGTAGAGCTTTTCCTGGAAATCACTCAACCGTTTGTGGTTGGCCTCGATGATCTCCTCGCCCTGGCCCTTGTCGAGACCTCCCCTCTCTCTGGTCTTCTGTGATTTGAGGTGAAACTCGCTCGATCCGTCGAAGCGGAACGGAGCTACAAAAGGCCTCAACTCGGCTGCGAGAGAATATGAAGGCTTTTTGTTCATGGTCGTTGAGGTGTTGGTCGGGGGTGGCCTGCAGTATGAAATCCGGTGCAAAGGTATCGAAAGCCCGACTCGCTTCTTCACGTTCAACGGTCAGCATCGTCTCGTTGGCTGCAATCAATTTCCAGCGTGCAACTCTGCGCCGCTTCGTTTGTGACATCGGCGACCGCATTACGTACTTTTACGGTGCGGGAATTCGCAGCATTTAGTTGAACGTTCTTGCGAGGCGATCGTTCATCTTTCCGGTCGGTTACCTCGAAAGCGTTACCCCCGGCCAAAGCAAGGGTGCGAGTATGAATATAAGAACTTATCCCGTGGCCTGCTATCGGCGGATACTCTCAGTACAATGCTGCGCAGTGAAGCGGCTGGATCGTTCGCTAAGATTAAGCCCGCCATCATGTTCAGGAAATTCCCAAATAGTGGGCCGTGCGTCCGGACGGTTAGCGGCAGATCGTTGATCTAATGCTTCCGCAGGATTTCGCTGTCTCGGATATTCAGAACGAAGCGACGATTGAGGCCATCGCCGAGTCGCTTTGTCATCTCGCAGCCATAGGAAGGCCAGAATGCCCAAGTTGAAGACCAAATCAGGCGCAAAGAAGCGCTTCAAGGTGACTGCCACCGGCAAAGTAATGGCGGCCCACGCCGGCAAGCGCCACGGCATGATCAAAAGGACCAAGAAGCAGATTCGGCAGCTTCGCGGCACCCGCGTGCTGTTCAAGACCGACGGCGACAACATCAAGAGATACTTCTTGCCGAACGTCTGAGCGCGACCCGCGATCACGCTCCCGCTTAGCCGAGTCGCGCCCCGCTCGACCCGGCATGTCGCTTTTCCTCTGCTGGTGGGGACAAAACGGACATTCAATACGGGAAATGTGAGCAGTTGGCGAATTTTACGCTCACGCAAAACGGGCCAAAATGTTCAATGGTGCTCCTTAGCTAACCACCCCTTGGATCCGCCACCCACCGGCTTGCGATCCGTCAATGCGAATGGCCGGGCCGGGAGGGATATTGGGCCAGCTCAAGCGGAGTGGCGAACATGGATACGGAACAAATCATTCTAGGCCTGTTGCTGCTGCTGTTAGTCGGTGGCGTCGCTTATTACCTGTTGCAGCATGGATCGCAGCCGCTGCGGCCGGATCCGGCAACGCGGCGACAAGCCGACTTGCGACGGCAATCGGAAACCCAGCGGGATTTTCAGCGCGTCTTTTCAATGACGAGCGCGCAGGGGAAGGAGGGCCTGATCAAGCGCTGGATGGATCGGACCGGTTGCGACCGCACGGAAGCCATGCGTCTGGCAACGGAAGAGTGGCGACGCGATAACCGCTGAGACCCAAATCTATCTCCAAGTCAGTTAAGCGCTAGGTCCGGTTGCGCCTTTAGCCCTGACTTGCTTTACGGCCGTCAACCAGCCTTCCGACGGACCAACCGGCGCGCATTCTTTCGATCAGGCCGCCGACGACATCTGTCATGAGACTATTCATGTCGTCGCCGGACGTTCTTCAGAAGAATCAGCTGCACCGTATGCCTCGACCAGCGCATTTTCGTCCGCTGCTTGGATCGACTGTTTGCCGATGCCGCGCCTCGATGGCGTTCCGGGCGCGAGACCTCCATCCAACCATCTCCTGAACCCAGTACGCTAGTGAGGATTGTCCACGGCCAAGTATCGGCGCATCGTTACATTTATTAGCCATCTGCCATGACATGCACTCATCGATGCGCCGGCCATGCCTAGTGATGTTACGGCAGGACCCGGTCAGCAGACGCGTCGCTTTGAGCTAGGCAGCGTCCAATTCTCCCGGCGCCTTGGCCGTCAGATAGAGTTCGATCAACGGCGTTGCGCCGAACCCTGCAAGCTCAAGGCGCATCATACGACGACATCGGCCGGTCCGCTCCTTGCGAGCGCACATGATGCAGGTAGCCCTGTTCGAGAGTCGCGGAGGTTGCGTGATATCAACGCGCCGCGCCGTCCGACCTCTATGATTGATGAGATGGCTGGCACACCGGTTGCCACATTCGCTGAGCCCGACGCGAAGGAGCATCGCATGAACAAAAATGTACCCTTTGCAATTATCTTCCTGATCGCGATGGTCTGCGTTGCCATAATTCTGATGCTCTGGGCCATGAAAGAAACAAGCAGCGGACGACGCGAGTTCCAAGCCTCTGACACGCCGCGAAGCGCATATACGCAACCCAATGCGAGCCCCGTTCCAGCGGTTCCGGCGCCCAATAACGATACCCGTGCCGACAGCGCCAGGGGCAGCAACAGTCCCCAAAACAAAAGCCGGTAGCGTAGTTTATCAGGGGGAATTGGCCTGCTGAGCAACATCGTCCGCGCTATGCACCTTCAGGACCATGGCCCCTGTACGGCGGAAGCATTCCAGGGAAAGCCTCGCGGCGCGTGCTGTGCTGTCAGCCACTGATCGGTAGTGAAAGCCTCGATGGCCCAAGAGCCGTTGAACCGGCCGAGGCCGGAGTTCTTCTCGCCGCCAAACGGACAGGTCGGCAAATCGATGACAGGCTGATCATTGACATGGGCCATACCGACATGCATTCGCTGGGCAAAGTGCATGCCCCGGTGCACGTCGCGCGTGAACACGGCGCCGCTTAATCCAAAACTCGTTTCATTGGCTACAGCCAACGCTTCTTCGGCATTGCCGACTCGGAGAATCGGCGCCACCGGCCCGAATATTTCCTCTGCTGCAAGTTCCATTTCGTTAGTAA